>DASWHX010000088.1:0-19607 GCA_036397995.1 Cyclobacteriaceae bacterium
GCTCCACTGATTATTGATGGCTGTTGTAGTCCAGGAATTGCCGAAGTCAGCAGATCTTGAAACTCCTGAAGAACCTACCAGGTAAATTAAGTCCGGAGCAACTTTTGAATTGCCGATTCGAGTTATAAATGGTGCATTACCAACACCTTTATCCGGATAACCACTGACTGTACTCCAGTTTGCTCCGGCATCAGTTGAAATGAATAGTCTGTTATATTGGTTAGAGGTTATGACTTTATCAGGATTCCTGTAATTCCAGACCACTTCGCCTCCATCACCTCCAATTTTCAGGGTATAATTAGCAGATTGATTAGGATTTTGGCCCGATAACCAAACGCCATTGTCCTGAAGTCCTCCAATGTAGATATTGGCCGAGGGTTTTTTATCAATTCCATAGAATTGTCCGGTAACCATTTGATTGCTTGCTTTAACCCATTTGGAATCTCCAACCCCGGGATTGGTTGATAAGTCTGATAGGTAGATTCCGCCGTCGTTAGCATCCAGTAATTTAAATGTGCTTGCTGTTTCAAGAATTGGAATAATATTGTGATGATCCGGATGCACCGTGTTGAGACTTAGAATACCTTTTGCGGATGTTAAATTGATAGTGCTCTTAAATCCAATCATTAGCGGACCATAAATAGCCTGCACTTTGGAATCCGGTAGATTGAGAGGATTCCAAATTGATCCTCTGCGCAATTTCGGCCACATAGAATAGATATTTTTATAGCCATGTCCGCCATCCTTCGTAATATTCGGATTTGGATTTGCAGGATCATAGCTTATTGCATGAATGAAAATATACTCTCTAACATTCAACAAGTCAACATCATTATCATCCCTTTCATTAAGATTGAATTTACCATCCCTTTCCTGATCACGGAATGACACCATCAGTTGGATATTATTATCAATATCCCATACCTGAAAAGGAACCTCCACATAATCCGCATAGTGATGACCAAGGGGTGAAACGCCGGCTCCCCCATCATTATTAGAACCGGAAATTGGATCTACAATAAAACGATGTGCCATTTGGGTCAGGCCATTGCCGAACCGGATTTCTGCGGAAACCATATCTGAGGGTGAAAAATTTTCCGGGTAGCCCGTCCAGCTTCCGGTTGAGAACCACTTCTCGCCGGTATCAAATCCACCACCTAGAAATCCTCCGCCCCAATTAATCCATCCCAGGAAAGGAACTGAATTAATTTCAAATACATTAAGCAATCTATTTCCTTCCATTGCCTGGCCGGCTTCCAGTTTCATTTTATGAAGATCGATACCCCCTACGTAAATTTCATTTTCATTGAGGAGATTTACTACCAGGCTATTATTGTGAAAACCCTGACCGCCAAACCAATTAAAGTTTTCGCCACTGTTTACTTCCTTTAACAAAGACCATGACAGTCCGGCATCATAGCTAACGAATAATTCCGAGCCATCTTCCATAATTGTATTTCCTTCTGTTGCCGCGTATAACCGGTTTGGATCGGAAAATGCTATGGCAAGTTCAATTCGGCCGCCAGATACAAGCCCGGTGCTTGCGGGTACCCAGGTTTCTCCCGCATCTTCAGTTTTTAAGACAGTATTTGCAAACTGAGTAGCATATTGGATGTTGAAATCCGATGGATGATGAATAAGCTGCTGAACCGGAGAACTGCCCTCATAAACCAACTGCCAGGTGGTACCACCATTTAGTGACTTTAGAATTCCGGAAAAAAATTGAGGATCAAGAGCATGAGTGTTTGTGCAAACCAGAAGAATATTTTCATCATCAGGATCGATAATAATCCTATTGATGTTTTCGAATCTGTAATCGTTCAGGGTAGAAGTCAACAGATTCCATGTGTCACCATGATCAATAGATTTATAAATACCATCACCTTTAATTGAGCCGGCGATACCGTATCCTTCTCCCGATCCCGCGTACATTACATCAGGATTTGAGGGTGCCTGAACAATGCTATTTGTGGCAAGATTTGGAATTTCAGGGGTCTTATTAATCCAGCCAACTCCGCCAGTTGATGTTTTCCAGATTCCACCCCCCGCGGTACCGGCAAACCATGTATTGCCAGTGGGATCAGATACATCAACCAAAATGGCGCGGGTTCTGCCTGGTACGTTTGCAGGACCCAAGGATTCCCAAACCGGAGGTTCATGGGTTGTTAATCGCAGATTTTGACTTGTTTGAAGAGCTTTTTTCAGGGCAATCTCTTTATATCCCTGTTGATATTGGGGGCGGGCATCACCTTCCCGGGTTCTGATACGGTCATAAAAGTCGTAATACTCGTCAGGATTGTCTGCTTTTGATAATTCGATTTCTTTTTCAATTGAAGTGTTAATCCTGATAGGATAGATAAATGTGTTAATAATGCAAAAAACCGCAATAGCAATTATCAGCAGATACCTGAGTAGCATTATCATATTTCCCTTCCTCTCCTTCATCAAAATTATCTTTTATTTTGTAATGACCTTAAATTCAATTCGACGGTTTAATGCCTGACCTTCTTCGGTCTCATTAGATACAATCGGTTCATTAGCGCCATACCCTTTGTAAGACATCCTGACTCGCTCTATACCTGATTCCAGCAGATAATCATATACAGCTTTTGCACGTTTAAGTGAAAGTTCATTATTATATATGTCACTCCCCTTATTGTCGGTGTGTCCACTTATCTCAATTTTGAGAGTAGGATTGTTAGACAAGAAGCGGTTTATTTCATTCAGCTCTGTAATAGACTTTTCCTTCAATTCATATTTATCAAATTCAAAGAATATGTTATTGAGAGTAGTCTTAATGCCTTCGGTGATGGGCTCAAGATGTATGTCGATATTTATTGGGTCCAGGTTCACTTCCTCTAAATAATTAAAGGATAAACTTTGAAAAAGGTAACCAACCTTATTTACATATAATGCGTATTCGGAACCTTCGGTTAAGACAATAAAATACTGTCCTGTCATCCGGTCGGATTCAACTTTCGAAATCCTAGCCTGATTTGCCAAATCAAAAAGTTCAATTTCAGCTTTAATTTCCTTTTTGGTTGAAGCATCAAAGACCCTCCCGGTTACGTAGTTACTTCTGTGCGTTACTCTTATTTCAGGGGGAATGTCAAACTCGTATAATTTACCTTCGAGTCGATGGCCATTTATGATTTCCTCATGGGAGTAATATCCTTTTGAACCGTCCGCGGTTATAAACAAACTAACCTGATCATCACTGGTATTGATTGGATAGCCAATATTCTCGGGCTGTGACCAGCCATCCTCAGTTAATTCTGTAAAATAGATGTCATAGCCACCAAATCCCAACTGGCCTTGCGAGGCAAAGTAAAGAGTTTGCCCGTTAGCATGAATAAAGGGGGAGATATCGTCTTTAGCGGAATTTATTCTTGGGCCCAAATTTACAGGTGTTGTCCATTCGTTGTTATCGTTGAGAGTACTCATCCAGATATCTCTTTTGCCATATCCACCTCCCCTGTCTGAAACAAAATAAAGAGTTCTGCCGTCGGCAGATAATGAAGGTTGAGATTCCCAGGCTTTTGAATTTACCGGCATTCCCAGGTTAATCGGTTCAGACCAATCGTTTCCTTCCCTGACACTCATAAACAAATCACAGCTACCTACTCCTTTTCTTCCAAAACAAGACGTAAAGATAAGCATGCGGCCATCAGCAGAAATTGTGCAGGTTCCTTCATTATAACGGGTATTGATATTATCTGAAATTGAGAAAGGTGCATTCCAAACACCTGAGGAGTTCTTAAATGAAACCACAATATCTTCATCATCATTCGGATTAATACCAAGCCTTCTGGTATAAAAAAGTGTCTTTTGATCAACAGTAAGGGCCGGAAAATACTGCAGTTGAAATCTATTTATACTTTCTGGAAGTGGCGCCGGATTGAAGGAGATTTTTTTCTTAATTCCTTCTATTGCATATTTGCAATTTGCAAGAATTTCTTCTGCCACATCTTTATTATATCCTTTAGGATCTGAAGAAAGAAACCTTTCCATCAATTCGCTTGTTTCCTGATATCGTTCTTCCTTAAAATAAATTTCTCCCAAATGAAAATTAGCACCAGGAACTTTATTTTCCTTATTTAGCTGGTTTGCTATTTCCAGGGGAAGTTTTGCCAAATCATTTCTGAACATCATTTTGTAACTCACTCCTAGCATGTACTGTGCTTCCAAAAAGTTTTCATCCTTTTCAACAGCTTCCTTCAACAAAGGAATTGCAAGGTCATAAGCCCGCAAAGTGATATTGGATTGAGCCTGGTAATATAGTTTTTCCGCTTTCTTTGATTTTGTAGAGAGTTGTGCCAGAATTGGGCCTGGCCATAATAAGCTGAAGACAAACAATAACTGTGTACTATGGTATGTCCATGTACTTATGAATTTGCAGCGAGATTTCCCATTTGGGATGGGTTTTAACATAATCAACTATTAGAGGAATTACTTTTCTAGCCTTACTCCATTCGGGTTGAAGGTACAATTTAGCCTTTTTATGGGTTTTTTGGGCGTATTTTTCTGCCCAATTAAAGTCAGTTTTATTGAAAACAACAATCTTAAGCTCATCGCAATTGTCCAAAAATTCTGCCAAAGGGGGTTTATATTTCTTAGGAGAAAAGGTTATCCAATCCCATTTCCCGGTAATCGGGTATGCACCTGAGGTTTCTATATGGGTTCGAAATCCTGATTTTTTCAAGAGATGAGACAATGACTGCAGGTTGTACATAAAAGGTTCGCCACCTGTTACTACTGCTATTTCAGCCTTTGACTTTCCTGCTTCTTGTACAATTTTATCAATATCAGCCTTTGGATGTCTTGCAGCATCCCACGACTCTTTCACATCACACCACGGACATCCGACATCACATCCGGCAAGCCGGATAAAGTAAGCAGGCTTCCCCTGGTGATATCCTTCCCCCTGAATAGTGTAAAAGGCTTCCATTAATGGAAGTACTTCTAATTGGGAATCGCGTTTCATGCTAAGGATAAATATTTTTTGATGCCGCGTGCAGCGTGTTGATGAGCAGTGATGCGATTGTCATTGGACCCACTCCCCCCGGAACGGGTGTGATATAGCTTGCTTTCGGTGCAACTTCTTCGAACACAACATCACCGAGAAGGGCATAACCTCTTTTTTTGGTTAGGTCCTGCACGCGGGTGGTCCCAACATCTACGACAACTGCACCTTCTTTCACCATATCACCTGTAATTAATCCGGGTTTACCTACCGCTACTATCAAGATATCGGCTTGAAGAGTATGGAACGAGAGATTTCTCGTATAAATATGACAGCATGTTACTGTTGCCTTTCCCGGGCCGGCCAGCAGCATGCTTAATGGGGCACCAACAATACGGCTATACCCCACAATAACGCAATGTTTACCTGTAGTATCAATATGGTACCTTCGCAGTAGTTCAAGAACGCCAAACGGAGTGGCGGGCTGATAGGCAGGCAGCTTGGAGGCAATACGGCCAAAATTCTCAACGGTAAAACCATCGACATCTTTAGCTGGATGAATTCTTTGAGTGACTTTTGATGGATCAATTTGTTCTGGAAGGGGAAGTTGAACAATTAACCCATCTATTTCAGGGTCATTATTTACCTTATCTATTTCTCCCAGAATATCTTCTTCGGAAACGGAATTTTCAAATTGCAAATGGGTAGAAAGAAAGCCTACTTTTTCACAGGCAGCCACTTTGTTTTTCACGTAGGTTCGGGACGCACCATCACCTCCCACCAGAATAACAGCAAGATGCGGGGGTCGCTTCCCTTCCATTTTCATTTTGTCAACCTCCAGCTTCAATTCATCAAGAATGGAATTGGCAGTAGCTCTTCCGTCGAGTATGTTAGTTAGATTATCCACCTGGTTTGCTGACATCATTAATTAATTTTTAGCACGGCCATGAATGCCTCCTGGGGTATTTCCACATTACCCACTTGTCGCATTCTTTTTTTGCCTTTCTTTTGCTTTTCCAATAATTTTCGTTTCCTGGTGATATCGCCTCCATAACATTTGGCCAGAACATTTTTTCGCATGGCTTTTACTGTCTCACGAGCGATAACTTTTGTACCAATTGTCGCTTGTATGGCAATCTCAAACATATGCCGTGGCATCAATTCCTTTAGTTTCTCACAAAGTTTCTTGCCCCATTCATACGCCTTATCCCTGTGAACGATTGCTGACAACGCATCCACTTTCTCCCCATTCAGCATAATATCCAATTTTACCATATTTGATTCACGGTATCCTATCACTTCATAATCCAGAGACGCATAACCCCTGGATATTGTTTTCAATTTATCAAAAAAATCAAAAACGGTTTCAGAAAGGGGAAGTTCAAAGCTCAATTCTACTCTATCCTGAGTGAGATAAACCTGATTTTTGATGATTCCCCGTTTGTCCATGCAAAGGGCAATTATGTTTCCGATAAATTCTGATTTTGTGATGATTTGCGCTTTTATGAATGGCTCTTCAACATGATGGATTGAGCCCGGATCAGGCATTTCACTGGGTGCATTTATTTCTTTCTTTGTTCCATCTGATTTTATCGTATAGAAACGAACCGATGGCACCGTGGTAATGACTGTCATATCAAATTCACGCTCCAATCTTTCCTGAACAATTTCCATGTGCAGCATTCCAAGGAATCCGCAGCGGAATCCAAATCCAAGTGCGGCAGAGGTTTCAGGCTCCCAAACGAGACTGGCATCGTTGAGTTGCAATTTCTCGAGGGATGACCGGAGCTCTTCAAATTCAGAGGTATCCACAGGATAAATGCCCGCGAATACCATGGGTTTTACATCTTCGAAACCTTTGATTGCGCCCTTGCAAGGCCTTTCCACATGGGTGATGGTATCACCAACCTTAACTTCTTTCGCTACCTTGATTCCGGAAATCATATACCCGACATTACCTGCGGCAATAGTTTCCTTCGGAATCTTGGTAATCTTCATGATTCCAATTTCTTCTGCCTCATAAGTCTGGCCCGTGTTAACAAATTTCACTTTATCTCCTTTTCGCAAGGAGCCGTTAAAAACACGAAACATAACTTCCACGCCCCGGTAGGAGTTAAATGCCGAATCAAAAATCATAGCTTGCAATGGTGCATTCACATCCCCATCAGGAGGAGGTATTTTTACGACTATAGCATCAAGGATTTCCCCAATTCCGATGCCTTCTTTTGCGCTGGCCAGAATAACATCTTCCCTGCGAACACCAATCAGATCAACCATTTCATCAATTACCTCGTCGGGGTTTGCACCGGGAAGGTCGATTTTATTTAAAACCGGAATTATTTCCAGATCGTGTTCAAGTGCAAGATAAAGATTTGAGATTGTCTGCGCTTCTATTCCCTGGCTTGCATCAACAACGAGAAGGGCGCCTTCACAAGCGGCAATTGACCGGGAAACTTCATAGCTGAAGTCCACGTGGCCGGGTGTATCGATAAGGTTAAGGATATATTCTTCGCCACCATATTTGTAATTCATCTGTACAGCATGACTTTTAATGGTAATTCCGCGCTCCCGCTCAAGGTCCATATTATCCAGGAACTGGTTCTGCATTTGCCGCATTGTAACGGTATGAGTGTGCTCCAGCATCCTGTCGGCCAGCGTGCTTTTTCCGTGGTCAATGTGTGCTATTATGCAAAAATTTCTTATTCTATCCATTCCCATTCGGGCATCCTCGTTTAGAAGTGCAAAAGTATTGAATTAGCGATTAACAATTGGTATTAGCGTGCACATTGTAAGCAAAAATGATTTGGGCTTGGATTATTCCGCATGATTTTTGAGATTGGGAATTGAAACACAATCAGGAGTAATGTCGTTCATTAAATGCATAGCATTATTATGTGTTCTTTCCTATTCCAGCTCGCATACCCAGGCCCAAAAAATAGAAAATAGTCCAACGATTGCAGACATCCTGAGTGGAGATTTTAGAGTAGCTTTTTTAGGTATTGATTTATCCGAAACCAAATTTATTGGTGATAAGGAAGATTGGCCGGGGGCTGAATTCATCAAAACTCTTAACCCGGCCTGGAACAATTTACTGGCGTATGATCTGCGGAAGTACCGCATTTTGCCCCGAGCCCTTAGACTCAAACCCGAACTCGTTGAGTATTATCCAAATATCTGTACCATTCATAACGATAAGTTAAGTTTTGGTGAAGCGATAATGCCAGTTTCATTCGGAGAGGAAATTAACAATGACAAAATTCAATCCATATTGGATTCCTATGACTTTACTGATCTCACGGGGATAGGTCTGATGATTTTCATAGAATCTTTTGATGCTAAAAATAGCCTTGGTACGATGTATTTTACCTTTTTGAATCTGAATACTCACAAGATTATCTACAGCGAAAAGTTAAACGGTAATCCTGCCGGTGTTACTCCTCGTAAATATTGGGTTGAAACAATTCATGATGTTATTTCACAGGTGCAGGAGATAAAGTACAGGGAGTGGAAGAAAGCGTACCTGAGGTAATGGTTGTTTGTTTTTTATTCAAACGGGCTGTAGTTTCATTACAAAATGATCTTCTTCATCCTGATAAATGATTTGCATCTTCCAGCCGTGGGAGTTACAGACGGATCTCAAAGTTGTAATGTCCAGGTAAAGCCAATTGAACCACGCACCTTTGCTTCCTTTATATTCAAACTGAAAAGATACTTCGCCAAAGTATTCACTGCTAGTAGTTTTACGTCCAAGGTAAGAAATATCTGTAGTATCAAACAAAAGCTGGCCACCAGGATTAAGCATGGTTTTGAATTTTTGCAGGGAATCGGTGAGCCCTTTCAGGCTGCCTACCACTCCGATGCCATTCATTACCATAGTGATGGTATCAAATTTTTCATGCTGATAATTTTTAAAGTCTTCATTCTTAATATTAATTACTCCCCGCAAGCGGGCAATTTCAGCAGCGCCTGATGAAATCTCAACAGCGACAACTTCTAAAACTTTTTCCTGGAGAAGCAGGGAATGAGAACCACATCCCGCGCCTATATCCAAAGTTTTCCCCCGTGCCTGGTCCACCATAACCCATTCATAGTCGGGGATGGCATCCTTTTCACGGTATAATGACTGCGGTAACATTTCTTCCGCATCGCCGTAATTGGTATTTACGATCAGGGGCGTTGAATCCTTATGGTAATGGAAAGATTTTAGCGCATCGCCAATAATATCAGGAGATGACATCATCGTCTAGCCTGTGGTATGGTCGGCAACTATAGCCCATTTATCCTTTATCTTTTTCAGGGTTAGAGTGAAAATACCCTCAAGATCTTCCAAAGATTCTCTTTCCAAATAGAATTTTCCCACTACCAAATAAACTTCATCAGAAATTTTTCGCATTTCCATTATATCAAACTTCAATTCACCCATAGCCGACTTATCGGAATATCTCTCCTTGTATCCTTCAAGAGTATTTTGATACCCGTAAGTAATTCCTGACCTCCCGATAAATATTAAACTGTCACTTTCCCAATAACCCATCATGAAACATTCAATATTTCCCAGGTTCCAGCAGATAGTCTGGCGGTTAAGCAACGATCTGATTTCTGATACATCCAGGTTTTCTTCTTCCCGGGCGAAATAATAATAGACGGCTGTGAGACCCGCAATTACAAGTACAAAGGCTGCAAATTTCTTCATAGAACCGTTATTAAGACATAATAAAGCTACATATAAATCTGATTTTGCTTAACTTTATTGAATATGAATTTACTTGCTCATTTGCATCTTTCCGGAGATTCCGATAATATCCGTATCGGCAATTTCATCGGCGACTTCGTGAGAGGTAACCCAAAGGGAGTATTTCCACCACTGGTTTGCAAGGGGATTTTAATGCACCGGATGATTGATGAATACACCGACCAACATGAAATTGTGAGAGCCAGCAAATCGAAGTTAAAAGGAAAATACCGTCATTACTCCGGAGTGATAGTGGATATTTTTTACGACCATTTTCTGGCTGTGAACTGGAATACCTTTTCCAAACAATCGCTGGAAGAATTTACTCAGGAGTGCTATAGCTTATTAAATGACCACCAGGAAATCCTGCCGCCGAAAGTTAATTACATGATTAAATACATGGTCAAAGAAAACTGGCTTTTCAATTATAGGCATCTGGAAGGAATTGGGAGGTCATTATTCGGGATGAGCCGCAGAACGAAATTTGACAGCAAGATGGATCAGGCTATCAAGGAATTGGAATTACACTATAAGGATTTTCAAAATGAATTTCTTGCTTTCTATCCTCAGTTAAGGCAAAAGGCCGATGAGTTTCTGGAAGAGGTGGGTGGGAAAAAGGTAGGAATAAGATGAGTGTAACGGAGAGTGCTGGTGACAAACTTTTTTCCTCCCGCTGATAACCGCGGAACTTTTCTAAAAAGAAATAAAACTCCAGGTTATTTTATCCTGACCAATTTCAGCGAAAATCTGCGCTATCTTGCCGGAAAACTTTTTTACTCCCGCTGATTCCGCTGATAACCGCAGAACTTTTCTAAAAAGAAATAAAACTCCAGGTTATTGTATCCTGACCAATTTCAGCGAAAATCTGCGCTATCTTGCCGGAAAACTTTTTTACTCCCGCTGATTCCGCTGATAACCGCAGAACTTTTCTAAAAAGAAATAAAACTCCGGGTTATTGTACCCTGCCCAATTTTCAGCGAAAATCCGCACTATCTTGCCGGGAAAACTTTTTTCCTCCCGCTGATCTCGCTGATAACCGCAGAACTTTTCCGGAGCATTCTGCACAAATCCGCGCAATCTGCGGGAGCTTTTTTTTAATTCCGCTGATTCCGCTGATAACCGCAGAACTTTTCCAAAAAAGAATTAAAACTCCGGTTATTGTCACATTTCGATTTAAGATGAAACCTCCCCCTGACTCTTCCTTGAAAAGTGGTGGGAAATTGTTTGAGATTTGATTCAGGATTCAGAAGTCAGCAGCTTTATTGTATTTATCCAGTAATACCTTCCACTTCCGGGCGTTTTCAGCTGAAGGAATGATTTCTCCATTTGGATATAACTCCTGAATTTCAATGGAGTCGTTTCTTAATACCCACTCAACCACGGGTTTCAAATGAACTGCTGTCATTGTGTTGGAAGGATCCCAGACGATCAGGATCTCCTTAATCAAATTTTCCTCGTCAAACCAATAGGTTCGCTTTGTTTTGGTAGGTCCCTTTCCAATTAGCGAATAAAAATCGTTAAACTCATAAAATATTCCGGAAACAGAATGGATTTCATCGTCAGGGATTAAGCTGTCATATTTTATATAAGCATTCATTTCCTGATCCCATTCGGTCCAAATTCCGGATGCCGGCACCCCTTTCAACTGAATGTTGCCCGCTCCGGTTTTCTTATCAAACCAAGTGTACACAGTGTCGGCCATATATTGCCAGTGAGAATTATCTTTAGCGGCTTTTGCTTCCAAATAATTCTGCAATTGAATGACCAGGTTTGAGCTATTATTTTCAACGCGGCAAGAAAATGCTAAAATCAAAGCAGCGAAAAGCAAGATTTTTTTCATTTGTAAAGATAAAATTCTATGGTATCAGATTTTGTTAATAAATTTTAAATAAAATGTTGACCTCCTAAAGCAGTCCTTCGGAAAGGATTTTGAAAAAAAAGCTGCAGTGTCTTTCAGTTCTCCTAACATAATAAGCAGATTCTTATCTTAATTCGAAGGTTGTAGTAGCGGTCGAGGTTCCGTTTTTCAACTCTATCGTATACTTACCCCTTTCTATGTATGATAAATTGCCGGTTGCTTTCCCTTTCTTATCATATTCCGTTTTCTTCAAATCCCAGCTCAATTTCTGAAATCCTTTTTTACCACTTGCCTTCATCTCTCTTAAAACCTCACCCTTTTCTGTTTTTATGGTAACAGTTATTTCATTTGCAGGAATTCCCACGTAATACATTATTGAAGTTGAAGGCGTGAAGGGTTCCGTATATTCATTTCTGCGCTCACCCCATCGGCCAAAGTATCGCATGCTTTCCATCTCAAATGCAATTACCGGTGTTGATTCACCCTTTTCCGCTACCGCTTGTAACGGCTTTGCATCCGCCACGTAAACACTTCTGCCATGAGTACCTACCACCAGTTCGTAGTCCCTGGGGTGCACTACCATGTCGTAGGATGGTGCATTGGGAATGCCTGAAAGCAGTGACCAGGTTTTACCTTTATCAAAGCTAACATAAGAACCTATATCTAACCCTGTGTATAATAATTCAGGCTGCACGGGATCCTGAATGATTACATTCGCTACCGATTCCGGCAGATTTCCTTTTACAGAAGTCCAGGTTTTTCCGTAATCCGCACTCATGTACACATACGTCTTGAAATCATCTTCCCGGTAGCCATTCAGTGCTGCAAAGACGGTACCTTCATCATGTGGAGATGCAAATACTCCACTAACCCATTTCCGCACAGGCAATCCATTATTAATCAGTTCCCAGCTTCCGCCACCATTTTTGGTAACCTGAATATTTCCATCATCCGTTCCAATGTAAACCAGCCCGAATTTAAATTTTGATTCAGACATACTGGTAATAGTAGAATAAGGCACATTTCCATTTGGCAGATTTTTAGTTAAATCTCCACTAATAGATTCCCAGTCGTCACCCTGATTCATACTGCGATAGACTTTTTGCGCAGCCATATAAATAACATCCGCATTGTGCGGGCTGATCATGATGGGTGTTCTCCAGTTGTAGCGCAACGGTGGCTCGCCGATATCATGCCGCGGCGTAATTCTGGATGGGCGCCCGTCGGGTTCTAAATTCAGCCGCATATAAAATCCAAACTGTGAGCCGGCGTAAACGGTATTGGAATTTCGGGGATCCGCGTATACAAACATGCCATCACCTCCAAAAATTCCATCCCAGGATTCAGTTCTATTTGGAATAGAGGTTGAAGATCCTTTCCGAACGCCGTTATCTTGTAATCCACCATAAACATTATAGGGCTTTTCCATGTCAACGCTAATGCTATAGAATTGTCCGACAGATACGTTATTTATATGCAGCCAGCTTGCACCTTCATCATAACTTTGATACAGGCCACCGTCATTACCTAACAGCAAATGCTCGGGATCATCGGGGTTTATCCATAAGGCCTGGTGATCCACGTGAACCCGGCCCATAGTATCCAGCCGGTGATAGGTTTTCCCTCCATCCAGTGATTTGAGTAATGGGACACCGAAAATGTAAATCTTGTCGGAGTCTTTGGGATCTACCCTTACTTCCCCAAAATAATACCCGTAAGTAAAATAAACGCCATCAAGGGCGTAGGAATTTGCTTTGCTCCAGGTTTTACCTCCGTCATCGGAACGGTAGACTTCCGCACCTTTCACGTTAGTATTAAACAGGGCCGCGTTTGCGTCACCAAAATATTCTGCCAATGCTTTCGGCTCATATTTACCGGACCTCACCTCACGCTTAACCACTCTTGCATTATATTTTTGAGGATACCCGCTGCTGCGAATAAAAGCATCAAGTTTCTTGTCATCAAGGGCCTGGAATTGATCTCTGGTCATGCTAATAAAATCCTGAATTTGAAGACTGCCATCCGAAGGTCTTACTACTTCTTCACGAGTTTCCTCCTGGTTATCCAATAACGCGTATACGATATCAGGATTTGACGCGGAAATTTCCAGCCCAATCCTGCCAACCCCATTTCCTTCCGGGAATCCCGCGGCGGATTTTACCCATGTATTTCCACCGTCCTCTGATCTGTAAATGGACGAACCCGGCCCGCCTTCTTTGAAATCCCAGGCCTTTCTGGAACGTTCCCAGGTTGAAGCCAATAATTGATTTGGATTTTGCGGATGTAGAACCAGGTCTATGGCACCGGTGCTGTCATTGACAAATAAAGTTTTGTGCCAGGTTTTCCCTCCGTCAGTAGATTTATAAATCCCACGGTCAACATTGTTAGTATATAATGCACCCAATGAGGCAACCCAAACGGTTTCCGGATTTGTCGGATGAACTATTATTCTTCCAATGTGCTGTGTATTGCTGAGCCCAAGATGACTCCATGTTTTTCCCCCATCATTTGAGCGGTAAATTCCCGAGCCCGCATAACTTGACCTGCTGCTGTTTTTTTCACCCGTTCCAACATAAATAATTTGGGGGTTTGATGGCGCAAGGGCAAAATCACCGATACCCAGGAATCCCTGGTTCTCAAAAATGGGATCGAAAGTAATGCCATTATTTTTCGTGTAGAAGATTCCGCCGGAAGCATATCCAACATAGTAATGCTTGGGGTTTCCGGGTACAACTTCGATATCAGAGATCCTTCCGCCTTGCTCAACCGGACCAACATTCCGCACCGGATAATTGCTGAGCAGTGAATTAGCCAGCTGGTCGCTTCTTGATTTTACTGCGGCTTCGATATCGGCATTCTGACAGTAAGCATTAATGCTCAGAAGGAAAATGAAACTAAAAATTATGCAAGTTAGATTCTTCATATAGGTTAGATTTAGGGCTTTAAAAATAAGCAATTATCTTTAGCGATCAATGATTGTTTGCAAACCAAAACCCGCTTCATTATTTTCTCTTGGGATCTTTTCCATAGGCGGTATTGCCGTGGGAGGTTTCAGTTTCCGGATTATTCTAACCCAGATCAATGTCCCATGGTACCACTACCTGGCAGCACTAACCTTGTTCCCATTAGCCATTGTTATCTTTGTCAGGATTTTCTGGACTTATAAGCGTGTGGAATTTGGAAGAGAAATGGTATCAGTAAGTTATCCCTTTCGATTTTTCTTATTCTCCATCCCATTAAAAGAAATAAAAACCTGGAAGGAGACTAGGGTAAAAACTAAAACAGGAAACTACAGGGAAATAGATATTATTTCCGGCAGCAGGAAGGTGTCCATTAACCTGCAGGAGCATTCGCATTACCTTGAGGCGTTGAAATATTTGGAAAAGAAGGCCGCCAAAACTAAAGTCCGATGAAAGAATTCATCACTAATCCACTTTATATTTTTTCCATGATTGCCGCCCTGATTATTATTTCAGAATGGCTGGTGAAAAAGACGATTCTCAAAGCCGGTGGAACCGCGTTGCTGGTAATAATTTTGATGGCCATTGTTACTAACACCGGTTTTGCGCCACCAGGTACAGAAGCCGGCAATGTTTATGGAGTTATCCAAAATTACATGGCACCTCTTGCTATTTTTTATTTGTTGCTTGATGTAAATCTTAAAAACCTTTCGAAGGCGGGGTTACCCATGCTGCTGATGTTTTTTATTGGTTCTGCCGGCACTTTCGTTGGCTGCCTTGTTGCCTATTTTCTGGTTCCTGAAATGAAAGAGTTCGGAGAGTTCTCAGCTCCGCTGTCAGGAATGTTCGCGGCAACCTATACGGGTGGCGGCTTAAATTTTAATGCGGTGGCCTTGCATTACGGGATGATGGAACAAGGAAATCTTTTTGCCGGCGCAGTCGCTGTGGATAATGTAATGACCACCTTGTGGATCATTGTGACTATTCAGGGTCCCCTGATTTTGCAACGTTTTTTTCCAAGGACTAATAAGGTAAAAGCAGAAACAAAGAGTTTAGACAAAGAAATCATAGAAGATCATATTCAGTTTAATTCTTTTGCTGAACTAATTTTTTGGGGAATACTTATTCTTTTGATATCCAATTCTCTGAGTAATTATATTCAATCTGCATTTAATTTTACGATACCTTCCATTCTTATTCTCACCACTTTTTCATTGGTTATGGCCCAGATAAAACGATTTCATACAATGAAAGGAAATCAAACCCTCGGCTTGTACCTGGTGTATTTCTTTCTGGCTACAGTTGGCGCGTATTGCGAAATTCCAACTATGATTGGCCTGGGGTCCCTGGCCATGACTTTATTTCTTTTTGTGTTGATTGCAATGGTTATTCATGGGCTGGTAATTTTTGGAACAGGTGCACTCTTAAAAATGGATTGGCACCTGGTTGCCATCGCCTCACAGGCAAATATTGGAGGACAATCCACGGCGATGGCTCTTGCCAAGAGCTTCGGCAAGAATGATCTCATCCTTCCCGCTATTTTAGTCGGCACGCTTGGAAATGGATTGGGCACCTATTTGGGATTCTTGTTGGCAGCAATGTTAGGCTAAGACTTTTTGTCTCATCTATTGCCATTGGAATGAATTTTCTTACCTTGTAATTTCATTAATCAACAATCGGTCATGTTCTCCTTCTTCAGAAAATCAAATAAAAATGCGGTGCTAAATGAAAGCTTCAATAAACTTTACGGGTTTACTCAAGACCAGAAGACGGCGATACTTGTTAGCCTCTATGAAGTTGCAAATTCTGATGATGAGTTCCACCCTAAAGAAACGGAATATCATAGAAAGATAGGCGGCTACCTGGGTCTTAATTACAGTGCCAGGAAATTGAAAGATTTACTCGCGAGAGACCGGGATCGAATCTACAAATTGCTGGATAATATGAATGAATCCCAAAAGGACTGGTATGTTATAACCGTTTTAGGGATGATTTATTCTGATGGTACTATAATTCAGGAAGAATTAAATCATGTTATTAGTTTTTTGAAAGGGATCGGTTTTTCTGAGGAGCGGATCCGTAGGAATATGGTGAATGAACAGTGAGCAGTGAACAGTCATACTTTGCCGATAGTTAAAATTTAAGTGAGAGTAAAATTTCCTCACCATAGTAATTTTACTTAATGCAGGGAAACTCTTTGAAGTGTTCATCGGCATTTGTGCAGGCCAGGAATTTCTTCCTTGATGAAATCAAGAAAGCTTGACACTTAGGCGCCATTCCGTTTCATTGATGGTGCTTAAACAAATCAGCATTGTCAGTAAATGTGCCTTCTCCGCAGTCTGAGCAGTTCCATGCAAAACAGCTGGCTGGCGCTTAAATTACCGGGGTCGTTGATTTGCTTCAGCCAGCCCCGGATGTTGTAAGTGAGGTTCACGGTTTGCAAAAAGTTTTCGTCAGCTTTTTCATGCAGTTTCTTTTGGGTTAGTTGACCCAGTTCGTTGTACTGGTAAGCGCCAACTATTACCGGTTCTTCAGAATCCAGGGTCTGCGTAATTTCCGTCAGCCGGCCGCCATCATCGTAGTCGTATTCCAGAATTTTCGTTATACCCGAACCCTGCAGGTTACCTGGTGTCTGTACGGACTTGGTTTTTCAGCCTTTTTCCTTCCCAGTCATATATCACGGTGGTTAGATCACTTCCGCCTTCATGATGTTCTGAATAAGATTGGATGACCCTTCCCTTGTGATCATAGAAAACTGCCGAGGTCATCCAGATTGTATCTTCAAGATATTTTATTTTACTTCCGGTGGCCCTGAAACGGGTGGAAGAAAGAAGATTGGTTTCCTGTCCGGTCAGTTCATTATCATCATAACTCACATCCGCGTTCCCATCCCGGTCAAAATCGTAATCATCGTAATAATTTACCGTCAGCAACTCCGTACCGGATGAGGGAAAGGCATCATTGCTGTAGCCATGGTACGTGGCGTTAACTTCCGGTTTTTCACAGTAGGGGTCGGCGGAGTAATCCAATGCATTCAGAAGCGCCTGGACGCCTGCACTGATGGTTTGTGTGGCATTCGTATAAATACCACTATACACCGGCCGGCCCAGCCGGTCGGTTTTGGTAAAATACCATTGGTTCTGCGCTCTCAGGTTGCCGTCCTGGGTCAGGGCAACGCGGTCCAGATTATCATACACGATATATTCCACCGCCGCACTCGGCACTTTCTTTTCCACCAGCCGGCCTTTGCTGTCGTAGGTAAATTTGAAAATCAGGTCTTTGAGGCTGGAGGCGGTATCATCAAACGAAGTGGCGGCACCAATCGTTTCTACTGCCTTGGGCGGCAGGGTAGCCAGCGGCCTGCCCGTTGCATTATTAAGATTTATAGATGACTAAGTTTGGATTGGATTTTGGTAATAATTTTAATATTTTTACATAACAACATTCCCCTTTGTACAGAATAATGATGAGACAGTTGACCCTTGACATAGAGGATAGTAAGTATAGGGCTTTCCTTGATTTCATAAAAACACTCGATTATGTTTCCATTAAGCACGAAACTATAATACCCCAGTGGCAACAAGAGGAAGTAGAACGTCGTTTGAGTTTAGTGGAAAGCGGGAAGATGAAAATTCGGGACTGGGAGGATGTCAAAAAGCATGTCTTTAAAAAGAAATGACTTACTCCATTTCAATTTCGGAAGCTGCCGAAAATGATATCAGTGAAGCTTATTTATGGTACGAAGATCAAAAGGAAAACTTAGGAAGTATTTTCGAAGTTCAATTTCAGCGGGCTGTAAAAAGCATTAGAAACAATCCTTTCAAAACACAAATTAGGTACGGAAACATGCCAAAATACTGGGATGCGATGCTGTGGCTGATCAGGATATGGAATTTCTCAGGCAGGTTGTACTTCGCAAGAAATTGATCAAGACGGCTAAAGCATTTTATCTTGTCTTCTCTGCCGTCGCTAAACTCTTTCAACTCGCGGCTAACAAAGCGGAACTCCTTAAACAACATACGGCTTTAATTCTGCAAACCATTCAAAGGGTTAAACCTACCCTGGGAGTGAAAAGAGTGCTGCGTTGGTTACATCTATCTCCAGCAAAAATGTATTATTGGATGGAAGATAAAAACTGTTCACTATCCCTATCTGCGCTTTGCCGTTCCAAACATCCTGCTCAATTGCTGGATTCGGAAGTGAAAACCATAAAGCATTACCTGCTGGACGATCGTTTCAAATCCTGGAGCTCGCTGTCAGTTTATTATCAGGCCTTGCGTGAAAAAGCGGTATTTGTTGGTATAAATACTTGGTATAAGTATGCCAGAAGGTTAGGAATTAAGCGGAAATTCTTCAGATTGAAACATAAAATGCAAATTGGAATACGGGCTTCCAGGCCATTGGAGATTTTGCATTCCGATGTAACCTTGTTTAAACCTTTAGATAATACCCGGATGTATGTCTATTTGCTGATTGATAATTTCTCCCGCTATATTTTAGCCTGGAAGGCATCCCTGGAGTATTCCAGTGAAATCGCCCTGAGTGTTTTGAGGGATGCGCTCAGAAAGACATCATGCAATCCAACTCGATGGTGGAAGCAGTGAATAAGCATTTAAAATATTACTATCTCTTTAAAAAAGATTTGAAAGATTTTAATGAAACATTCCTCTACCTGGAAAAATCCATTGAAGATTACAACCACAAACCGCACGGGAAATTGTTCGGGCTAACACCTTTTGATGTATTAAATGGTAAAATGCCGGCCCGGAATCTGTTCCGGAATCAGATTAAACTGGCATCCAGGCTAAGAATACAACAGAATATGACATTACAATGCTGCAATGAAAACCAAAAGTAGATAGGAAGCTGTCGGCTAAATAGAATTCACTCTGCAACCCCAGGAAAACCTGTCCCTGAATTCACAGGAAAAACGCGGTTCGAAATTTCGGACTCCACTTCAGGTAATTAGCTGGTGTTGTGCTAGCCTCAATCCCTCACGCATGTGTTCAATCCAACTCGATGGTGGAAGTAGTGAATAAGCATTTAAAATATTACTATCTCTTTAAAAAAGATTTGAAAGATTTTAATGAAACA
>DASWHX010000089.1:0-17252 GCA_036397995.1 Cyclobacteriaceae bacterium
TTACTTTTGTCTCTGCAATCATACCGACTTTTTGGAGCTTTCGAAGTCTTGAACTGGCTAATGGATCTCTTCCAAAGTTTGGAATTCACCTCATAGTAGGAACCTTATGGTACCTGATAGTTTTCTATTTGTTGCACAGAAGGCTGAAGAATTTTTCGAACTAGGTCAGAATCTGCAGAACGGAATCTTTATTTCCTCCTATCAGAAAATTCCCGCGTTCGTTTCTTGATTATGGCAGAATCACCAGCAAAATTTTGCCCATGATTTAAAGATGAAATGATTGAACAAATACTCATGCTGATTCTTTTATTTGGAAAGCATAGGCTTTAAAACAAAAATAGCCGGAAGAATTTTCCAGCTTATGAGATATCTCTCTTTTTTGTGCGACAATCCGCTCTAAAATCTGGCTATCGCCGCCCGTGGCAATTGCCACTTCCATTTGACAGTAACTTCTACTACTGATTTCTGTTGCAAATATCCGGTAGAAACTCCGGAAAGTTGAAATTTCCTTATTATGATATTGTTAACTCTTTCCGGAAGCGTCTCGGTTGAGCCTTTTACGTGTGCCATACTTGCAGACATTGAAAATCAATTAATTTTCACCCAAAAAAAAGTGGAAGTGTGGCATACGTTGATGTTAACTTCATTTGGATTTACTGAGACACTACTCCCGGCACATCAACCAAAAGTTTCATACTTAGTTCTCTGGATGCTTTATTTTCTTCATAAATATTAAGAATTATCAGAATACTGAATCACAGGCTAAATCTATAATTCCAGTTGCAAATCCACTTATATTTGTACAGCTCACAAATCTGACCAAATGGCGAAAACAAAAACAATAAACGGTCATCCTTTCATCGAATATTCAAGGCAAACATTTTCACCGGAAGAAGCCGGTAAACGAAGCAAGGAATTTTTTAACTTTATGGATACACGCAGAACGGTTAGAGATTTTTCTGACCAGCCCATTCCCAGGGATTTAATTGATAATCTCATCCGGGCAGCATCTACAGCTCCCTCAGGGGCACATAAACAACCCTGGACTTTTTGCGTAGTTTCCGATCCTGCTATTAAGACTAAAATCAGGCAGGCGGCTGAAGAAGAGGAAAGAGAAAGCTATGCCGGGCGGATGCCGGATGAATGGCTTAAGGCCCTGGAGCCTTTGGCAACAAACTGGGAGAAACCCTTTCTGGAAATTGCGCCATACCTGATTATTGTTTTCAGAAAACTTTATAACCTGACAGAATCCGGTGCAAAGGAAAACAATTACTACGTAAGTGAAAGTGTAGGCCTTGCATGTGGGTTCCTTCTTGCAGCCATCCATCATGCAGGATTGGTTGCACTAACACATACTCCAAGTCCAATGGGATTCCTGTCGAAAATTTTAAACCGGCCAGAGAATGAAAAACCGTATCTCCTTATACCGGTTGGTTTCCCTGCAGAAAATACGTATGTGCCCGATCTTAAGAGAAAAGAATTAGGTGAAGTAGCGATTTACTTTTAAGGCTAGAATAAGATGTCTTCATACACCCCGTTACAATAGGTAGAGCACCGCATCTTATCTTTCAGGGCATCAGGTTTAAACAATGACTTGCCCATTAGCATTCGAACAACCTCCTGGATTCCCTCAATTATAGAAGGGTGCGGATGTACGCACTCGGCAAGTTCTTCAATGCCTTTGTCCATACTTATCAATAAAGCCACAGCCTGTATAGCACTGGATGAGTGCTGACCAATAACTCTCATCCCAAGAATTTTCATCTCTTCATCATTGGTCACCAGCAATTTGATGAAACCCTGGGTGTTTCGCTGGGCAATTGCCCGTGGGATACATTCATAACTTAAACTGGCGACCTTATAATCAATACCTTTTTTCTTCGCCTGGATTTCATTCAACCCTACTCCTGCAACTTCAGGATTCAGAAACATGATAGTGGAGATATTCTCATAGACCAGTTTTCGCCTGGGGTTTCCAAAAATGCATTCAACCGCATAACGCCCTTCCAGCTCGCCAACATTTACCAGGGCTATATCGGCAGTAATATCTCCTACCGCGTAGATATTGGGCACACTGGTTTGGGTGTTATCATCGATGATCCCTGACTTATCCATATTAACACCAATCTCCTCCAGTCCAAGATTTTCATAATTGGGAATACGGCCTACTGATAACAAAGCTCTCTCCACATGAAAAATTTCTTTCCTGCCATCATCATATTCCAATTCGTAGTTTACCTTTCCATCAACAATATCCATCTTTGTTAGCCGGCTATTTCTGTGAATGAGAACACCGTTAGCTTCCATATTTGTCTCAATCACTTTTACCACATCATCATCCTCATTAGGCAGGATTCTATCCCCCTTATCTATCAGATTTACTTTTGTTTTTCCGAAACCGGAAAAAATTGTAGCGTACTCGCAACCAATTACCCCGGCTCCAACTATCACCATACTGTCAGGGAAGTCTTCTAATTTTTCAATCCCTTCACTGGTCATTACAATTTTTTCATCCAGGGGAATATGAGGCAACTCCCGTGGTCTGCTTCCGGTAGCCAGAATAACATAATCAGACCAAATGGTCTTCTTGCCATTTTGGGTTTCAATTTCTATTTCATTCGGAGAGGCTAACCTTGCATTTCCTAGTTCAAAATTTAAAAGATCTTTATAAACAGAACCATTCAGCAGTTCCATGTGACTGCGCAGAAGATCCTTTCGCCTATCAGTGGCCTTAATGACTTCCCCCTGAATTTCTTTATAATTTATTTGCGGAGGATCCATATTAAACCTTTTAAGATTCCGGAGAACAAGTGAGGTTTCGGTGGATATTTCCCACCAGGTTTTACTTGATAACGCGCCATTAGTTACACCTGTTCCGCCCAGACGCTTTCTTTCAATCAAAAGAATTTTCTTCTTGAAGTCAAGGGCCCGCATTGCAGCTGCATAACCGGATGGACCCGCTCCAATTATAGCTAAATCATATTTTTCCATGGGTCAGATTAATTCAAAAATCACGTCAATATATAGAAAATATGGGAATTATCTATTTCCGCATTATTTCCATTAATCTCACTTTTAACCCTTTCCTTATTAAGGACAGGGACTTAAATAATTCTTCAAATGACTTGATAATGAAATACTTTGATTGAAAAATATCCTTTCTATAACTGCTATCAAGGATCTGATCTACATCATACTCAAGATGAACAGGCTTATTACTTAATGAAAAATCAGTTTCACCACTGGATGATAATATTCCGGCACCATAGATTCTCCTTCCATTTGTATCATCGATAAGACCAAATTCAACTGTGAACCAATAAATTCTTGAAATTAAATGAATAGCGTGTGCATCATGGCCGTGCTCTAAAGCTATTTTACCCAGTGATTGCAGGAATTCACAAAAGTCTTTGTTAGTTAACAGTGGTACATGAGCAAATACATCATGAAACATATCAGGTTCCTCAAGATACTCCAATTGATCCATCCTTCTTATCCACGTGGTTGCCGGGAATCTTTTGGCAGCCAGCAATTCAAAAAAGATACGGTCATCTACTATGCCCGGTACCGCCTGAATTTTCCAACCCGTCAAAATATTCAAAAGCGAATTAGTTATTTCAAAATCCGGGATCTTTTCAGGCTGAAATGCTATCCGCTCAAGCCCCTTCAGAAATTCGGAGCACGCCGCATTTGGTAGTTTCTGAAGCTGACGATCGAACAGTATTTGCCAAACCAGGTGATTCTCTTTTGTGTAGTTACTGTAAATCTGTTTCATAGTTATTAGGTTTATAGTGAAATAAAAAACCCGGCACCTTTCGGAACCGGGTCTAACTGTCTTTAGTTTCTTATTTTTTTAATCAGATAGAACTCACCTATTCCGAAAGATCTTAGATCTGTCGTAATAAGAGTAATAATATCTAACTATTTGTTTCATCGGTAGCAAAATTAAACAATTTACCAAATTGTCAAAATCAATTTCACTTCTTAGTTGTCTTCTTCGTAGTCTTCGCTGTCTTTTTAGCCCCCGGAGCCATCGTTTTTGCCTTTTTGGTCACAACTTTCTTTGCAGGTTTCTTTACTTTAGTCTTCGCTTTTTCCTTAGTTTTTACTGCCTCCTTCTTCACCTTGGTTTCAGCTTTCTCCTTCTTTGGTTTAGCTTTCTCCTTCTTCACCTTGGTTTCAGCTTTCTCCTTTTTCGGTTTAGCTTTCTCTTTCTCCGGTTTAGCATCTACTCTTTTTGGCTTCGCCTTATCTGGAGTTATGGATGATTCTTTTTTAACTTCCTTAACCTCAGGTTCAGGTATCCTGATTTCAAGTTTTGCTACCACTTCCGGTACTTCAACTACTTCGACCGGTGCCTCTTCTACTTTTGCAGGCGCCTTCTCTACTTTTGCCGGAGTCTTTTTCGGCTGAACCATAGTGATTTTAGGTTCTTTCTTAGCAATACCGCGACCAGACTTCTTTTTCTTCCTGGCCTTAATTTTCTTTCTGGATCTTGAAACTCCGAATGAACCTATTGAAATTTTCCCTTTCCGGGTTTTTTTGTCGCCTTTTCCCATATCATTTTATTGTAAAACAGGGGCCTAAGATAATAGTTTATGATTGAAGTTTCATAATCCTGTATCAAATTAAAGGACATGTAAGGGAAAGGAGCATTTTTCATTTTTGTACATTTAAAAATAATTTTTGGAAACGGAGATTTATGGTCAACCCGGGAATTGAGTTATTAATTGCGCTGCGCAAAACAATATCGAAACTGGAATCGGGCTCCGCGTATCAGTGGGGCCATATGGGATGCTGTAATTGTGGACATCTGGCTCAGGAACTTACGAATCTCACCAAGGCACAAATTCATGAATATGCCATGCAACGAACGGGTGATTGGAATGATCAGGTGTTGGAATATTGTCCCGACTCCGGGTTACCTATAGATGCGATAATTGATTCTATGCTCAATGCCGGACTCACTATTGATTACATCCGGCAATTGGAGAAACTTTCTAACCCGGGAATACTTGCCATCATTCCTTCCCATGATAAACCTTTATCGCAGAATAAAAGAAGTGATGTAATTATATATATGAACGCCTGGGTGAAAATTCTTGAAGGCAACTTAATGAGCGAAATCAAAATTCATTCGCTGGAAGATCCATGGGTTCAACCAATCGCCAAAACAAGAAGTAAATTTAAATATTCTCCGCTAGTTTCCTCCCCATTGTAAGGACTCTGTTCAGGCCGGAAGCATCCTTACCTCCGGCAGTTGCAATAAAAGGTTGTCCACCTCCGCCACCTTTGATTTCCTTAGCAAGTTCTTTCACGATGGAAGCGGCATTCAGAGATTTTGATTTCACGAGCGAATCTGAAATGGCTACGACTATTTGTGGCTTGTCCGTAATAACTGAACAGAGTACCAGGAAAATATCTTTAACTTCACTTCGAAGTTCGAAGGCTATGTTTTTTAATATCTCCGGTGATGGAACCTCAATTCTTTCAATAAGGATATTTATACCTCCGCTGGTATTTAATTTCTTTTTCAGAGATTCTTTCACATCTCTCTGCTCCCTCCGTTGCAATGCTCCAACCTCCCTGGCTAATTGGCTGCTTTCTTCAATAAGAGTTCTTACCGATCGAACGACATCTTTGGGATCTTTCAATATTTCCTTTAGTTTATTGATCAGCTCAACCTGGCCCTTAACAAAATTAATTGCCCCTTTTCCGGTTACTGCTTCTATTCGTCGAACTCCCGCGGCAACAGAACCTTCCGAAGTAATTTTGAAAAACCCAATTTGGCCGGTAAAAGGAACATGGGTGCCGCCACATAATTCAATGGAATAATCAGGATCGAAAGTTACAACCCTGACAATATCCCCATACTTTTCTCCAAACAGAGCAATTGCACCCATCCTTTTTGCTTCCCCGATAGGCATGTTTTCCTTAACATCTCTTTGGATATTGGCCTGAATCTTTTCATTAACTATTTCTTCAACCTTATTGAGTTCCTCGTTAGTCATTTTTGAGAAATGAGAAAAATCAAATCTAAGAATATTGTCAGCCACCAACGATCCTTTTTGCTGAACATGATCTCCAAGTACTTCTCTCAATGCGGCATGAAGCAAATGAGTGGCGGAGTGATTATTCATTATACTTTTTCTCCTGGTTCCATCCACCTGTGCCTTGAAAATGCTGGACGGATTTTCAGGTAGTTTTTCCAGCAGATGTACAATTAAATTGTTTTCCTTTTGTGTATCCAGGATCGTTATCATTTCATTTTCAGATTGAATCCTTCCAGTGTCTCCAACCTGGCCGCCGCTCTCTGCATAGAACGGTGTTTGATCAAACACAGCCTGCACCTTATTCTTTTCCTTTTCTTTAACAGTTCTGTATTTTAAAATCTTTATATCGCTGGTCAGGTTGTCATACCCAACGAAACCTGAAGGCTCATCACTAATTAGCTCGACCCAGTCGCCGGTTACTTTTTTTGCATCCGCTTTCGATCGATCTTTTTGCTTATCCATTTCAGCCTTAAACTCTGTTTCATCAACCAAATAGCCGTCTTCTCTGGCAATCAAATTTGTTAAATCAAGAGGAAAGCCAAACGTGTCATAGAGCTCAAAAGCTAATTTACCATTTATTAACTTTCCTTTGGTAGTTGATTTAATTGAAGCAAGTCTTTTCAAACCATTTTCAAGAGTTCTTAAAAACGAAGTTTCCTCCTCCATAATTACTTTCTCAAGAAACTCCTTTTGATCTTTCAATTCGGAGAAAAAATCACCCATCTCATTTACAATCACTTTCACCAGCTTATAAAGAAAAGGTTCCTTTAATCCAAGAAATGTATTCCCGTAGCGGACGGCTCGTCGAAGTATCCTTCGGATAACGTAGCCGGCTCCCACATTGGAAGGCAGCTGGCCATCGGCGATTGTGAAACAGATTGCGCGGATATGATCAGATATCACCCGGAAAGCAACATCACTGCTATCATTCTCACCATATTTGATGCCCGCGAGTTTGGTAATTTCAGAAATTATTGGAGTAAAAATATCTGTATCGTAATTGGAAACCTTTCCCTGGATGGCCATAGCAAGTCTTTCAAAACCCATTCCCGTATCTACATGTTTTTGCGGAAGGTTTATTAATTTTCCGTCTGACTTCCTGTTAAACTGTATGAAGACCAGATTCCAGATTTCAATAACCAGGGGATTGCCGGTATTCACAAGTTCCTTTCCCGGTGTATGTTTCTTTTCTGTTTCTGGCCGGAGATCAATGTGAATCTCAGAGCAAGGCCCGCACGGACCAACATCACCCATTTCCCAAAAATTATCCTTCTTGCTGCCAAAAATTATTTTTTCTTTTGGAATAATTTGATTCCAAAGATCATATGCCTCCTGATCAGGTTCCAGGTTCTCTTCCTTATCGCCGCCAAACACAGAAACGTATAGGCTGTCTTCGTTCAAACCATACTCTTTTGTAAGTAATTCCCAGGCCCATTCGATAGCTTCCTTTTTAAAGTAGTCACCAAAAGACCAGTTACCTAACATTTCAAACATTGTGTGGTGGTAAGTATCCAAACCAACTTCTTCAAGATCATTATGCTTACCCGACACTCGAAGACATTTTTGTGTGTCCACCACTCTCTTATAATCAGGATTTCTATTGCCAAGAAAATAGTCTTTGAATTGATTCATCCCGGCATTGGTAAACAGCAATGTTGGGTCGTTTTTAACCACTATTGGAGAGGAAGGGACTATCTGATGGCCTTTTGATTTAAAAAAATCGAGAAATTTTCTTCTAATTTGCCAGGATTTCATATAACTTTTTCAAGCTGAGTGCGGCCTTAATTGGCCCTGAGTTAAAATATTATTGCTATATTGCAGCCTGTTTGTAGAGTTTTAAACCATTCCTTTAACAAGGGAGCTCTGCAACACCTTTAATTTGGGGTCAAAATTATAGTAATTTACCGTACTGAGGTAAAATGGCAAGAATAAAATATTACTACGATACTGAGACTTGTAAATACGAACGGGTAAAAGTTTCTACCTGGGATGTCTTGTTAAATTTGTTAGGCTTTCTGACAATCGCGACTATCCTTGCAGTGGGGATGGTTGTCGGTTATAATGCATACTTTGAATCACCCAAAGAAGCGCTCTTGAGGAAAGAAAATGACGAGTTGAAATTTCATTATGATATTCTTCAAAAGGAAATGGATAATGTTTCCCAAATGCTTTCCGCGCTTCAGGAAAGAGATGACAATATTTATAGAGTAATTTTTGAAGCTGATCCGATTCCGAGCACGATAAGAACAGCCGGAGTGGGTGGTTCAGAAAGGTATAAGAATCTTGCTGAAAAAGATTTGCAACAAAGGACACTCATTATCAATAATTTCGAACGTGTTGATAAGTTGAAGAAGGGTATGTATATCCAAACCAAATCTTATGATGAAATTATTGAGTTAGCAAGGAACAAGAGTGATATGCTTGCGGCTATACCTGCAATTCAACCCATTCAAAATGTGGAGCTAACCCGGCTTGCTTCCGGATTTGGTATGCGTATCCATCCTATTTACAAAGCCCGGCGAATGCACTGGGGAATTGATTTTAGTGCTCCCCGTGGAACTCCCATTTATGCTACAGGAGATGGTGTAGTTGATTTAGCCGGTACCAGTCTGAAGAAAACCGGTTATGGAAACCAGGTTGAGATTAATCATGGTTATGGGTATGTTACTAAATACGCCCATATGCAAATGCTCGTGGTGAAGAAGGGTGAAATTATTAAGAGAGGTCAACTTATTGGTTACGTGGGAAGTTCAGGAGGTTCAACCGCTCCGCATGTTCATTACGAGATTATGAAAGACGGAAAGAAAATTGATCCCATTCAGTTTATTATACAAGATGTTTCCGATGCTGAGTATCAAAAATTGTTAGAATTGGCATCACGGGAAAATCAATCACTCGGATAACCTCATCCTAAATATCAACCACCCGATGTCAAAAAGAATCTTCATCTACAACCCGGATACCTGCGACTACGAACCTTACAGACCTGGCAGAAGAAAGCAGATGCTGAAAGTCACTTTGTTTTTTTTAGGCGCTCTTACCCTGGCCACAAGTTCTTTGTGGTACCTGAGCGATGAATTTGGCACGCCGAAAGAGAACAGTCGAACGGCTACCAGACAAGATCTCATAAACAAGATTGAAATGCTTGATCAGGACCTGGATGGGTTCTATAATAAATTGGATCAAATAACAGAAAGAGATGAAAGCATCTACCGGATAATCCTGGAAGCAGAACCTCTATCATCCGGCGTAAGGAATGCAGGAAGTGGTGGTAGTGAAAAATTTCCTGAAATAGTACAAACCTATTTGGCCAACAAGGAAAAAATATTAATTGATTACCTCAAACTGGATAAACTTAAGCGGCAATTATTTATTCAAAGTCTTTCTTTTGATGAACTTGTTGAACTTGCCTTTGAACGCAACAGAATGTGGCAATCAATTCCAAGTATCCAGCCGGTAGATAACAAAGAACTTCGAAGGCTTTCTACAATTTACGGAATGCGATTCCATCCTATTCTGAAAATCGTAAGACCCCATTATGGCCTGGACTTTATGGCAGAAATAGGGACTCAAATCTACGCCACCGGCAATGGGGTTGTAAAAGCAGCTTACTATTCTGATTCGTTTGGCCGAACCGTTGAAATAGACCACGGATATGGATACATCACCCGTTACGCTCACATGAGTGAATTTCTTGTCAAGAAAGGAGAGCAGGTAAAGCGAGGTCAGGCCATTGGGCTGGTTGGCAATACAGGGCTTTCGGTATCCGCGCACTTACATTATGAAGTGCTGAAGGATTACCAGAATGTGAATCCTATTGGCTTCTTCCAGCATGAACTTGACGAAGAATCCTATGCCTTGTTACTGGAGCTTGCCAAACGCGAAACCGTCCCGCTTGATTAATCAAACCTTCACTTTAAGATTGTGTGGAAAAGTAGTTGATAATTAGTGTAAAAAAAATTAAGCACTATTAAGCTAACCTTCTATTTTTGTAGCTTCCAAATTTTTATCAACCATCTACATCAACCGCGTGAAGGGGATATCGTTTTGTTTCTTTATTGCGATAATTCTGGGATTCTATTCCTGCAAGACAGCAAGAAGGCCTGTTTCAAGCCTTGATACTGAAAAAGGTAAACTCGATTCTGCTCAAATTAAAATGCCTTCTGTTTCAATAACGGAACTACCCGAAATTGATACCATCCCGAAAATAAAACCGACAGACAGCTTGCTGGTTGCAACCGGGGAAATTACAGCTGATTCGATTTCAATCATTGGGGTTGGAGATATTATGATGGGAACAAATTTCCCCGGTCCGGAATTTCTTCCCACGGATAGCGGCAGGTATTTGCTCAGCAGTGTCGCTGAAATCCTGCAATCGGCAGATGTTACCTTTGGAAACCTTGAGGGAGTACTGCTTGACGAGGGCGGCGAACTAAAAAATTGCAATAACCCGAAGGCTTGTTATTTGTTCAGGTCGCCTTTATATCTTGCTTCCAATCTTGCTGCTGCAGGATTTGACTTACTGAGCGTTGCAAATAATCATGCAGGTGATTTTGGAAACACGGGCAGGCAAAGCACAGCCAGGTGCCTGGATAGCCTGCAGATTTTGTATGCCGGTTTTGTCGATAAACCTTTTGTCTTGCTGGAATTGGATAAAGTCACCATTGGCTTTACTGCATTTTCACCTAATACCGGTACGTTAAGTATCCACGATAAGGAAAAGACCCGGGAAATTGTCTCTCATCTTGATTCAATTTCTGACATTGTAATTGTTTCTGTTCATTCAGGCGCTGAAGGTGCCGCATATCAGCACGTTACCAGGGAAAATGAGATATTTTTCGGCGAAGACAGAGGAAACATCTATGAATTTGCTCATAACGTTATCGATTGGGGAGCCGATGTTGTATTCGGACATGGGCCGCATGTGTCACGGGGGATTGAAGTATACAAGGAAAGATTCATTACGTATAGCCTGGGTAATTTTTGTACTTATGCAAGGTTTAATTTACGCGGCCCAAATGGATTTGCACCAATAATGAAAATTTTAACCGACGGGCAGGGTAGATTTATTTCCGGGAATATTATTCCAGTGAAACAAATTGAATTAGGATATCCTGTACTGGATGAAGATTTGAATGCAATTACAATAATAAGAGAACTTTCAAAAAAAGATTTTCCCGAGTCTCCATTGATTATTGGTGATTCTGGTAATATTCTGTATATTCAAAACCAATAAACCTATGCCTTATAAAGAAAAGCAAATTGAGAAAAAATATTATACCATTGGGGAAGTAGCCTCGATGTTTAATGTAGCAACATCTCTAATTAGGTTTTGGGAAACAGAGTTTGATATAATTGATCCCAAGAAAAACAAAAAAGGCAACAGGCAATTTACAAAAGAAGATATTGAAGACCTGAAACTCATTTACCACCTGGTAAAAGAACGAGGATTTACACTGCAAGGAGCAAAGGATTTTCTTAAGAATGATTACCAGGCCGCGAAAGACCGCATGGAACTCATCGATTCCCTCTCCAAAGTAAAAGTATTTTTGCAGGAAGTTCGTTCCCAGTTGGGATGATGAATGAGAGAGGAGTCTTTTTACCAAATATCCCTTACTTGTATTCCCGGCATCGGAAGCCAAACCATTAAGCAACTCTTATCCTACTGCGGAAGTGCTAAACAGGTATTTACAGGTCCTTTTGGCAAACTCAAAAAAATTCCCGGTATTGGAATAAAAACCATTGAGTTATTAAAGCAAACTAAATACTTTGAGTCTGCAGAAAAAAAGCTGCGACTTCTTGAAAATGAGGGGGTTAAAATCACTTTTTATAATGATGATAGCTTCCCTAAAAGGCTCAGACATTGCATAGACTCACCTGTTATCCTCCTTCACAAGGGAGTTGCTGATTACAATAGCGAAAGAATACTTTCCGTCGTAGGAACACGTAATGCATCAGAGTATGGAAAAATAGTTACCAATCAAATAATTAATGAACTTAAAAAGTATGATGCGGTAATTGTAAGCGGGCTTGCTTATGGTATTGATATTGCCGCCCATAAGGCCGCCCTCAGGGAAGGCCTGGTCACCTGGGCTGTAATTGCAGGTGGCCATAACAAGATATACCCAGGTTCCCACACTAAAGTCTGCCACGAAATAATGAATTCAGGGTGTGTAATTTCTGAATACCTCCCTGATGACATCCCCGAAGCAACAAACTTTCCGGAAAGAAACAGAATTATTGCCGGGATATCAGACGCCACTCTGGTGATTGAAGCCAAGGAAACGGGTGGAGCATTGATTACCGCGGACATTGCCGACAGTTATGATAAAGAAGTTTTTGCTACTCCCGGACCTGTCGGCAGCCACACATCCGCAGGGTGTCATAATCTCGTAAAAAATAACAAAGCACATCTGGTAACATCCGCTGATGACATGGCAAAATTATTAGGCTGGGACCAGTTGGAGTCAACAAAGCCGCAATTAGTAAAATCCGATTTTTCTGAGAATGAATTCTCAATTATCTCGCTTTTACAAGAAAAGGAAATGCATATTGATGAATTAAGCTGGAAATCATGTATTCCATTGAGCAGCCTGGCGAACTTGCTCCTGAATCTTGAGATACAAGGCATTATAAAGGGTTTGCCCGGAAAGAAATTCAAATTTATTTATTCCGGAAAGTAATTAAACCGGGAATACTTGTGTCGCCAGGCGAACTGATTCTTTAAATTGTTCCAGATTAAGCTGGAGTTTGATTTGCTTTTCCCGGAAAAAGTTTATGATCGCTTCCGTAGCAATGTTTCCCACGAGACTATCTTCTGCCATAGGGCAGCCGCCGAATCCCTTGATCGCTCCGTCAAAACGACGGCAACCCGAATTATAGGCTGCTTCAATTTTTTCAATGCTTTGATCTGGCCTGGAGTGCAGGTGAGCTCCAAATTCTATGTGTGGATATTCTTTCGAAAGAGTAGAAAACAAATAGGATATATTTTCCGTGTTTGAAACACCGATGGTATCTGCAAGCGAAATAATTTTAATATCAAGCTGGTTGAGTATCCCCACGAATTGGGCAACTATTCCGGTGCCATAAGGATCACCGTAAGGATTTCCGAATCCCATTGAGATATAAACAACCAACGTCTTTCCTTTTTTTAGGCAATTGTTCTGAATTTCTTCAACCTCATTCAAAGCTTCAACAATGGTCTTATTGGTATTCCTTTTTTGAAAAGTTTCTGAAATGGATAACGGAAATCCTAAATAACTTATCGCTCCATATTTAATCGCTTCCTCAGCACCGCGGTTATTTGCAACAATGGCCAATAGTTTGGTTTCTGAGCCTTGCAGTTCGAGATTATCTACTACCTCCGGTGTGTCTTTCATCTGCGGTATAGCTTTGGGAGAAACAAAACTTCCAAAATCCAGGGTATCAAATCCCACTTTCAGCAATTGGTTCAGGTATTTGATTTTCTTTGCAGTGGGTATAAATACTTCTATACCCTGCATGGCATCCCGGGGACATTCAATAATTTTCATAATCAGAACAATTCTTTTGCAATTCGTAAAACCGGCTCCGCCTTACCCATTGAATAATAATGTAAACATGGAACCCCGAATTCCATCAATTCCCTGGATTGCTGAACACACCATTCCACACCTGCCTCCAGTGCCGTCTTATTATCCTTACATTTATCAATTTCATCTGATAATTCCGGCGGTATGTCCATATGAAACAAACTTGGCAAAGTATTAACCTGCTTCTTCGATGTAATTGGCTTAAGGCCTGGAATGATCGGAACATTTATCCCGGCTTCTTTGCAGTCTTTTACAAACTGAAAATATTTTTGGTTATCGAAAAACATCTGGGTTACAATGTAATCAGCGCCACTGTCAACTTTCATTTTCAAATACTTCATATCCACCTTTGGATTCGGGGCTTCAAAATGCTTTTCCGGATATCCTGCCACTCCTATACAAAAATTGGTTGGTGTAGCGTTAGCTAATTCCTGATCGAGATAAAGTCCTTTATTCATATTAACAACCTGGCAGAGTAAATCTACCGCATAGTTGTGTCCATTTCCTTCGGGAATAAACCGGGGCTCAGACTTAATGGCATCTCCTCGCAACACCAGGACATTATCGATTCCCAGAAAGTTCAAATCTATCAGGGCATTCTCCGTTTCTCCAACGGTAAATCCTCCGCAAATAATATGAGGCACCGTATCTACATGGTACCTGTTTTGGATAGCAGCACAAATTCCCACCGTACCTGGTCTCTTCCAGATTGTTTTCCTTTCAAGCAAACCGTTACCAACACTTCTATACGCATATTCCTCCCGGTGGTAGGTTACATCTATAAAGGGAGGCTTAAACTCCAAAAGTGGATCTATATGCTTGAAAAGTCCATCAATGCCATCCCCCTTTAACGGCGGCAGAATCTCAATACTAAATAAGGTTTTACCTTTTACAGATTCAAGGTGTTCAATTACTTTCATGATCTTATAAATAAGATAAATTTGAGGCAAGCCATTTTTCGGCTTCACCAACATTCATATGTTTACGTTTCGAATAATCAATGATCTGATCTTTCTGAATTTTACCCAGCCCGAAATACTTCGACTCCGGATGAGCAAAATATAAACCACATACAGATGCAGCCGGATACATGGCAAATGATTCGGTTAAATAAATTCCTGTGCTGTCTTCCACAGCCAGAAGATCAAATAGTAATTTCTTCTCGGTATGGTCCGGACAAGCCGGGTATCCGGATGCCGGCCTGATTCCTCTGTACTTTTCAGCAATCAATTCTTCCACAGAAAAGTTCTCATCAGGACAATATCCCCAAATTTCTTTACGCACTTTTTTATGCATCAATTCCGCAAAGGCTTCTGCAAGTCTGTCAGCCAATGATTTTATCATTATGCTTTTATAATCATCATGATCTTTCTCGTACTTCTCAATTAATGGTTCAATGCCAAGACCGGCCGTAACGGCAAATCCTCCCAGGTAATCATCAATTCCTGAATTAAGAGGCGCCACAAAATCGGAAAGGCATAGATTAGGTAAATCTTTTGCTTTTTTGCCTTGCTGCCGGAGAAAATGAAATTTGGTCCGTACCGAACCGTCCTCGTTAAAGATTATCAAATCATCTCCTTCAGAATTGGCTTTAAAAATTCCAGCTGCCGCATTGGCAATTAGCGATTTATCAGCAATAATTTCTTTGAGCATTTCCTGAGCATCCGCGTAAAGTTTTTTTGCTTCCACTCCCACTTTCTTATCTTCCAAAATAAAAGGAAATTTTCCTTTTAGCATCCAGGTTTGAAAAAAGGGAGTCCAGTCAATATATTCACTAATTTCTTTCAGAGAATAATTCTCAAAGCGTTGAATACCGGGAGATTTTGGTTTTGTAATATGGGATTTATACTCAGCACTAAATCTATTTGCCCTGGAGTCAGGCAAACTTATCAGAGTTTTTTCAACATTTTTTCTTTCGTGATTTTCTCTCAGACCTTTATATTCTGATTTAATCCTCTTTATGGCTTCAGCTTTCCTTTGATCTGAAATAAGTTCACCGGCTACAGGTACGCTTCGGGAAGCATCAAGCACATGGACAACAGCACCATGGTACTTCGGATCAATTTTTACTGCGGTGTGAATCCTTGAAGTAGTGGCACCCCCAATTAAGAGCGGAATTACCATCCCGGCTTTCTCCATTTCATCTGCCACCGTAACCATTTCGTCCAGCGAAGGGGTTATCAATCCGCTTAACCCTACAATATCCACCTTTTCACTTATGGCAGTACTTATGATTTTGTCCGGAGGCACCATAACCCCAAGATCTATTATTTCATAATTATTACAGGCTAACACTACGCTGACAATATTTTTTCCGATATCGTGCACATCTCCTTTGACAGTGGCCATTAATATTTTTGCCTTGGCTTTACTCTTCCCATCTTTTTCCTTTTCCAGGTACGGTACCAGATAAGCCACCGCCTTCTTCATTACTCTTGCACTTTTTACTACTTGCGGCAAAAACATTTTGCCTGCTCCAAATAAATCTCCAACTACATCCATTCCGGCCATTAACGGACCTTCAATTACCAACAGCGGCTTGTCCATTTGGTTCCTGGATTCCTCAACATCCGGTTCAATAAATTCAATAATACCATTTACAAGAGCATATTTGATCCTGTTTTCAACGGTGTCATTTCTCCATGAAAGGTCTCTTTCGGACTTATTAACTTTCCCTTTAACTGTTTCCGCAAATTCCAGCAGCCTTTCGGTGGCATCTTCCCTGGTGTTAAGCAAAACATCTTCAACTTTCTCCAGTAATTCCCTGGGTATTTCATCATATACCTGGAGCATGGTTGGATTTACAATCCCCATGTCCATTCCGTGCTCTATAGCATGGTAGAGAAAAGCAGAATTTATAGCTTCTCTGACAACATTATTGCCGCGGAAACTGAAAGATATATTGCTTACTCCACCACTCACATAGGAGCCCGGCAAGTTTTCCTTAATCCATTTTGTTGCCTGGAAAAAATCAACCGCGCTCCTCCTGTGTTCTTCCATACCGGTTGCAACCGGAAAAATGTTGGGATCGAAAATTATATCATGCGGGGGAAAATGTAACTGCTCCGTTAATATCTTATAGACCCTTCCGCATATTTCAATTCTTCTTTCCAGTGTATCTGCTTGTCCGGCTTCATCAAAAGCCATTACCACTACCGCAGCTCCATACATTCTAACCTTCCTGGCAATAGCAATAAATTCTTTTTCACCATTTTTCAGGCTGATTGAATTTACAATGCCTTTTCCCTGCAAACATTTGAGGCCGGCTTCGATGATCTCCCACTTTGAAGAATCGATCATTATTGGAATTCTGGCAATATCCGGTTCAGAAGCAATCAGGTTGAGGAATTTTACCATAGCAACTTTTCCATCGATCATTCCCTCATCCATATTCACATCCAGGATTTGGGCGCCACCTTCAACCTGGTCACGCGCAATCTCAAGCGCCGCTTCGAATTTTTCTTCCTTTATAAGATTTAAGAATTTTCTTGAACCGGTAACGTTTGTCCTTTCACCAATGTTCACAAAATTTGTTTCCGGTGTTATGATGAGCGGATCAAGACCGCTTAAATGCATACTAGCCATGCGTATAAACCTCCTTGTCTCCTGTTTTTCTTGGCTCAAATTC
>DASWHX010000090.1:0-6588 GCA_036397995.1 Cyclobacteriaceae bacterium
CGGCTCAATGCCTGTCAGCACAATGTAATGAATGGTGTCATTTTCGATAGATGGACCGCATATATCCTTTAGCAATCCTGAAAACTTTACAGGAATCCCAGAGAACTCTGGAATGTCTTCAAAATCTGAAATGGAATCTTCGTTGCATATCAACAAGTAGTGCGGCCATGAGGTGTAGTCTTCTCCGTGTTCATAAAACCATATCCCGAAGTCATGTTTAGGAAGATAGCTTCCCGCACTGTCCGTATTCTTATACAAAGAGCCATCTTGCCAAGCTGCAATAGATGTTGCTTTTCCATCACATCCACAACTTTGCTCAACACGTTCATCATCACAGCCATTGCTTAATAACAATGGCATGGGAAGTAAAATCCAGATTAATCTATTCATAATTTCATATTTTTTCATGTATCTTCTAAACTTGCTAATATGATATGTTAGGGTAGAGTTTATCAGAAAACTTAACTTTAAGATCATCCGGGAAACCCAGGACACCAGATTAGTCAATTATTATGGACAATCAAATACTGTATTGTATTATTCAAAGAAAAAAGTCTCAAAAAAGCTTGTTCTAATGTATGGATGTAATTCCCCAGCCATCGCAGTTTGATTTTTTGTGTTGATTCCTTTCCGGTTTCTGCTGCCGTTATTCAAGGGTACTTTGATTCAATACCGAAAGCGTCATTCCTTTTTAAAATTACTGCATAACAGAAAAGTTATGTCAGATGGAGGTTATAAAATCCGAAATAAAGAAGGTATACATTTTGTAACATTTGCAGTAGTAGAGTGGGTTGATGTATTTACACGAAAAGAATATAAAGACATTGTAATTGAAAGTCTTAAGCATTGCCAGAAAGAGCGAGGATTGCAAATTCATAGTTGGTGCATTATGAGTAACCATTTGCATCTTGTAGTTTCAGCGAAGCAGGGCGATACCAGTGATATACTTCGGGACTTTAAGAAGTTTACTTCAAAGGAAATTATCAAGGCAATTACCAATCATGCCGGAGAGAGCCGGAGAGGATGGATGCTTAAGATATTTAGGCGAGAGGGAGCAGCCAATAGCAGAAATGGTACATACCAGTTTTGGAGACAGGATAATCAGCCTAAAGAGCTGTTTAGTTCGGAATTCACAGGGCAAAAGTTAGAATACATCCATAACAATCCGGTTGAGGCGGGTATTGTTGAAAAGGCAGAGGAATATGTATTCAGTAGTGCAAGAGATTATTACTTAGGAAGAAATGTTGGTTTGCTTGAGATAGAATTTTTGGATTGAATTTTTTTGTCCTGAGTTGCAAACTCAGGACAGCGCATTAATTCAATATAGCTAACACAGTTATTTCTTATACCTTTTGTTAAATTTCTCAACCCTGCCTGCAGTGTCAACAAATAATTTCTTACCGGTAAAGAAAGGGTGAGAAGCGGAACTGACTTCAATTTTAATCAAGGGATATTCCTTGCCATCTTCCCAGGTAATTTTCTCGCTGGAAGTCATTGTGGAGCGCGTCATGAATTTGAATTCACTTGAAGTATCAAAAAATATTACTTCTTTGTATTTAGGATGTATGTCCTTTTTCATAGTTATACCTTAAAAAGAGGCACAAATTTAGATAAATCGGAATTAAAGAACAAAAATGAGCAGGCAAAAGCATGGTCAAATGAATTCTTCCCTTATGTTAAACCCCCTGAAATGTTTAATTTTCGGGTTCTTTGAAATTTTATGAAGAGTAAATTCCTAATTCTCCTGATGGGTATTGCTCCGCTGGCTGTCCATTCACAACATACCAACCTGTCTTTAAATGAAGATTACTATGGGTTAGTGAATCGTTTTCATATTCTTCAAAATGGTCTTTCAACAGATTTGCACCCCGCGTTTCGTCCATACTCACAGCAGTTCTTAAGAATGAAGCTCGATTCTTTGATGACAAGAGTGTCAAAGAAGGAAATTTTCAACGCTCAATACCTGAAGAATGATAATGGGGCGGTCTTTGGCGTTGAATCCAGTCGCCGGCCTTTTTTAAGACACTTTTACAAAACAAAAGCCGACTTGCTCGGAGTTAAGTCTGATGACCTGGACCTGCATGCAAATCCGGTCTTATATTTAAGTAGCGGATACGCCAGTAACACTTCCACGCCTTTTATTAATACCCGTGGATTCGAAATCCGCGCGTTGATTGATAACAAAGTTGGTTTTTATACTTTTTTGACCGAGAACCAGGCAAGGTTTCCCGAATATACGCGTAACTGGATCAGTGAAATTAATGTTGTTCCTCACGAAGCTTTCTGGAAGGATTTCAAAACTTCCGGAGTTGACTTTTTTACTGCACGCGGATATATCAGCTTTAATGCAACCAAAAACATTAACGTACAATTTGGTCAGGACCGGTTTTTCATTGGCAATGGAATGCGCAGCATGATTTTGTCTGATTTCACCGCCCCATATCCATTTCTTAAAGTAAACACCCGCGTTTGGAAATTTCAATACACTAACCTGTTCGCGCAAATGAAAGCTGATGCATTTGGAACTCTTTCCGGTTCTGCCGGAACGCGGCGATATCCAAATAAATACTTTGCTTTTCATCACTTGAGTTTTAATGTGAAAAAGAATTTTAACATTGGAATTTTTGAATCCATCATGTTTGGAAGAGAAGATAGTTTGGGAAATAATGGTTTTGAAATTTCCTATTTAAACCCCGTAATCTTTTACCGGGCCGCCGAGCAATATAACGGAAGCGAAGACAATGTTATCCTGGGTTTGGATGCTAATTACATTTTCCGGAACCGGTTTGAAGTGTACGGACAATTTCTTTTTGATGAGTTTTTGTTGGATGAAATTACTGCCGGAGATGGATGGTGGGGAAATAAATTTGCCTTCCAGGTGGGAGGAAAATATCTGAATGTGCTAGGAGTTGATAATCTTGATCTGCAGGTTGAATATAACCAGGCACGGCCATATACCTATTCGCATAGAGGTATTTTTACTAACTATGCGCATTATATGCAGCCGGTTGCGCATCCCCTGGGATCAAACTTCAGGGAAATTCTGGCTAATGTCCGCTTCCAACTCCTACCAGAACTTACGGCAAATGCCAGGTTTATTTACTATATGAAAGGTGTTGATCCGGCGGGTCAGAATTTTGGCGGTAATATAATAGAACCATACAACTCAAGAGTTTCGAATTATGGCAATGAGACCGGGCAGGGTATAAGAAATACCGTAGCTTATTCCGCACTCAACCTTTCTTTTATGCTGAAGCATAACTTGTTTCTGGACGGTGATTTTGTTTATCGAACACTTGATTCAGATGCTCCGGTTCAAAATAGCGATGATCTTATTCTCACATTATCAATGCGGTTGAATATAGCGCGCCGTATACATGAATTTTAATAATATAGCCTAACTTTGACGCTTTCATGAAGACCTTCTTAAGGATTTTTAGTTATTCACGGCCCTACAGCCGGGTAGTTCCACCCTTTATTATTTTCACCTTGCTTGGGGTATTATTTAGTGTGGCAAACTTTGCCATGATAATGCCTTTGCTGGACGTCTTATTTGATAAAGTTGAGCCGGACAAAATCGCGCTTTACAGTCAAAAACCGGAATTCTCTTTCAGCCTGGATTTCATCATTGAATATTTTAATTATTATTTTATTGGGTTGATTGAAAACCAGGGAAAATCTTTTGGTCTCCTGTTTATTTGTATAATTCTGGTAGTTAGTGTTTTCTTGACAAATTTCTTCAGAGCCATTGCCGGGATTGTGAGAACAAAGTGGCGAACAAAAATATTAAGAGACATCAGGCTTGAGTTGTTTCAGAAAGTGAGTCGGCTCCATATGGGATTCTTTACCAATCAGAAGCGGGGTGATGTTATTTCACGGTTCAGCAATGATATGAGTGAAATTGATTACACCATCACTTATACATTAAATAACCTGTTCAAGGAACCGGTCACCTTAATTGTTTATTTCATCGTACTTTTCATTATTTCGGTGAAGCTGACACTTTTCACGCTGATACTTTTACCAATAACCGGGGGAGTGATTGCCGAGATTGTCAGGCGGCTGCGACGGCGTGCAATTCAAAGTCAGGACTCGTTGGGGCGGATTGTCAATATTGTCGATGAAACACTGGGCGGAATGAGAATTATTAAAGCATTTAATGCGCGTAATTTTATTTTGAAGAAATTCACCCGGGAAATTAAATTCTTTAAGAGAGCGAATGATTCTATTGGTATCAAGAGTGAAATTTCCTCTCCAATCTCAGAATTTCTGGGAGTATCAGTTGTAGCGGGAATTATTTATTATGGCGGCTCGCTGGTTTTGAGTGAAAATTCTGTATTGAGCGCCAGTGAGTTTATCACCTACATCGCCATTTATTCGCAGGTGCTGAATCCTTCTAAAGCCATCAACAAAGGTTTAAGTGAAATTCAAAAAGGTCTTGCTTCCGCCAAAAGAGTTTTCAGTTTAATGGATACCAATCCCGAGATTACTGAGAAACCGGATGCTATACAACTGAAGCCTTTCGAGAATTGTATCGAATTCCGGGATGTTGATTTCATTTACGAAACCGAACCGGTTCTGAAGAACATAAATTTTAAATTGGAAAAAGGAAAAACTGTGGCTTTGGTTGGAACAAGTGGCGGCGGGAAATCAACAATGGCGGATTTAGTTCCGCGATTTTATGATCCTGAAAAAGGTTCTGTACTAATAGATGGCATTGACATACGGGATTGTACACTGGATTCAATCCGTGCTATAATGGGTATTGTAACCCAGGATTCCATCCTGTTCAATGATACAGTCTTTAACAATATTGCCTTTGGTTCGGAAGAAGCCACTTTGGATGACGTAATAAAAGCAGCAAAAATTGCAAACGCTCATGATTTTATTGAAGAGATGGATCAGGGATACGACTCAGTGATGGGCGAGCGTGGCACTAAACTTTCGGGCGGGCAACGTCAGCGAATTAGCATTGCCAGGGCAATCCTAAAAAATCCTCCTATATTAATTCTTGACGAAGCTACTTCAGCACTGGATTCCGAATCGGAAAAACTTGTGCAGCAAGCTTTATCAAATCTCATGCAAAACAGGACTTCACTGGTAATTGCTCACAGACTCAGCACTATACAGCATGCAGATGAAATACTGGTAATTCAGAATGGCGAGATTATTGAGAGAGGCACCCATGATTCCTTATTATTGAATAAATCCGGTGTGTATACAAAATTGCATGAAATTCAAAAAACCTGATGTAAGGAATATTAGTTTCAAAATTTAGATTTACAATTTTATCGGATTATGTTTGTTAAATAGATAAATGGGGCGTCCAAAATTCATATTTTTCACCAGCTTTTTTGTATTCAACTTGCTCTTGTTTCTCTTCGCTTTATATGTGGATGCAAACCGTTTAAACATTGATGTATTGTTTGCTCTTCAGGGACAAATTCCTTATATGAAATATGTCGCGGCACTTGGCGTTGGTTTGTCCATTATAGCTTTTGGCATTTCCTTTTTTGTAAACCAGCGGCACAAAGAAGAAATTGAAAAGCTGAAGTCGGAGCAAAAAGATTACAAGGCCCGGCTTTATGATATGCAGGAAGAACTGAAGAAACTGCAAAACCCTGAACTGATGGCCAACTCACCTGCCACTCCTACAGGGAAGTCAGAGAAAGAAAAATAAACCCAAATCCTGTTACAAGTCTATTTTCTTATTTCTTTTCTTAGATTGCATTATATTAATAAATTATTGCATTTTATTATTTGAAATTCATGGTAGGAAAAACATTTGGCAGCGCTGTTTATGGAGTTGAAGCAAAGCGGATCAGTATTGAAGTGAATATTGTTCAAGGTACAAAATTTTATATCTCCGGCTTACCTGATAACGCGGTTAAGGAAAGCGCTCATCGAGTTGAATCGGTAATTAAAACCCTGGGGTATTATATGCCCAGGCAAAAGGTGGTGGTAAACCTGGCCCCGGCGGATTTGAAAAAGGAAGGCTCCGCATATGATTTACCCATTGCCCTGGGTGTGCTGGCAGCCTCCGGTCAGTTGTCAGATACGGAGATGGAAAAATTTCTGATTATGGGCGAACTCTCACTTGATGGTCAGTTACGATCTATTAAAGGAGTTCTTCCCATTGCCATTGAAGCAAGAAAAGAAGGGTTCAAAGGTTTCATACTCCCGGTACAAAATGCCCGTGAAGCCGCCATAGTGAAAGACCTTCCTGTATATGGCGTGGCGGATATGTCGGAGGCCATAGAATTTCTAAAAGGGTATAAAAAGATTGAACCGGTTACGGTGAACCCGAGAGAAGTGTTTGCAAACCAATCCAGTCAATACGATGCGGATTTTAAAGATGTGCAGGGTCAGGAAAACATCAAACGTGCTTTGGAAATCGCGGCCGCCGGTGGGCATAATGTGATAATGATTGGCCCTCCCGGTGCGGGAAAGACCATGCTGGCAAAACGACTGCCAACGATTCTTCCGCCGCTGACTTTACTTGAAGCTTTAGAAACTACAAAAATACATTCGGTGGCAGGGAAATTGGGTAATCAGTCATCGCTGGTTTGCAACCGGCCTTTTCGAAAT
>DASWHX010000091.1:0-25214 GCA_036397995.1 Cyclobacteriaceae bacterium
AGGAAATAAAGAAAGGTTGGTGCCAATTGGAAAGGATGCAATAAAGTACACTCAGCTTTACATAAAAGAATGGCGAACCAACAGGTCAATTGTTAAGGGAAATGAAAAATATATTTTCCTGAACCGCCGCGGGAAAAAACTAACCCGTGTCATGATTTTTACTATCATAAAGAACCTGGCCCGTCAAACCGGATTAAAGAAAACCATTAGCCCGCATACATTCAGGCATTCGTTTGCAACTCATTTGTTGGAAGGCGGTGCGGATTTACGCGCTGTTCAGGAAATGCTCGGGCATGAATCTATTACCACCACCGAGGTTTACACTCACCTGGACAGGGATTACCTGAAGCAGGTAATCCAGGAATTTCACCCCAGAAGTTAGTTAGGGTTTTATAATCAAAACAATGAAATTTACGTAATACCTAATAAAATCATTTTTAATGACTTACTTTAATAACGATTTTGTGAAATTTTTCAGGGAACTGGAAAAGAATAACACTACCGACTGGTTTCATGCGAATAAAACTCGTTTCGAGAATTCGGTGAAAAAACCTTTCCACAAATTCATAGACGATTTGATTGATGCACTCAGGTTCGTTCATCCAAATCTGGATATGACCGCCAAAGAAGCCATTTTCAGGATTAATCGTGATATTCGGTTTTCTAAAGACAAGTCTCCATATAAAACTCATATGTCCGCACTAATAAATGAATACGGGAAAAAAGAATATTCCAAACCTGCTCTTTATGTACAGGCAAATAACAAGGAAGTTCGTGTCTATTCCGGATCGCATGATTTGGATAAACTTCAATTGGAAAAGCTCAGGAGGCATATCGTAAAAAACATCACTGAATTTAATAAACTTATTAATGCAAAACCGTTTAAAAGCATGTTCGGAGAAATACTTGGAGATAAGAACAAAAAACTGTCACCCGAATTTCAAAAAGCAGCGGAAAAGCAGCCATTGCTTTACAATAAATCCTATTACTATTTCTATAAGTTGCCTCCCTCGGTTCTTACTGGCAGTAAACTCATTGAAGAAATAGTTTCAGGATATAAGAAAGCCGTCCCCATAAACAAATTTCTGCTGAAAGGAATTAAGTAAAATCCCTTACTTCAATAATTGTGCAAGGCTGCTTATCTTAGTTGCAAAATGACTTTGATAAACGCTGCTGCCATAGTAAAGAAAAACTACCGGCTTGACTGTGAATCTGAGCTGTTGGCAGGCTACCTAGATAAGAATTTTCTAATCAAGACAAAGCAAGGTGAAAAATTTATTCTCAAGCTCAGCCAGGCTCCATCCGAACTCCTTGAAGCTCAGAATTCCCTCCTTGGATATATTGACAAAAGAGATCCATCGCTGAATGTTCAAAAGGTTGTTCCAGCCAATAATCACTTGTTGCTTCAAAATGAAATTGAAGGTGAAGCCTGGAATATCAGGTTATTGACTTATCTGGAAGGGCAGCACTTTGCTGAAGTTAACCACACGAAGGGTTTAATGGAATCATTGGGAGGCTACCTCGGACGGCTAACGAACGCCATGAATGGTTTTTCTCACCCGGAGTTCAAAGCTCGCACTCTTGAATGGGATATCCAAAGGACTTTGCTGAACCGTAAATATCTTGATAAGATATCAGCTCCTCAGGATAGGAAATGGGTTCAATATTATATGCTGCAATTTAGTGAGATAGTAGTTCCACTATTACCGGATCTAAGACATTCGGTTATTTATGGTGACGCGAATGACCGGAATATTTTAGTCAAGGATGAACGCGTTAACTCGGTTATAGATTTCGGTGATGCCGTCTACAGTCAGGTAATAAATGAACTGGCAATTGCAATTACTTACGCGGTTATGGGAAAGGAAGATCCTTTAAGCTGGGCAATACCAATTGTGAAAGGTTTTCATTCAGAATACCCGCTGGAGAAAAATGAGATTGCCGTGCTTTATTATTTAGTTGCCGCAAGATTATGCATAAGTGTTTGCCAGTCAGCAAAATCAAAAATTGAGGATCCGGATAATGAGTACATTACTGTCAGCGAAAAACCAGCCTGGGATCTGATTAGAAAATGGGGAAAACTTAACCCTGGAAAAGTGGCGAAGTCGTTTTATCAGATTTGTGGATTTTCGACAGAAAAAACGAAATCCGGTAAAGAAATTACTGAGTTAAGAGCAAAGCACATTAGCAAAACCCTTTCCCTAAGTTATAGGCATCCCATTCAGATGGAGTCAGCAGCCTTTCAATTTATGTTTGATTCTGGCGGAAAGACCTACCTCGACCTGGTAAACAACATAATGCATGTAGGCCATTGTCATCCAAAGGTAGTAGAAGCGGGCCGGCGACAAATGGCAAAGCTCAATACGAATACCCGGTATCATTATGATTTGCTCACCATTTACGCTGAAAATCTTTGCAATTATCTGCCAGCGAAATTGAATAAGATTTTTCTGGTAAACTCCGGTAGTGCTGCCAGCGATTTGGCGATTCGGCTGGCAAAAAATTACACAGGGAGAGATAAAGTAATGGTAATGGATCACGGATATCATGGTAATACAATCGCGGACATTGAAATAAGTCCCTATAAATATCAGGGCAAAGGAGGCTTCCCTCAGAGTGACAAAATTATCAAAGCATCTATGCCAGACGAATATAGGTTTAAGGGAAAAGTGGAAGAATTTATAAATGAAGCCAAGTCTCAAATTGATCGATCTGAGAAATCCATCTCTGCATTTATTGTGGAACCTATTGTGGGATGCGGGGGACAGGTTCCCCTGCCGAGACCTTACCTCAAAGAATTATTTCAACACATAAAAATAAATGGTTGTCTTGCCATTGCAGATGAAGTACAAACCGGTTTCGGCAGGGTGGGAACTCACTTTTGGGCCTTTGAACAACAGGATGCAGTTCCTGATATTCTGGTGTTGGGAAAACCGATTGGCAACGGACATCCATTGGCGGCAGTTATAACAACTCCTGAAATTGCCGGTTCATTTGAAAATGGAATGGAGTTCTTTAGCTCATTTGGAGGAAACCCTGTTTCCTGCGCCATTGGAAATGCCGTGCTGGAAGTAATAAAGGAGGAAGAACTTCAATCCAATGCATTGGCAATGGGTTCGAAAATGCTTCAATTGTTAAAAGAATTGCAATCAAGGTACCCAATGATTGGAGATGTTCGGGGTTCAGGATTATTTCTTGGGATTGAATTGATCAGGAATGAAAATCTTGATCCGGCAACGGATGGAGCAAAAATACTAATAAACAACATGAAAGATCGGGGAGTACTTCTTAGCACTGATGGCCCCTTTAATAATGTGATAAAAATTAAACCGCCACTCTGCATTGATGAATCCGATATTGACTTCTTTTTAAATAATCTGGACAAAGAACTCCAATCGCTGTCTGAAGAATTCAAATAAACTTTATCTTTGGGAGCAAACGACTTCCCATTGTATAAGTTTCTTTTCAGACCTCTATTATTCTTACTACCGCCTGAATCTGCTCACAATTTCACTTTTTTTCTGCTTAAGGTTGCTTACCATCTTCCTTTTGGAAGAAAGATTCTTGAAGCGACATTCTGCATTAATGATGATTCATTGAAAAAGAAAATCTTAGGCATCGAGTTTAAAAATCCGGTTGGCGTTGCCGCAGGTCTTGATAAGAATGGGGAATGGATTGATGAACTGTCTTCAATTGGATTTGGCTTTGTTGAGATTGGAACCGTAACTCCGCTTCCTCAATCGGGCAATAATAAACCGCGGTTATTCAGGTTGAAGAAAGATCTTGCATTGATTAACAGAATGGGCTTTAATAACAAAGGAGGTCGCTCAGTGGCAGAACGATTAAGAATCAGGATGCCGGGGATAATAGTGGGTGGTAATATTGGAAAGAATAAAGCAACGTCAAATGAGAATGCTTTAAGCGATTATATCAAATCAATGGATTTGTTATACGGCAATGTGGATTACTTTGTTATTAACGTAAGCTCGCCTAACACACCGGGTTTACGTCAACTTCAGGAAAAAGAACCTTTACGGAGATTGCTGAAAGGACTTAAGGATCACATGAACACAAAACCAACCTATTATTCTTTATGGCTGAAAGTGGCGCCCGATTTAAGGGATGAACAAGTGGATGAAATAGTTCAAATTATTCAGGAAGCAGGTGTTGATGGCCTGATTGCAACCAATACCACGATAGACCGGAAAGATCTTAAGACAAATGAGAAGATTATTTCCAATATTGATGAAGGTGGATTAAGCGGAATGCCTTTAAAAGATAAATCAACGGAAATGATCCGGATGTTCAGGAAGAAATTGGGAGCCGGGTTTCCAATTATCGGCGTTGGCGGAATTTTATCACCAAAGGATGCAAAAGAAAAAATAGAAGCTGGAGCGGATTTAATTCAGTTATACACAGGTTTGATTTATGAAGGACCGGGGCTTGTAAGGAGAATTAACAAATATCTGAAAGATACATTTCAAAAATAGTTTTGCCTATCAATTCAATTCAATTAATATTAATTCTGAATTGATTAATTTTACAGACGCAAATGGCTAAGAATACCTTCAAGAGCAATACGTTCAAAAAGAAGACCACTGAAAAGAAGTTCTCTGTGAAGACCGGTCTTTTCTCTGATCGAAAATTCCATCTAGCCGTTGGTTTCTTTTTAATGATAGTATCCTTTTTCCTTTTTACTTCATTCATTTCTTACTTGTTTACCCATGAAGCTGATCAAAGTGTGGTAGATGGTATATCGCAAACCCCGGTGACGGATTCAGGTCAGGAGGCTGAAAACTGGTTTGGTTTAGCAGGAGCGGTAGTTTCCAATGCATTTATTTTTAAATGGTTTGGTCTTGCATCTTTTCTGTTTCCGCCTTTTATTTTCCTGTTAAGCTTTGAAATAATTTTTCGTCAAAGCATCTATTCCCTGATGCGCTCATTTTACATTATGATATTTTTCCTCTTTTGGATCAGTACGTTGCTGGGGTACCTGGTATTTTCCTCCGAAACGGTAAATGAGTGGGGATTTCTCAGCGGTGGAATCGGTTATGAAATTTCATTCTTTTTGGATAGCCTGATGGGTTGGGGAACTTATTTGCTTCTATCTTTTTTGTTGATCGTTTTCATCATCTTCTTTTTTAACATCACCAGTATTTTTCTCTTCAGAACAGCACCTGCTGTAAACCCTGGTTATAAGAATGGAGAAAACGTTCTGATAAACGGTAACCTTGCAGGGCCTGAACTTTGGGAAGAAGAAAAAGAGGACGACGCGGAATTGGTTAGTGCAATGGAAGATGGAAAGCATGAAGCTGAAAATGAAATTGAGGTTGAGGACAGTCTATCAGGGGAAAAGAAGACTTTGGAATTGGATATTGAAGAAAATCCGGAACCGGTTCAGGAGGAGCCGGCATTTTTTGTAGCGGAACCGGCCAAAGAAGCAGTCTCAACCAAATTGGAAAATTACGATCCTACCCTGGATCTGCCTAAGTATAAATATCCTACCATTGACCTGCTTAATGAATATAATGCTTCCAAGGTTCAGGTAACCAAAGAAGAACTCGAGCAGAATAAGGATAGAATCATTGAAACTCTTGTGAATTTTAAGATCGGGATCTCGAGCATTAAGGCTACCATCGGACCCACCGTAACACTATATGAAATTGTTCCGGAAGCCGGTATCAAGATTTCAAAAATAAAAAATCTCGAAGATGATATCGCCCTTAGCCTGTCTGCATTAGGTATAAGAATCATCGCGCCAATCCCGGGTAAAGGAACAATAGGAATTGAAGTTCCTAACAAGAACCGCGAAATGGTGGATATGCGGTCGGTAATCGCGACCGAAAAATTCATGAAGAGTGATAAAGAATTACCGGTAGCGTTGGGTAAAACAATTTCCAATGAACTTTATGTAGTAGACCTCACCAAAATGCCTCACCTGCTGATGGCCGGTGCGACTGGTCAGGGTAAATCTGTCGGGTTGAATGTGATCCTGACTTCTTTGATCTATAAAAAGCACCCATCGCAGCTAAAATTTGTGCTCGTAGACCCCAAGAAAGTGGAGCTTACTTTATTTAATAAAATTGAACGTCATTTCCTGGCTAAACTTCCAAACCATGAAGAGGCTATAGTAACGGACACAAAAAGGGTTGTAGAAACCCTGAATTCGCTCTGCATTGAAATGGATCAACGATATGATTTGCTGAAAGAAGCGGGGACAAGAAATATCAAAGAGTATAACCAGAAGTTTGTCAATAGAAAACTGAATCCGCAAAAGGGGCACCGCTTTCTGCCATACATTGTACTGGTGGTTGATGAGCTTGCCGATCTTATGATGACAGCGGGTAAAGAGGTAGAAGGTCCAATTGCAAGGTTGGCTCAGCTTGCAAGAGCCATCGGGATTCACCTGGTAATTGCAACCCAGAGACCGTCAGTTAATGTAATCACCGGCCTCATAAAGGCTAATTTCCCGGCAAGGCTTTCCTTCAAAGTTACTTCGCGCGTAGATTCAAAAATTATTCTGGATACCGGGGGCGCGGAACAACTTGTGGGTATGGGAGATATGCTTTTGTCACAGGGCTCTGAGATAAACCGCCTTCAAAGTCCCTACGTGGATACTTCAGAGGTTGAAACAATCTGTGAATTTATTGGTAGTCAAAGAGGTTATGACGACGCCTACCAACTTCCGGAGTTTATCGGCGATGAAGGTGGAGACAATATCAGCGACGTGGACCTTTCGGAAAGAGACGCGTTGTTTGAGGATGCTGCCCGAATTATTGTATTGCACCAGCAAGGTTCAACCTCACTGATTCAGAGAAAACTGAAGCTGGGCTATAACAGGGCAGGAAGGCTGATTGATCAGCTTGAAGCGGCCGGCGTTGTCGGGCCCTTTGAGGGTAGTAAAGCACGCGAAGTGCTTATTCCTGACGAGTACAGTTTGGAGCAATTATTGAGTAATCTGGATGAAAAGAACTAACTTTGCGCAAATTTCAATCCATGTTAAAAAGAATTACCCTTGCCATTGGATTATTACTTCTTGCCAAAATAACTTTTGCGCAGTATGATCCTAAAGCATTCGAAATATTGCAGGCAGTAAGCAATAAATACAAAGACATCCCTGTTTTTAAAGCCAAAATAATATACTCGCTCATAAACGAATCCGAAGGAATCAATGACAATTTTCAAGGAGAAATTGTTATCAAAGGAGAAAAATTCCGTCTTCTAATGGAAGAGCAAGAGATAGTGAACAATGGCGAGTTTGTCTGGACCTACATCCCGGATGTTAACGAGGTGAGTATCGATAACTACGATCCTGAAACAAACGATATTAATCCCACCAAAATTCTGAATGCTTATAAAGAAGGTTTCAAATATTTGTACCTGAATGACGTTGCAGCAGGTGGGGAAATTTATCAGGTGGTAGACCTCGTCCCCGAAGATCCAAAAAATAGTCAGTACTTCAAGATTCGATTACAGGTAAATAAGAAAGATTCTATGCTGAAATCCTGGACTATGTTTGACAAATCGGGGAATAAGTACAACTATGATGTTGAAAATTTTTCTACAAACCTTAACCCTGAAGACAATTTTTTTGTTTTCGATGTTAAAAAACATAAAGGAATCGAAATTATTGATCTGCGGTAAAAAGAAATTTCTAAACAGAAAGCCGGGTTATGCGCGGCTTTTTTATTTTTAAGGGTGAATATTCAATTTCTTTTCAATCAAATCAAAGCCAAAGAATCTTACCTGTGTGTTGGTCTTGATACCGACATTCATAAAATTCCACAACATTTACTGCAGCACTCCGACCCAATTTTTGAATTCAACAAACGAATAATCGATGCCACCAAAGATCTTTGTATCGCTTATAAGCCAAACATCGCCTTTTATGAGTCTTTGGGCGCCAGGGGGTGGGAAAGTCTGAGAAAAACCCTGGAATATATCCCGGAAGAAATTTTTGTTATTGCCGATGCCAAACGTGGTGACATCGGCAACACATCAAAACTGTACGCCAGAGCTTTCTTTGAAAACCTCAGGACCGATGCCATTACGGTATCTCCATACATGGGTGAAGATTCTGTAAAGCCATTCCTTGATTTCCCTGAAAAATTTGTAATCCTTCTTGGACTTACTTCTAACCCGGGGAGCAATGATTTTCAGAGAATGAAAATGGAATCAGGAAACATGCTTTTTGAAGAAGTTCTGATGAAAAGTCAGCAATGGGGAGGCCCTCACAAAATCATGTATGTGATTGGAGCCACCCAGCCACAATTTATTTCCAAAGTAAGAGAAATTTGTCCGGACCATTTCCTGCTAATTCCAGGCATTGGCGTGCAGGGTGGCAGCCTAAAGGAAATAAGCGAGGTAGGCATGAACAGTAAAGTAGGATTAATCGTTGCCGTATCCCGAAGCATTATTTACGCGTCTGCAGGAAAGAACTTTGCACTTAAAGCCAGGCTGGAAGCAAAAAAATTGCAGGAAGAAATGGCTCACTACCTGAGTTTGCACTTCAAAAATTACAGGTAAGTTATAATAGTACCAGGGAACGGGAGAATAGTAACAGTGAATTCCAGGACTGATCTGTTACTTTGAGGATGACCGAAGAGACCCTTTCTTATCTCTGGAGATTCCAAAGGTTTAGCCGTCAAAACCTGAAAACCTCTGATGGAAAGCAACTAACCATTTATAACCCGGGGACACTTAACTCAGACTCCGGTCCTGATTTCAGCGATGCAAGAATTCGACTCGATACCATCGAATGGTGTGGAAATATAGAACTTCATGTGAATTCATCTGATTGGCGAAAACACGGTCATCAAAATGATGAAGCTTACAGGAATGTGATTTTGCATGTAGTTTGGAATCACGACCAGGAAGTAAATATTGGAGATTACAAAATTCCCGTGCTGGAACTGAAAGGGACGGTTGCAGTTTCTCTACTCTCCAAAGTCGAAACCCTTATAAAAAATATCACCGATATTCCTTGCAGCAGTTTCAGGATTGATTGGTCAGGTGTTCATCAGCTATCAGCTCTCGAAAACGCTACTGTACAAAGATTGCAAAGAAAGTGCGCGGAAATACAACTCGAATTGGAATCGCTTAAAGGGGATTGGGAAGAAGCATTTTACAGACGATTCACAGCAAATTTAGGATTCAAGGTAAACAAAGATCCTTTTTACGCGCTGGCAAAGGGGGTTTCGCAAAAATTAATCGCAAAATATTCATTTTCTCCTCCTAAAGTTGAGTCTTTATTAATGGGAGTGGCGGGTTTCTTAAATCAAAGGATTCATGATGAATACTATCTGGGTTTAAGAACGGAATTTAATTTCCTGCAAAAGAAACACAATTTATCTCCGATTGATCCGGGCTGGAAATTTATGCGGATGCGTCCTGCAAATTTTCCAACTGTTCGAATTTCTCAATTGGCCGCTATCTATGATCACAATCAAAACCTGTTTCGTAAGCTAATAGAGATAAGTAATTATTCAGACATAGTGAAAATCTTAAGAGTGGAAACCGCGGATTATTGGAAGAGTCATTATTTATTTGGAGAAGAATCGAAATCGAGGAATACCGCGTTAGGAAAAGCCAGTATTGATCTGATAACAATCAACACAATTGTTCCCTTTTTGTTCAGTTACGGAGTCATAAATGATCTTAATGAATTTAAAGACAAAGCGATAAATTTACTTCAGGCAATACAACCTGAAAAGAATCGCATTACAAAGCGATGGGGAAAAGCCGGTTTAAAATTAAACTCCGCTTTTTCCACTCAGGGGTCAATCGAATTATTTGAAAATTACTGCCGGCTAAAAAAATGTCTTCAATGCAAAATTGGAGTAACCTGTCTTTCTGAAAATCAATCCTAAATGGAAATCAATTCATTAGTTACCCCAAAGAATTTCTTATTTACTGTTGGTTTATTAATAAAGTTATATTGCGCGCTGGTCATAATTTATCTGTACATTTTCCACTATGGAATGGGTGACATGATCAGTTACCAGGTTCAAAGCCATAAAATTCTTCCGGAATTCTATGCCAACCCCATAACATTCCTGCTAAAATCCGACCTTGGATTTTCGGACAGTATCTATTTTGGTCAGCCCCGGGCGATATTCTTTCTTAAGTGCATAGTGGTTTCAAGCCTGATTACCGGTGGAGATATTTACCTTACCACATTCCTCTTTTCAATCTTCAGTTTCATTGGCAGCTACAGAGTTTTTGCCGCGATTTATGACTATTATCCCAAAGTAACATATGAAGCCGCCCTTGCTTTTTTGTTGCTGCCGACTTACATCTTATGGACTTCAGGAATGTTAAAAGAAAGCCTGGCAAATGGAGCAATTTGTTTAATGGTAGCTGAGGTATTACATCTGGTTCATAAAAAAGAATCCCGGATTTTTTCTTTGCTAATCCTTACCATTTCAGGTTGGCTCCTTATTAAATTGAAATACTATTATTTTGGAGCCCTGCTGCCCGTTTTGTTCGTGTACTTTTTCTACAAGAGATGGGGGCAATATTTAAGCAATAAAAAAATTTCCATCAGAATTTCAGTATTCTTAGGATTGTTGCTAATTGGATCATTGGCCGGGATGGTTTTTCATGAATATCTCAATCCACTATTGTGGTTCGATATCATTTCAGAAAGCAATCAAAGTTACCTGGCAACGAAAAGCGCGGGGAATCTTTGGCAGATAATAACACAAATACCATTGGCGATTTATAATTCCTGGCTGGCTCCTCAACTCTGGCAGGCTAAAAATTTCGTTCAGTTCCTGTCAGCAGCAGAATCAACTTTTTTTGGTTTGATATTAGTATTATCCATTTACAAGAATCCCAATCCATTCAAATGGAGTCTGGAAGCATGGGTAATAGTGGCTTATTCATTAATCCTTGGAATTATGCTGGGCCTATCCATAACGAATTTCGGAAGCCTGGAGAGATACAGAACTTCATTCTACCCTTTCCTTTTTATGCTGGTGGCTTCCGGCCTTCCACAAGTCAAATCCTTAATTAAGGCTATATTTGAAAAAATATAACAGATAAATGGCTAAACCGGTTATCATTTTCGGAGCCAATGGAATTGGCAAGGCTGCTTTGGAGATATTTAGAAGTTCAGGGATTGATGTGTTAGGGTTTCTGGATGATGATGAAAATCTGTTTGGCAAAGAAGTTAACAATATACCGGTGCTGGGAAAGACAGGAAACGAGGAGTATTTAAAATTACTTAAAGAAAAGAGCGAAAGCTTCGTGGCCCTTGATGAGACCATCCTAAGAAAAAAACAAATCGAAACCCTCGTTAATGAATATAAGTCTATGCCAATAAATGCTATCCATTCCAGCGCAATCATTCCGGACTCAGTTCATATTGGACATGGCAATTTCATAAATGCCGGAGTTATTATCGGCAGTTACGCGAAAGTTCCCAACCATTGTCTGCTTCATTCGGGAACAATAATTGAGCACGAAGCCCAATTGGGTAATTTTACTCAAATTGGCGCAGGCAGCATCATTAATCCGGGAGTAATAATTGAAGAAGGAGTTTTCATAGGCAGCGGTGTTACTATCGTTTCGGGGATCATAGTTAGAAAAAATGCGAAAATAGGAGCAGGCTCCGTAGTTGTTTCAAATGTCGAAAAAAGCCAGGTAATGTTTGGCAATCCTGCAAAGCAAGTTTCTGCATAAGAAAACAGGAAATCAGAACCATTTTTAATTACATTTACAAAAGTGTTTCCCAATGCCCATTTCAGAAACGAATTTGATCTTAAATTCTGATGGCAGTGTTTATCATTTAAACCTTAAGCCTGAAGATATCGCTGACACAATCATCGCGGTAGGAGATCCTTCACGTGTTTACAGCGTAAGTAATTATTTTGATGATGTTGACTTTGAAATGAATCGAAGGGAATTCATTACCCACACCGGAAGATATAAGGGCAAAAAAGTTACAGTAATTTCTACCGGGATCGGAACGGATAATATTGAAATTTTCTTCACGGAGATTGATGCTCTTGTGAATATTGATTTGAAAACAAGGGAGGTGAAAACGAAAAAAAACAGCCTGAAAATAATTCGGGTTGGTACTTCCGGCGCGCTGCAGGAAGATATTCCCGTTGATTCGCATCTGGCTTCTGAGAATGCAATAGGAATAGATTCTCTGATGTGTTTTTATAATCTTCCTCAAAACTCCCTGGAGCAAAAGCTGGGGGAATCACTGAAAGTAAAATTATCTTTACCCTACGCGCCTTATGTTGTTTCCGCTTCAAAAGAATTGTTTAAAAAATTCGGGAAAGATATGCTCGTGGGCAACACTGTAACTTGTCCCGGATTCTACGCTCCCCAGGGAAGAAAGGTCCGACTTGATTTGAAAATTCCTAACCTTTTTAATGAGATGAATTATTTTCACGAAAATGGTATGTGGCTAACCAATTTTGAAATGGAAACTGCCGCTTACTATGCATTTGGCAGATTAATGGGCCACGAAACATTGAGTTTAAACGCGATAATTGCCAACAGGATTACAAATAAATTCTCGAAGGATCCGGAAAAAAGTGTCGATTCCTTAATCCGGAAAGTACTGGACAGGATTTAGTTGTTATTCCCGTTCGTCATACTCTCCATAGCCAGAATCTGGCTATGGGTGTAACTCGGATTATAATTGTTATAAAAGCCGGAAAGTATCCTGTGGGCGATGTGAGATATTACAAGTTCTTCGTCACTTTTGCCTTCTTTTCCCAGCCAGTAAACCCTCCTGGGATGGCGCTTCATATCCTCCACAAAGTCCATGGAGCGCTTGTATTGGTCTTCGGTGTAAGTAAGACGGAAAGTTGTTTTCACTGTTTTCATAGTCAATAAGGTTAAAACCCACAATTGATGCTAATACAATGCTTATGCCATTTTAAAATGGCCTGATTTTCAAATTATTAACGAAAAACCTGCGGATTTTGTTCTGATCCTGGCGTTCGTACGTGGGCAATTTCGCTCGAATCTGAACAATTAACCGCCTTTTTTTGATTTTTTTGAATCCTTATTCCCCGAACCGGACGGCTTCTTTTTTTCCTTCTTGCTTTCCGGTTTTTTAGCTGCTTGTTTCTTTTTCGATTTCTTCTTCTTTTTATTCTCTGCTGGACCTCCGGTATCCGGATTTGCACCATTTGGAGAGGTTTTATCAGAAGAAGTTTCTGAATCTGCAGAGGCTTTCTCAGATTTTTTTCTGCCTGAAAATGCTACCGAGAAAGCCTTCCGCAACTCTACCGCAGCCTTTTCAAGACTATCTTCAATTTCACCCCATTTATGCTTGTGCTTGTTTCCAAAATCCTTAAGCTCCGTTTCAAGCGTCTCTTTATTTCTTTTTACTTCTTCCATTCGCTTGCCGAATTCTTTGCCGGCATCTTTCTTAAGATCCGAAAGTTCTTCTATCATTCCATCCAGTCTTTTACCTAATTTTTTGAAAAGTTTCTCAGCTTTTCCTTCTTGTTTATTTTTCATTTAATTAGTATTCGTTAGAATTTTCACCTAAAATAAAAGAAAGCATGGAAAGTAACAATGCAATTGATCAACTTCACAATTTGTTGAAAATAAAGGCGGGGGTTAAGCAGTTAAGTTACCGCAATGTTAAGCAGTCTTTTGAAATGCTTAGGACTGAAGCTATCAGCATAGTCCAGGAGTTAAGCGAATCTATCAGGCCGGATGACACCTCCATTCATGTTGAATATAAAGATCAGGGAGAATTCGAATTTCATGTTAAGTTCTCCGGTGACTTATTAATTTTTATGATGCACACCAACATCATAACCTTTGATGGAGAATATCACCTTCTTAAAAGTGATTACATCAGTGAGAAAGAAAATAGAAAGTATTTTGGTCATATTATGATCTACAATTTTATGGCAGATTCCCTGAAATATAACCGGCTCGAAGATCCGGGATATCTTGTGGCAAGAATGTTGGTAAATTGTGAAAATCATTTCATGATTGAAGGCGTAAAACCACTTAATTTCTTGTTTCCGGAAATAAAAGCTAACAAAGTGTCGGCTCCCATGCTAAGATATTTTATTGAAAAGGCTATGATAGCAGCCATTGATAATGATCTGATCGCGCCCCCTTATCCAAAATTGAAAACCATTAGTCTCTTTGAAAAAGTTAATCAAAATCAGGAGTTAGGCCGCGGCCAAAAAATTGGATTCAAATTGAGCATGAGTTCCGATTAACACTCCACATCAACAAACTCAAATTTTATACCATCAAACAAGCCTTGGTCACTGAGTTTTAGTTCCGGTATTACCAATAAAGCCATAAAAGAAAGAGTCATAAACGGTGCAGATAACCGGGAGCCCATTTGCTTTGCTTCCACATCTAATGCGGAATATTTTTTGGCCACTTCATAACCATCAAGGTCTGACATAAGGCCTGCAATAGGCAGAGGCAGGATACTGGAATCAACTCCATTTATGGCTGCAATTCCACCCTTTTCTTCAATAACCAGATTAATAACTTTTGCAATGTCATTATCATTGGTCCCAACCGCGATTATATTATGAGAGTCGTGAGCAACAGAACTTGCAATCGCACCCCTGGACAACCCAAAGTTTTTTATAAAGCCAATTGCGGGTCTCGAATTTTCATACCGATTTACAACAACAAGTTTCAGAATGTCTCTTGAAACATCGGGTACAATGTTCCCGTCAATTTTTGTTGCCTGCTCAATTCCGGAGGTTGTTACAAGCTCGCCATCATGCGCTTCAATTACCCTGATTTGGTTCACGCTAGATTTTAATGCAAGGCTCCCGGCATCAATTGGTGATGTATTGAAATTATTAACTATAGGTGAAAGTACCCTTGACAGCTTTGTAGTCCCGTTCTCAGCCACATTTATTCCGTTGATGTATGTGCGCAAAACATTTACTCGTTTAAAATTATCAACGATAATAAAATCTGCCGGATCGCCGGGTCTTAATCTTCCCACCCCCAATCCATAATGTGTGATTGGATTGAGGCAGGCTGCCTGAAGAACTTTGAAAAGATCAACTCCCTTTGCCAATGCTCTTTCCACAAGTTTATTAATGTGGCCCTCAACCAGGCTATCAGGATGTTTATCGTCGGAACAAAACATCATATTTTCATAGTGTTCGTGAAGGAGATCGGCCAGGGCATCAAAATTCCTTGCAGCGCTGCCTTCCCTGATGATAACCTTCATACCGAAACTTAATTTATCCAGGGCCTCCTCTTTTGTGAAACACTCATGGTCTGTAGTTATGCCTGCATCAATATATTTTTTAGCTTGACCTCCCTTAAGTCCCGGGGCATGACCATCCACTTGCTTATTCATTTTGTGAGCCAGGGAGATTTTCGCCAAAACTTCCGGATCATTATTTAATACTCCCGGCCAATTCATCATTTCCGCAAGATATTTCACTTCATTTAACTGAAACAGCTCCTCTATTTCATTAACAGAGATTGTGGAACCCGCGGTTTCAAATGGAGTGGCCGGTACGCAAGAAGGGGCGCCAAAGTAGAATTTGAAATTCGTTTTCTTTCCATCCTCAATCATATACATTACACCGGCCTTACCCAAAACATTGCCAATTTCATGAGGGTCTGAAACGGTACTCACCGTTCCATGTACAACGGCAAGTCTGGCAAACTCAGAAGGAGTAAGCATGCTGCTTTCAATATGGACATGAGCGTCAATAAAGCCCGGCAAGATAAATTGTTCCGGAACATCCGCATTAATTTCTTCAACAGAAATTATTTTTCCTTCTGAAAGACGGACAACACCTTTAAATATTTTCTTACCTTCAATGTCAATTATTCTGCCTTTGATTTCCATCTTTTGGGTGTGCAATCAATTTTGGTAAAATAATAAACTTTTACAGCAATTCACTAAATGAAAAACATAATTGTAGCGATCGATGGTCATTCGGGGTGTGGAAAGAGTTCCACCGCGAAAGCGGTTGCCCGGAGACTGAACTTCACCTACATAGACTCCGGAGCCATGTATAGAGCCGCAGCTCTATATTTAAAAAGATTGAATATTAATCCGGACGAGAGGGAAAAAATCAAGGAAAGTATCTCAGAAATAAGGATAGATTTTGAAAAAGATGCCAATAGCAATTTTACTACAATTCTAAATGGCGAAAATGTTGAAGAAGAAATCCGAAGCATGGAGATAAACAGGCTGGTAAGCCGGTATAGTGTGGTACCTCAACTCAGGGAGGCCATGGTTTCGAACCAAAGGATGCTAAGTAAGAACCGAAACGTGATTATGGACGGTCGCGATATCGGTACCATTGTTTTTCCGAATGCTGATTTAAAATTTTTTATGACTGCTGATTTGAAGGTCAGGGCACTCAGACGCCAAAATGAACTGGCAGCCCAGGGTAAGATAGAAAATTTGGATGTGGTAATGCAAAACCTGGCACACAGAGATGAAATTGATTCTACACGGGAATCAAGCCCGCTCATTCAGGCGGATGATGCAATGGTTATTGACACTACCAATTTAACTATGGAACATCAAATAGAAATGGTAGTGAATTTGGCAGCAGAAAGAATGAAGGAGTAGAAGCAATAAATTAGTAAAATTTTAAGGCCAAAGTTCATTTCAACAAATTAAAGTCTATAATTTCTAATAAAGATTAGTTCGGTTTTAATTGAATAAAATTTTGTTAATTTTGCCCTCGTTCAGTAGGTTTAAAACACGACTCTGAACCCTAACTATGTCCCAATTTATCAAGCTGAAAAGAGGATTTGATATTAATCTAGCTGGTAAAGCCTCGAATAAGGTAGAAAATCCAACCCAACCTGAAAAATTTGCCATAAAGCCCTTCGATTTTATGGGACTAAAGCGGCCGAAATTACTTGTTGAAATTGGAGATAGAGTGCTGGCTGGTCAACCGCTGATGTATGATAAAATGTTTGAAGGAGTAAACTACGTCTCCCCGGTTAGTGGTGAGGTATTGGATATTGTGCGGGGCAAAAAAAGAGTACTGCTTGAAATCGTAATAAAATCTGACAATGAATTTAAATGCCTGCAGTTTAAAAAATATTCAGTGTCTGATATTAACAATCTGGACCGCCAAACAATAATCGAAGCCATGAGCAAAACCGGCGTTTGGCCTAATATGATTCAGCGGCCATTCGGAATTGTTGCAGATCCAAAAACTGAACCTAAATCCATTTTCATTTCCGGGTTTGACAGCCATCCCCTTGCACCTGATTATGGTGTATTGTTAAAAGACCATCAAAAAGAATTACAAGCGGGAATCAATGTGCTAAGGAAACTAACATCCGGATTAATTCATTTCAATGTAAATGGTTCTGGTGAAATGCCAACCGTTTATTCCGCCTTGAACAATATCCAGCTCAACAAATTCACCGGCCCGCATCCGGTAGGAAACGTTGGTGTTCAGATACACCATATTGATCCAATCAGTAAAGGAGATATTGTTTGGACTGTAAATCCTGTTGGCGTGGTTCAGATTGGGACTCTGTTCCTGGAAGGAATTTATGATGCTTCAAAATTGGTCGCATTTGTTGGGTCTGAAGTAGCAGAACCGAAATATTACAAAACTTATTCCGGAGCTTGCATTGATACAATTGCTCGGGAAAATATCAGGAATAGTCATGTCAGATTTGTAAGCGGCAATGCTTTAACCGGAAAAAGAATTGAGCCTGCCGGATTCCTGGGATTTTACGATCATATGATAACGGTTTTGCCCGAAGGCGATAAAGCTGAATTTCTCGGATGGATAACTCCCACTTTTCAGAAGTTGAGCTTCCAACGTGCGTTCGGATTGTTATCCTTTTTAAATTCGAAAAAGGAATTCGCGTTATCAACAAATGCCAGGGGCGAACCAAGAGCCTTCGTGCAAACTGGTGTTTTTGAAAAAGTAACTCCAATGGATATATTTCCATTGTACCTGGTAAAGGCAATAATGGCGGAAGATTTTGATGACATGGAAGCTCTGGGTATTTACGAAGTAATTGAGGAGGACCTGGCGCTTTGTGAATTCGTGGATGTTTCAAAACATGACATCCAGGATATTCTCAGGCAAGGAATAGAATTAATTCAAACCAGCTAGTAAATGAAATTTTTGAAAAACCTTCTCGACAAGCAACGGCCCCTTTTTGAAAAGGGCGGCAAGCTTGAAAGATTTTATTTACTCTTTGAAGCCGGGGAAACTTTTCTTTTTTCACCTTCCGAAACTACAAAGCCCAGGGGCGTGCAAATACGCGATGCCATTGACTTAAAACGACTGATGATGACTGTCATCATAGCCATGCTTCCCTGCTTATTATTTGGTATATGGAATGTTGGTCACCAACATTTTATTGCAGTAGGTGAACTTAATGCTTCGGCGGCAGATAAGTGGTTGATTGGGCTAAGAGTAGTAATACCCATTTTGCTTGTATCCTATATAGCGGGAGGTTTGGTCGAAGTTGTGTTTGTGGTGATAAGAAAGCATCCCTTAAACGAAGGCTACCTGGTTACCGGAATGTTGATCCCATTGGTAGTTCCACCTACAATACCCCTTTGGCAGGTTGCGTTGGCGGCAATTTTTGCCGTCCTGATTGCTAAGGAAGCTTTTGGAGGAACCGGGATGAATGTATTGAATGTGGCCCTGACCGCAAGAGCTTTTCTGTATTTTGCCTATCCTTCTCAAATTTCAGGAGACGTTTGGACCTACCTTGGTGATAAAACTCCTGTTGACGGATATTCAGGTGCTACACCCCTGGCTCTGACTAACCAGGCAATAACAACCGGTGAAAGTGTAGTCACATCTCTGAATAATTTTGGAGCAGGCTGGCATGAAGGAGTTTACAGATTTTCGAGCATGTTTTTCGGATTTTTGCCAGGTTCAATTGGTGAAACTTCAACGTTGATGTGCTTGATTGGCGCGGCAATACTTATAACGACAGGCGTTGGAAGCTGGAAGGTAATGTTGGGTGTGATTATAGGAGCATTTGCCATGGGAAATTTTGTGAATTTGCTTGCTGTTAATGCCTACATGGAGATGCCCGCATATTATCACCTGGTAATTGGAGGACTTGCGTTTGGAACTGTTTTTATGGCTACTGATCCTGTTACTGCAGCTCAAACGGAACGCGGTAAATGGATATATGGCATATTTATCGGTATATTAACAGTAATTATACGGGTATTTAACCCAGCATACCCTGAAGGTATTATGCTGGCCATTTTATTGATGAATGTTTTTGCGCCACTCATCGATCATTATGTTGTACAGGGAAATAAGAAAAGGAGGTTAAAACGTGCGACGATCTAACGGATATATCATAATCTTCACCGCGATATTGACTATTGTAGTTGGCGGATTGCTGTCATTGACTTCTCTGGTTCTTGGGCCTGCCCAGAAGAAATCAATCGAACTGGATACAAAATCACAAATCCTAAGCGCTGTGATGCAAATACAAAAAGGAGACGATATTCTGGATATCTACCGGAAAAGAATTCAATCTGTTGTAGTCGATGCCCGGGGCAATGAGATTACTACAGACGAAAAAGGCAAACCAATTCAGGCTGAAAATATAGATATTGCAAAAAACTTCAAGAAAACCAGGGAAAACAGACAGTATCCGGTTTTCAAATTCATGAATAAAGAAAATGAATTGCAGGTGGATGCATATATTTTGCCCATTTATGGGAATGGTCTCTGGGATAAAGTTTGGGGCTTTGTTGCCGTTGACGAAAAATTTGAATCTATTGTGGGAGTTTCTTTTGCCCACAAGGCAGAAACTCCCGGCTTGGGTGCAAGAATTGCTACCACTGAAATTCAAACCAGGTTTGAGGGCAAGAAGATTCTTAATGAAGCCGGTGAAGTGGTTAGCGTGACAATGCAGAAAGGAGAAAAAGGAGGAGGACAGGCAAGCATTGATGCCTTTGCAGGAAAGCCGCACCAGGTTGACGGAATGTCGGGTGCCACACTTACAGCCAAAGGTGTCAATAATATGATGCTGGATTACTTAACTTCATATAAACCATATTTCGAGAAAGTTAAAAGCCAGGTTTCTCTGTAAAGCTTTTACTTGTATAACTTTGTTAACCAGATAAACGGAGAAGAATTTTATGAGTACAGAAACAGTTGAGCAAGTACAGGAAGTATTAGTTAAGAAAGTAGAACCATTATTTTCGAAGCGCAGAAAGAAATTTGTAACTGATCCATTGAATGAAGATAATCCAATCACCGTTCAGGTATTGGGAATTTGCTCGGCATTAGCAATAACTATTAAGATGGAGCCAACGCTCATCATGTCGATAGCGGTGGTGTTCGTGATTGTATTTTCTAACCTGATCATTTCCGTCATGCGAAATCTAATCCCTAACCGGGTTAGAATAATTGTACAACTGGTTGTAGTTGCAACGCTGGTAACGGTGGTAAGTGAAATTCTAAAAGCCTATTACTTTGAAATGTACAAAGTGCTTGGAGCTTTTGTCGGGTTAATTATTACGAACTGTATAGTTATGGGAAGACTTGAAGCTTTTGCAATGGGCAATAAACCCTGGGATAGTGTCCTTGACGGAATGGGAAGCGGATTCGGATATGCCTGGATTATCCTCACTGTCGCTTTTTTCAGAGAACTTTTTGGTTCCGCATCATTATTTGACTTCAAAATATTTTCAGCCATAGGACTTTCCGGTTTTCCTACCAACGCAATGATGGTAGATTCAATTGGGGCTTTTATGATCCTTGGATTACTCATTTGGGCCCAAAGAAGTAAAACAGGGTATGTTGAACACTAAAAAAATTACCGTAGATGGAGCTGATTAACTTAGGGATTAAGGCCATTTTTATTGAGAACATGATCTTTGCCTATTTCTTGGGAATGTGTTCATTTTTAGCTGTTTCCAAAAAAGTAAACACTGCCATTGGCTTGGGTGCGGCGGTAATATTTGTGCTTACTCTAACGGTACCTCTTGATTGGCTTATTCAGGAATATATTCTGAGAGAGGGCGCTCTGGCGTGGATCGGCCCACAATTTGAAGAAATAAGCCTTGAATTTCTCCAGTTTATAATGTTCATAGCTATTATCGCGGCTATAGTACAGTTAGTTGAGATGATTATTGAAAAAATTTCACCAGCACTTTACAGCACATTGGGTATTTTCCTCCCATTGATCGCGGTTAATTGTGCGATCCTTGGATCTTCTCTTTTTATGGTCCAAAGAGATTACACGCTTGCTGAGGCAACGGTATTTGGTTTTGGCTCAGGAGTGGGATGGTTTTTGGCTATCGTGGCTTTGGCTGCAATCCGAGAAAAGCTTAAGTACTCTAACGTGCCTGACGGATTGAAAGGACTCGGGATTACCATGCTCATCACCGGCCTCATGGGGATTGCATTCAAGTCCTTTATAGGGATTGCTCTTTAATTATTGATCCTATTCCAAGTTCTAATCGTATTCTTTTTTTCGGGTGATAATTATTACGCCCGGGGAATACGCAACCCTTTTGAATACTTTTCATTATTGAAGATGGCCGTGCCAATACTTCATGGATGACAAAGAGATTTATGACCGAATAAAATCGGATAAGCAAAACTTTGCAATATTGTATGATCAATATTTTGTTCCGATTAAAAAGTATATTCTCAGGCGTATAGGAAACTACGATATCTCCTGTGACGTTACCGCGGAAACGTTCCTGAAGGCTTACCTTAAAATAAGCCATTTTGAATACCGCGGGATCTCATATAAAGTATGGTTGTACCGGATAGCAACCAATGAAGTAAATTTATTTTTCAGGTCAAAAAAATATAAACCACTAAATAAAATTAATCTTGAAGATTTCAACAATGAAACTTTAATTACTTCCCAACAAGAAGATAAGGATATTTGGGAAAAGGAGTTACAGGATCACCATGACTTCCTTAAGGCCCAGCAAGTCATAAAAAATTTACCAATAAAGTATGCCGAGGTGCTTTCACTAAGATATTTTGAAAAAGCATCAATAAAAGAAATCGCGGAAATCCTTGATAAACCTAAAGGAACTATTAAATCTCTGTGTACGCGGGGATTGCAAAAAGTGAAGGAGAAAATGCAACCCGGAACTGAATCTTGAATTATTGAAAGAAATAGTTAGATATGAAAAACATGGAAGATCTGCCGGTTCCTGATCCTGAATTAAGTCCGGATCAGAATCTTAAAAAGACAATATTGAATACCCAAACTTCAGCCAGAATAGGAATTCCTCTCCTTATTTTGCCCGGTATCTTGCTCATCAGCATGATCTTGAAAGAAGAGCTGGGTATTAACCTGGGAATAATTAATGCTATTACAGAACTCATTGGCAACATGGATAAATCGCCCTACACCGGCTGGCTAAGTCCCTTGATATTCCTTCTATTGCCGTTGATGGCAATCATTATTTTTTTACTTTCAATCACTCACTTTTCTTATAATAAAGAAAATTATATTCTCCAAATCAATATTAAGTTCAAGACATTTAATATTATGCTGTTACTGATTGCCGGTGCCATACTTGGCACAATAACTTTGTACCTGATTCTTGAAAATTTGAATCATTTCATGCTCGATAAATTTGGCCAGCCTCTATAGCGGCCATTATTTGCCGTCCATATTCAATCGTTCGCCAATTACATCAAATTGAAGCTTTTAGTTTGCCAATTCGATCAGAAAAATCTAATTTAGTTTCCCTTCAAATCATTCATAAAAATTATGAGGAAAATACTTCAACTTGTTGCAATTGCTTTGGTGGCATTTGAATGTACCCAGCCCGCTGAAAAAGCAATTGATGATTCAATATTTACACCAATGATTGGCGATTACTACCAGGGTCTGTTGGAATTGTATCTTTGAATCTCAAATTAACAGTGGATAGCCTCGAAGGTTAACAAAATGGGCAGGAAGATTAGTTTCAAAGTCAGTGACAAATCAGGCAGTGTGACTGGAATTTACGAAAAGTCCGGGAAAGGAGATCGATTGCTGGTGTTGGGTCATGGCGCCGGTGCACCCATGCACAGTACCGGAATGCAATTGATTGCGGAAACACTTGCAAGTAAGGGCATTAGTACGCTGCGATACAATTTTCCCTATATGGAAAAAGGCATAAAGCGGCCGGATGTTCCGGCGGTGGCCCAACTTACAGTAAGGAAGGCCGTTGAAAAGGCAAAGTCCCTGGAGCCGGGAGCGAAGATTTATGCAGGTGGAAAATCTTTTGGAGGAAGAATGACTTCACAAGCTGAATCTGAAGAGTTGTTGGGAGTGGAAGGCCTGGTTTTCTATGGATTTCCATTACACGCACCTGGAAGAGATGGAGTGGAAAGAGCTGATCATCTGAACCAAGTAAAAATACCCATGCTTTTTCTGCAGGGAACCCGGGATGCTTTGGCCAACATTGCTTTGATGAAGAAAGTCTGCAAAGAGCTGAAGAAATCAAAATTAGAAATAATTGATGGGGGAGACCATTCATTCAAAGTACCTAAGACTGATCCTAACGCTGTTTTTGAAAACCTTGCCTCCCTTGTTGCTAATTGGATGAAGTGAATCTAACCGGTTGTGTCCAGGCCATTTCCTGTTCCTTTTCATAAACCGGGTTCTCCATGAGCTTGGAAGAAGTGATCCGGGCTCGTACATATTCAACATCTTCGGTCAATTGATACTGGACCTCAGTTGCAGACTGTCGGTGCAAAATTTTTGGACTTTCACCTGCAAATTGACCGATAAATTCAAATTCATAAGTAACATCGGATTCCGGCCTGATGGCAATGGAAAGAAGATTATCTTCAAAGGTGAGTTTTTTCAGAATAACGCCCGTGGTTGAATAAAATTGGCCCGCTTCCATGGCATTGATCAATGTTTCGGGAGTTAGCTCGTCGCAATTCACCATGACCCAGCCCCGGCCCGCATTGCTGTAAGAACTTCCGAACAAGTGATAATTGTGGGCATCATCAGTGGCCAGGCCAAAGAGGAGAGCATCGCCGGATTTTATCCTGGCGGAATTGATAAGATCCCACATTTGCTCGGTGCTGATATGAGCAGAATCTCCCCGGTTATTCACGGCGGCATGGCCATTATACACTTCAAAAAACCTTTCACCTCTTACAGGAATTAAATCCTCAACGGTAATTGCATAGCCAAAGTTGGGATGATTGACATGAACCATAATTGGAACTCCCAACCTGGCGCGTTGTTCAATTACCGTATTAATATTATTCTGCAAAACCTCTGTCACAGAATTTCCCCCTTGCGGTGGAATTAATTCCTGAAGGTTATTTGCATTCAGGTGCAGCGGTTTACCGTCAAATCTGTCCGTAATTTCTTCGGCTTGCAAAATCAGAAATTCTCCACTCGCGTCAAAAAGCTTGCGATACTCGTTGAGTGTTTTTAGTTTCACGCTGATTCTACCGGTGTCTTCCTTGAAATTCACCCACTCTTCCCCATACTTTTCCAGATATTTTTGAAATGCTTCCTCATGCACGCGGCTTTTTGGAATCAATTTCCATTTTTCACCTTCAGCAATAACATTATGTTCACTAAGGGAAACAAAATCATACCCGTTGCTCTTATACCAGTCCATCACCATTTCCGGGTAATCATCGCCGTCGCTCCAATAGGAATGCGTGTGAAGATTTCCTTTAAACCAATTTTGCTGTGAGACTTGGTGTTTTGGAATACAGAAAGTTAAAGTTAGACAGAGCAGAAGGCCTATTTTGGTTTTCATGGATGCTAAACTACCCTTTTGCGGTGTTTTTCGCACATTGGAAGTTGAAAAAAATATATTTTCCTTTTCTCCCGCAGATTACGAGGGATTTACGTAGAAAACTCCTGAAAACAATTCTGCGGTGATTTGGGATATCAGCGGGATTCTATAAAATTTTCTCCCGCAGATTACGCGGATTTACGCAGAAAACTCCTGAAATCAATTCTGCGGTGATCTGCGATATCAGCGGGATTATAAAATTTTCTCCTGCGGATTATGCGGATTTGTGCGGAAAACTCCGGAAATAAATTCTGTGGTGATTTGCGATATCAGCGGGATTCTATAAAATTCTTTTCTCCCGCAGATTATGCGGATTTGCGCAGAAAACTCCTGAAATCAATTCTGCGATTTCTATGTTTTATGCAAGGGCATGTTTGTAAATCTTTTGATATTTTCTGTTGTTTTTTATGCAGGCAAAAACACGACTTATCAACTTATTACGCACAGCGTTGATAACACTCATTTTGTTTTTTCC
>DASWHX010000092.1:0-6732 GCA_036397995.1 Cyclobacteriaceae bacterium
ATCGTTGAAACGGAATATGCCCCAATTGGGCTGCTTTGAATATGATTTGTTATATAATTTATATTATGTTAAATAGGATAACCCAATCATAACTATTCTCTCTACCTTACTTATTCAGGAAGTCTTTCTCTCCCCTAATTAAAGGCAAGCACCGCCATTATAACTATAGCAATACCTATGAAGAAGTTTAGCATCCCGTAGGGCCTGACTTTCATAAGCCTGGCGGGATCATTTTCTTTGAGGGCCCTGCGTGCCATTACCGATACTATGGAAACCATTATGATCAGGATGCCGACCAAAACTAGCTTGGCTGTCAGAAATGGCATCTCGCCAAGCACCTTCCAATATGGTGTAATCAGATAGAATCCTGAAATCAGCAGCAATCCCAGACCTGTTTGCCCCATTCGCACAAGTACAAAAGTTTTTGACATAAACTTTCCTCTTTCTTCGGGCTCGAGCTTGGCTGCAGCCGCTCCAAGGAACATATTGGAGAAACCTGCTCCAAGGGCCATAGTCAATCCAATAAAGTGAATTACAAGCATTGCTTCCTTCATACATTTGGATTTTGGTTATTTAATATAAGACTTTAAATATGGTTTGCTGATTCTTTAATTTCAGGTTTCCTAAAAACTAGCACTTTTTACGTAACGTATTTTACGTAATGAACATTCACCTCTTAATTAGTATTATATGCCAATTACTCCTCCTTCCCGCTTAAAGCTCAAATTCCTCACCCTTCCATTGCTAATCAGCATTTCAGTTACTTTACCCTTGCCGTTGCGGGTGAATTTCACATTTCCCATCCACCCCATATTGCCTCGAAACTCGTCCGGGGCAACGGCGTTCAATACTATATCCGGGTTGCGCTGGTGATGGGCCATTAATACGGTGTCGTTCTCCACCCTTATATCATAGAAAGATTGGATTTCTTCACTGTAAAACCGACCTGCATAGTCTGCAAGCTTCACTGTGTTACGGTCAAACAGGTCTTCACTTGCCTGCGGCGCACCTGGATTCTCAGAGTCCTCATCCTCCGGCTCCTCAACAAGCTGGTCAATAAGAAATTCATCAGCCGCCGCATAAGCAAAACCATTTGGACTGAAGGATCCTAAATTGCTGAAAACTGCAATAGAAACCCTCTCTTCCGGAAATCTAATCAAAGTTGTGCGGTAGCCCGCATCGGCACCACCATGCGAAACCGTCTTTAGCCCTTTGTATTCCCCAATTCCCTGACCAAAGCCATAATCAATGGTATCGCCGTTGTTCAGTACAAACTTCTGTTCCATCATCGCCATCACCTTGGGATTTCCAACGGTCATGGTCTCGAAATTAGCAGCCCATTTCATGATATCTTCAACGGTGGTAAACAGGCTTGTTGCACCAAAGTTGGCATAGCTCAAAACCCGCTTCTTATAAACTGAATCCGGTTTATAGTATGAATATGCCCGGTTTTCCACCACTTTCTCATGATCATCATAGAATAACGTGCGGTTCATTCCCAGTGGCTCAAAAATGTTTTGTTTAGTCCATTCTGGAAATGGTGTACCGGTAACGCGGCCTACGATTTCAGCCAAAAAAGTAAAACCGGTGTTACAATACAGAAACTCCGCCCCGGGATGAAAATTCAATTCCCGCTGCCTGGCCATCATCTTTATAATATGATCCATCCTGATTACATCGTCCAGCCTCCATCCTGCTATCATCAGCAAGTTCCATTGATCCCGTAACCCGCTGGTATGATGTATCAAGTGATTGATCGTAATCGGGGTTCCAAAGTCATGAATCTCAGGAAGATATTTTCTAATATCATCATCAAGGGAAAGTTTACCCTGGCTCACAAGCATGGCAATCGAAAAGGCAGTAAACTGTTTTGAAACCGAGGCAATATGAAATATGGTTTGTTGTGTATTTGGGATGCTGTATTCGAGGTTGGCCAATCCAAAACTATTTTTATAAATAGTTTCACCGTCCCTGGCTATCGCAATGGAGAATCCGGGACCATTTTCATCAGTCAATGAGCGTGCAATCTGGTCTACCCTGCCGGCAGGATCCATTGCCAACGGTTCAGCGCTTCCAATCTTCAACGAATACTTTCCCTCCTGCTGTTGGAACGGTGAAATCACAATATAATAAATCCCTGCTTTCCTGGCCGTTAAAATAAAGGGTTCGGGTCCCCGGGCCGCGTCATCAAATCCACTCACTGATTTCTTAGCGGAATCAAGAATATTCACCACTACATCCACAGTTATCTGTTCCGCATTTCCGCTGATAAATGTCCTGGCAGGCAGGTTCAATCTGAAAGTATCCGCGCTCTGAGCCGTCAGTTCCGATTGAATTTCTATACCCACTTCCAGGTCCGAGCCTTCAAGGATTCGAATGGATTGCTGCGTCCTTGTGCAGGAGCTGATTAATAAAGTGAACGCAAAAACCTTTAATGTAGCGCTATTCATAATTTTGCAGGTGGCTTAATAAGCCGGTAATTTATTGATTAATAAATCACTTGGATGTATCAAAATGAACAATTTGTTTATTCAGCCTCCAGGTTTTCCGCAGGAATCCCGTTGCTTGAACTAAGCGGAGTTTCATTAAAGTACTTTACGTAATTATCCGGGGAGCGCAAAATAAAAAATCACAATTGTATCGCAATCACTTCAGATACTCCGATAATTCCACCCATTCAAATTCCGGGGAGTATTCAATGCAATGCTTAATTATGGGGAGATGACCGTAACCGATAATAAGCAATACCCGCTCATCCCCGGCTTCAAGTATCCGCTGGATATTCTGAAAAATCCTCAGGTTTCTGTTGTACCATGCGGTCCTCATATCCGCACCAAAATATCTTTCATCCTCATCATCGCTGCCGATACCCAACTTGAATGAATCAACCAGGTAGATACCATGATTGGCTTTGATGCTTTCTTCTGAATTAACCTTTAGAAAATAATCTCTAAGCGGAACAACATGTAACAATGAGTCTTTAATTTTATAATATTGTTGATATAATGGATACAATTCTCTTGTATGCGGTTTTTCATTTGCCAGTTTTGAAATCAATGTATTCTTATAGTTCTCATATTCCTGTTCTTCCATGTTCAAAATAAAATCATACCACCTGGGATTTGCATCAACACCGTACACTTTGTCATGCCCGAGCTTCTCCCCTACCCGGAACCCTAACTGGTAAATTTCATTTTTGCCTAATTGAAATTTACCGGACCCATAATCATTATACAGTGAATCTATTCGCGGCTGGAGCAAAGTTTTGAATTCCAGCGCAATTTTATCCGGCTTAAATCGAATTAATTGATCCACTATTTCCTGAATCTCTTTCTGCTTCTCCGCTGACATCATAGCTAAAGGTTTTTCATTTTTATGGTCGTCAAGACCGGAATCATCAAAATGAAATGTTCCGAGAACCATCACCTTTACTTTTGGAATTTCAAGCAACAATTTTTCGGGAGCATGCCCAGGCTGAGCTTTGCAGATTATCGGAATCAGGCAGATGATTAGAATAAGTCGTTTCATAGTTATTTGGTTTTTAATAATGAGATGTTTCCATGCAGATTCTCAATGCTGAACCAGACTCCCCCACCGTTTAATTGTCTTAGAACGCTATACTTTTTTGCATTACTGTCACCGGCAGCTCTGTTTGCCATCGTTAATTTGAGGTCGGTGGTTATCTTCCCTTTCAGGGAATTGAGTTCAAGCGTCGCTTTTTCTGATTCCGGTAAATGAATTTCAATATTGCCATGAATATTGGTTATAGCCGAAGGATCTGATGTTGACAGACTGGAAAATTTTATTATTATGTCGCCTTCCGTATTGTTTAGAATCGCGGCACCATCAAGTTTTTCAATATTCAACTTACCATTGAAAGTTTTTGCTTCGATATTTCCCCGGATGTTCGCGGCCAATATGTCCGCTGTCTGGCTGCTGATTTTTACATTAGATTGAATATTAGCTGCATTGATTTTTTTTGCGAAATAGGAATCTACAATTACCTCACAATCGAAAGGTATTTTTAAAGAAATGATAAGTTGCTGATCGTTGGCGGAGCTTCTGTTTATAATTGAAACTTTGTTGTTCCCTTCATACATATCAAAAAGAAAATCTTCCTTACTGAATTTTCCCTGGCCCGGGCTTCCGAAAGTAACCTGGATGTTCCGGCCATCATAACCGGTAAGCATAACTTCTGAAGCGTTATAGGATTTCAAATACAATGAACTCTTTTCTCCCGGGTTTGAAAGCTCAATTGTGTAATCCGGATCGCTCTGGGCTTTTACTATTTCAAGCTGAATCAACAAGAAAAATAATAGTACGCATCCCTTCATCCTATTATGAATTTATTTGTTTAATCGCCATATCAATTTCTGATTTCATTTCGCTGGAAATGTTCTCTTCCGTCATTATTCTTTCCAAAAGAGGTACCGCCGATTTCTCTTTTAATTGCAATGCAAGGTGTATCAGCTTATAGCGTATGATTTCTGAATCCTGGTGCGTAATTGAATTTATCAGACTTTCCCGGATATAGTTATCCGACGCATAATTACTGAGGAGTTCAAAAGCTGAAAGCCGGATACTTATATTGTCATCACTTGTATAAGCACGAAAAATCAAATCAAGGGTAATTGAATCGGGTTTTAACGCGATAGAGTTGACAAGTACCATTGCTTTTAACCGGTCATGCGCGGACTCTTGCCGAAGTAAAACTTCAGTTGAAATTTGGTACAATTTTCTGATGTCATTTTGCATGCTCAGAAACTGATCATTCTTTGAGTTTGACCGGCCATAGTTAAGTCCGCCGTAGAAAGCAACTGCTATCAGGATTACTCCGGCGGCAATTCTGAAAGTCCAGTCGCGAAGGTTTTTTATGTACACCTTTCTGATTTGTCTTTGTATTCCAGCACCAAATTCACCACCGGGGCTGTAATTTTTAATTTCTTCAAAATAATTAAACTGCATTAGCAACTCCTTATCTTCACTTTCCGCGGATTTTTCAAGCAATGACTTTAATTCAACCTCCTCTTCAAGGGATGTCTTTCCATCAAAATATTTTTGTTTGAGTTCACTTAATCTTGTTTCCATAATCCATCATTTTATATTCTTCTCTTATTTTCTTTCTTGCTCTTGAAAGAATCACCTCGACAGTGTTATGCTTTGCATTTATGATTTTAGAAATTTCCTTTATGTCCCTCCCCTCAATCGCTCGCAAATACAAAACTGTATGGTAGGGTTCTCCCAGGTTTCTGATTATATTTTTTAGTTTTGTGAAATTTTCATTGTTGATCATTTCTTCTTCCGGACTTTTGATGTGGTTAAACGCGGCAGAATCTATATCAATAAATTTTCTCCGGCTCCTGAATATATCAATCGAAAGATTTTTGATTATCCTTTTACCGAGATTTTCCAGATTATCATATTCATGCAACTTCTTTTTCATCTTCCACATTCGAATAAATGTCTCCTGCACAATGTCCTCCGCTTCACCGCGCGTGCCTGTTACCCATAAGGCATATCTAAGCAGTTTTTCCCTTACGACGTCGATACTACCTGTGAATTCTTTGAAATTCATACCTTTATAAAAAGACGGAATTTGAATCAATTCCTGACAAGAAATGATTAAAACCTTGAACCTGCCATAATTCCGGACTCCGGCAAAGATTAACCTATGCCCTATTCCACTGACGAAGGAATAATGTAATTTGTTATTAGCTCCCATGAATTTTCACGAGCCTGCAAATTGTTTTCAAAATTGCTCGCGGTAAATACTATTACTAAAGACAATTCATTGATAACAACGATAAATTGTCCGCCGTTGCCCCAGGCATAAAACGATCCGTAAACCTGCCCATTAACCGTAAACGAGGTAAGCCACCAATGATATGCATATTCCGCATTTGGCCCTTGCTGAGTTGTCGATTGCTGAACCCAACCGGTGCTCAAAAGTTGTTCACCATTCCAAACTCCATTATTTTGATACAGGAGACCAAACTTCAGCATGTCGCGTGGAAGAAAAGACAACCCCCCGCCCGTTTGAAATATGCCGGAATCATCAGTAAACCAGGATACAAATTCTGTATCCATTTTGGAAAATAATTTGGATATACTTAACTGACCAATGGATTGGTTTGTCTGACGCTTAATAATTTCACCAAGAACAATGGAGAGGCCACTGTTATAGTTAAAAACAGAACCAGGAGATGAAGTCATCGGACGACTCAGAATAAATTCAATCCAGTCATCGCTTTGATTAAGCAAATTGTGATCATTCAGCGGGTCGTTGTAAGGTAATGCTGATTCATTCCATTGAAGTCCGGAGGACATGGTCAATAAATTTTGAACGGTAATTGATTCTTTTTCATCTCCCCAATCCAGGTTGGCAAGCTCCGGAAAGAAATTAATAACCGGTGTATCCGCTAAAAGATTATATTGATCGACGGCGATACCGGCCAGCGCGGAAGTAATGCTTTTGGTTACAGATTGTATGGCGGTGATACCCTGGGCGGATTCCTGAAAATACTCTTCTAAAACCAGATAATTATTTTTAGCGATAAGAACTGAATTCACGGAGTAATTTCCCCCGTTTAGCTCATCTATCATTGTTGACAGCAATTTCACATTGAATCCCTGCTCTTTAGCTGAGCCGGTAATGATGCCATCACTCTTCTGCAATGGAGTTTCCAGTACTACTTCGTTATCTTCTGAGCATGCGTTGATCCCCAGTAATAC
>DASWHX010000093.1:0-4800 GCA_036397995.1 Cyclobacteriaceae bacterium
ATTTCCTGACTGGGTTTTTAAAATTATTTCTGAATCATCCGCTCCCCGCACCGCCAGCTCGTATGCCAGTTGTGTGTAATCATTTTCTGAGAGGGTTAAACCCGGAATCTTTTTGGAGTCGTTCCACCAGGATTTCATCAACCCGATTGATTGGGATGAAGTAGCCACATTAACAAATGCGTTGTAAATCATCGCTTTTTCTCGTGAAGATCCTCTTTTTTCCAATTCATCAAGGAGTAATTCCTCAATTGAATTGCAAACATTTTCCCTGGTATAAAGCGGGAGATAGCGCCAGAATATGTTGCCTAAAACTCCCAGGATATATTGGGAATTTTGCAATTCATTTTCGACAGGCAAAAATTTTGTAATTGCATTGAGTAAAGATTCCGGCTGGATTTCAAAATTCATCATTGCCTCATTCATCATGATATAAATGGAACCGCGCAGAACAGGATCTGAAATTTCAGCTGCATGAATCAAAAGGTAACTAATAGCCTGGGCATCAAGCTTAAAGTAGCCATAGCTAAAACCATCTGGATTAGGAATAATAACTATGGGTTCAGCGCTGTTCTCCAGTATCAGTTCAGCTTGTCTCCCACTCAGAAATAATCGTTGAATCACCTCATCGCCGGTGTATAACAATCTATAAGAAACTGGCTGTGGTCTAAGGGTCAGATCATCATTCTGGACAATCGTGAGGCTGCGATTCTCCGGCGAATAGATTGTTTCAAGAGTTGGCATTCCGGGTTCTTTTACCCAGGCCTTGCTCCATACTTTTACATCCTGGTCTGAATTATTATCGATGATGTTAACCAGGTCATCCCAGTTGGCATTGTCGTAGGAATACGTTTTTAGGTATTCCTGCAAACTCACTCTGAAAATTTTTTCCCCCACAAAACTTTCAAGATGACGCATCACTATGGGTGCTTTTTGATAAATAATAGCTCCGTACATTTGTCCCGCATTTTTAAGGTTATCCAGGTCCTGCTGTATAGCGTTAGCTCCGGGGGTTCGATCCACGGAATACGCGGAAGGATAATGCGCCATCAGAAACCTGAGATTATGATCAATATCCGGAAAGGCCGGGTTGATTATTTTCGCAGCCATGAAATTAGCAAACACCTCTTTCATCCAGACATCATTGAACCATTCCATAGTTACCAGGTCGCCGAACCACATGTGGGCGGTTTCATGCGCGATTACGCTGGCCCGGCCAAGTAATTGGTTTTGGGTGTAAGATTCATCAAGGAAAAGCCCGGAAGCATTGTAAAGAATTCCGCCGGGATGCTCCATGCCACCATACTGAAAAGAAGGAATAAGAGCGAAACCGAATTTTTGAAAGGGATATTCTATTCCGGTATAATCTTCCAGCCATTCCAACGCCTGAAAATGAAGGTTAAAAATCTCTTTCAGATTTCTGTTAACTTTGGCGGTATCGGTTTCACGGTGCAGCATAGTCATTTCCCGGCCATTCCTTTCATGCGTAAGCGCGGTAAATTTACCCGCTACGAAAGCGACCAAATAAGTGCTGAGGGGAGTAGTTTCACCAAAATACCAGGTAGAATTTTCCGCGGTGCTGTCAACCGCCAGTAATTCTCCGTTGGCAAGTGCAACCCAGTCATTGGGTATTGTCAGGGTGAGATTAAATATAGCTTTCAAATCCGGTTGATCAAATAAGGGAAAGGCCGTGGAGGCCCGGTCGGGTACGAAAAGCGTATACAAGAAATCATTGTTGCGGTTAAGTGACATATCTCCGGCTCTAAAATTAATGGTGACCTCATTTTCGCCTTCTACAAGCTCTGAGGTTGGTATTATTATGTGACCTTTTTCTGTTGACCAGGAAACCGGGCCGTTCATTTCAACCTTTTTAATATTTTCTGCATCAGCCTTAAAATCCAGGATTAAAGCTCCTTTGCCTGAATAATCAAATCTGATTTTCATAATTCCGGTAATCGGAGTCTTTCTTCCGGAAGGAATAGTCAAGTCAAGTTTGTAAATGATGTTTTGAATTTGTTGTTTGAGGGATTTGGCCAGTTCGAGTGAAACTCCTTCATCGACCGTTAATTTTTGAGTACAAGTGGTGAAGAGTAAGACACCTGAAATAATTAGCACGCATCTAATGATAATCATAAGAGAATTTTAAATCCATTCAAGTTCTGTTACCGTCTTTTCCGTCACCACATCACCTGTATGCAAAGTAGATTTAGGCTCCACAAGCATTACTACTGTTTCCATGTTACCCTCCGTTCGGGGACGGTGTTCAACTCCTTTGGGTACGATCAAAACTTCTCCCTGTTTGGCTGTTATGGTTTTATCTCTGAAATCCATGATAAGATTCCCTTGCACGATGAAGAAAAGCTCGTCTTCGTCATCATGTTTATGCCAGACAAATTCTCCTTTTAACCGGGCAAGTTTCACATAATTTTCATTGAGTTCTCCAACAATGTAGGGATGCCAATACTCTTTAATCACCTTTGATTTATCGTTAAGATTTATTGTCATGAATTTTATATTATATTGGTTATGAATTCAATTTAAAGAACTTCCCTAGTATTTATACAAAGGATGAGGTATTTTACTTTCCATGTTCTTTTATTCAGTCTGATTCTTCTTCCTGAATGTTTTGCCCCATGAATAAATCTGTAAATCCGGTGGTTTGTACGCTTATTGTCCTGACCATATATACAATTTCCTGTGAACCTAAGAAAAAGGCCCCAATGACTGCAGGTGAATTTGTAGAGTTTCTTCAAAATGAAGCCCCGAAAATTGAAAACAAGGAGGGCTGGAATAAATTTCTTGAAACTTTCTCGAACCCGCGCATGAACAATGATTCGGTAATTTTAATGTATTACGGCAAAGCGGAATCTGTTCAATGGGCGGGTGATTTTAATGGCTGGTCACAGCACGAGCCAAAAGCCCTGGGAATCCGGGTTGAGGGATCTGATATCTGGTTTACTACCATACATTTACCCCCGGATGCACGTGTTGATTATAAAATCATTGTGGATGGTAACTGGATTCTCGATCCGGATAATGAGTTAAAACAAATGGCCGGAGTTGGCGGTGGATCGTACAATTCAGAATTACGCATGCCGGCTTACATCGTAGATACCATCGGAAATTTAAGAACAAATATACCCAAAGGGTCCCTCAGCAATGCTTATTCACTTCAAAGCCATTCCATGGATTATGAACTTAATTACCAGGTATATGTTCCGCATAATTATGAAAATCTAGACAATCTTCCGTCACTTTATGTTACGGATGGACATGAGTACAGTCGTCCGGAACTGGGGAATATGACCACTATCCTTGACAACCTGATAGAAGATAAGAGAATTCAGCCGCTGCTGGTTGTTTTCGTTGATCCGCGCAACCCGGATAAACTTAATGAGAACCGGAGAATGTCGGAATATGTACTGAATGAAGCATTTGTCAAATTCTTTACTGACGAATTAATTCCGGAGATTGATTCCAAATTTAAGACTTCCACATTTGCCGCCGATCGCGGAATTTTGGGTACTTCGCTGGGGGGATTGAATTCCGCATACTTTCATGCAACAGCGAATAACTATTTTAAACGGATAGGGATCAATTCCCCTGCGTTTTTCTATAAAGAAGAAATATTTGATATCTATGATACGCTAAAGGCAATTCCATCCCGCATCATTATAACAACCGGAACAATGTACGACACCCAGCCTGCTGCACTCAGAATGAAAGCCATCATGGAACGCAAAGATTATCCTTTACTTTATATTGAAGTTAATCAGGGTCATAGTTGGGGAAACTGGGAAGAATTACTGGACGAGGTGCTTGTTTATCTTTATGGGAATTGAAAAAAGATTACAGTACTGATTAAAAACCAAATTTTCGCCTAAAATAAGAAGTGGAATAGATCCGCCGACTGGGTGAGTGTTCCTTATTCTAAACGTCAGTGTTGAAAATTTGTAAGATTATGCTCATTCAGGATTCACTCATAGCGAATCCATTTCAAAGGGCTTGACTTTGCCGTAGGCAAGGTCTGTGAACCGATGGTAATAAATACTATTGCCATAATTACACCAACACCGGTTAAAATCAAGCTGAAGTCAATTGGAATTCTGTAGGCATAAATGCTAAGAAACCAATCACCCAAAAGGTAACTTACCGGTAACCCGATGGCAAAGGCAATGGCCAGAATTATTATCGATGATTTATTAAGAATGATAACCAGTTGGCTTACGCTGGCACCTAGTATTTTCCGCATTCCAATTTCTTTGGACCGGGTTTGCACGATGAACATAACCATCCCGAGAAGCCCAAGACAGGAAATGCTGATAGCCAAAAATGAAATATATCCCACAATCTTGCTTATGTCGGTTAATCCTGAATCCTCATAGGCGTCTTTAATTTCATTGTCCATCAGGGACCATTCCATTTCATGATTAGGCAGGAATTTCCGGTAAACCGACAGGACTGCTGAAACCAGCTGTTCAGGATTTGTTCCAGGTTGAAAACGGATGCTCAGAATCTTGGCTGCATCGGGCCGAAGCCGGAATGCAATAGGTCCGATTTCATAATTGAATGGTCTGAAGTGAAAGCTTTCTGTTACACCAACCACTTCCAGCATAACAGAGTCATCGACATAAATTACTTCATCCAGCGCTGCTGAATTATCTGCAAAGCCAAATAACCGTACTGCTTTTTCATTCAGGATTACAAACTTCTCCCCGCCGGCGGTTAACATTTCTTCAGAAAAATACTTACCCGCAAGCAATTTGATATCCAGATTTTGAAGATACAAACCGGTGATCATAA
>DASWHX010000094.1:0-3253 GCA_036397995.1 Cyclobacteriaceae bacterium
TGAAGCTCAATTTTTGACAGTTGGCTATTTCAACGATGGAATTGCATGGGCACGGGATGCTAACAAAAAGTTAGGTTTTATTGATAAGGAAGGAAAATGGATAATTGATCCTCAGTTTGATTTTGCTGTGGACTTCGATCCTGGCAGTGAACTAGCCCGGGTTAAAGTTGATGACTTATGGTCGTATGTAACTAAGGATGGCGAGAGTGTGGTTATATCTGATACAGAGCTTTGGGAGGATTTCAAAGAGGGCTTGGCAATGGGAAGAAAGGGGAAGATGTATGGCTTCTTTGATAAACAAGGAAATTGGATCATTTCACCCCAATCTGAAGGAGTTCGCGGATTTCAGAATGGTTATGCAGCCGCAAAGCTGAGTAAGAAATGGGGAATTATTGATAAGTCAGGAGAATGGGTAATCAATCCTGTTTATGATGGTATAAAGGATGTTGAGGTTATTCGGTGAGATTATGCATCCCCTTAATGTGACGTGGTGGTGAAAACACCGAGGGCGATGAGGCATCCCCAGAGTTGGAGATGTTGGTGCTAACACCAACACCGGCGATAGGAAAAGCAACTAATTGAATTGGTCACCAGTGTTTCTTTACCTGCGCAATCAAACGTCCTCGCTTCAATTATTTTTTTTACCTTTACATAAACCATAAGTAAAATGAGAAAATATCTTGTTATTTACGAAAAAGGACCGGATGGATACAGTGCTTACATTCCTGATCTTCCGGGTTGCACGTCTGCAGGGGCTGATAAAAAGGAAGTTGAAGAAAATATAGTTGAGGCCATAAAACTTCACCTGGAAGCAATGAATGAAGCGGGGTACGATATACCCGAATCTATTTCAGAGTCTGAGATGCTGGTTTTGTCCTGAAGAGGTGAAATACAAAGCAGTAATTGAATTAATAGAACAAGATGGTTGGTTTCAGGTACGACAAAAAGGAAGCCACAGATCTTACAAGCATAAAACAAAATCTGGAATTGTTACGATAGCATATCATAGATTTTCCGACGAAGTTCCAAGAGGAACGTTAAATAGTATTCTTAAACAATCGGGATTAAAATAGCCTTGTTGAGAAAGGTTCGTGTCCCTACGAACCAAGTTAGTGAAGCTAATGGGCGTTACAAACGATTACGCTGGCACCTCATTACAAACGAGGGCCATAGTTGGGGTCAAAATTTATTGGAAATTTCTTGCCGAGTAAATTTACTGGCATTCAAAAACCCTATCTGCACAACACTACAATCTGATCTGCCCAGGAAACACCAAATTTATTTTTCACCATGAAGTTCTCAATCCTTCTAAGAACTTCAAAGGTTTTAGGTTTGGTATTTATTCCGGTCTGATAGGGGGGAGAAATACAAATCAACGGGAAATATTCTACATGGCTGAAATGGGAAGTTATTATTGAATCTAACATTTTCTTATTCCTAAAGTACATTGTTGACCCATATTTGGTTTTCACTTGCTTCTTAAGTCTTAGCAAAATCCTTTTCATTTTTCCTCTTAGCAACCAAATTAATGATTCGACTAAACAAAAGGTATTTAAGTGACCTGTAATAATATAGCCCCCTGGTTTCAACATTGCTTTAAATACTTTGAGGACCCTGGATAATTCATCATCATTAATATAACTGAAACCTCCTGTTATTGAATAAATGAGATCAAAGCTTTTGTTCTCCAAAGACGATTCATTGAATTCTTCAAGATTACCATGATATAAAGTTAGGTTTTGGCTGAGGATTTGCTCTCTATGTTTTTCGTAAGCTTTATTTAGCATGCCTTGCGAACCATCAATTCCGGTTACATTACCTTTTGATAATAAATAAGGAAAGTCATTACCTGTTCCACAATTCACATCTAATATCTCTAATCCTTTGGTATCTATATCAGGGAATGCAAACTTTTCAATAATATCATACATCACCCTCTTATGCAGATAATAGAGGGTTCCAGGCTTTAATAGTTTAGCATATTTAAGAGCATATTGATCCCAATGGGAGGGGTAATCATTATGGGAGGGATATTTAAAAAGCGAATAACCGTTCATCAAAAAGGAGTAAATCTTTCAATCTCCAAAAAATAGGTAAAATATTATTCTAATAATCAAAGAATTTATATCCATTCCTCTCCACAGCCGCGGTCTGTGTCTCACAAACCATCCATCCTTCTCCATATGCCCTATTTAGATCTCATCAAATAAATCTTTCAATAAATCATCTTAGCCTTTGTTCGTGTCTCACGAACCAAGTAAGTGAAATTTCAACCTAAATCCTTAAAAAAATCTTTGGGTTTCACATTCAAGGCATCCAGAATCTTAAGAAGTGTACTAAAATTGAAATCAGCTGCTCCTTTTTCCATCCTGTAAACTGCCATCCTGGGAATATGAGCATCAAATGCGAAATTCTCATAGGAGGTATAGCCTTTTTCCCTTCTTATTTTCTTTAGCTTATTTCCTATTTCCCGAATACGGCTTAAGTCAGACTTTGATAATTTCTTTCTTTCGCCTTTTGATAATCCCATTGTGCAATTTGGTCATGATGTACCAAATATGTTACTCCATACGTTGTACATAAATAACATTTTACTATCTTTGCAGCATGTCAAGCACCAAAAATACCAGCGAAGTCGAGCACTATCATTTACTTGCAGAAAAATGCATCACCATCGTAAAGAAATTCTTCGATCCTTCAATACCTCTCAGTACCCTGAGTTTTAAGAATATGCTGTTCTGCGGCCTCCATGATGCGTATATGCACCGGGATGATTCCTCGGTTAATGATGAACATGTGGCTTCTATGTATTATCTCTGGGAGATCCTGAAAGAGATTGATGATCTGGAAATGGAGAGTATTTGTACTCGCATGGATCTTTAGCCAGGTTGTTATGATTTGGTTAAAGAAAATGGTTTTTTCGTCTTCGACGGGGTCCACTACGGGAGACCCCGCGAGGACGGAAAACTGCTTCTGCACCATGACTCCAGCCATTGGTGGGCTGAATAGCTTCCAGTTCTGAGCAAAGGGTAGAGTAATGCGCGCCAACGTTTTAAGGGACTTGTAATAGTAGCTTAATTCCTAGATTTCATTAATATTACCTTAGCTGAAGCGTAGCATCCGGTCCAATGACATGGCTGCCTTCACACGTGTTTCTTCTTTCACCTGTATCTCAGGTATTTCCTGCAACAGGCAATCACGCAATTTCTCCAGTGTATTCATTTTCATATAAGGACACTCACTGCAGGCACAT
>DASWHX010000095.1:0-33676 GCA_036397995.1 Cyclobacteriaceae bacterium
CTGGACAGCGATAGTAATTTGGGGCAGGCTTTGCGAAACAACGGCGTTGCTCCGGGTCAGATAAATCAGTATTTGCAAAATGTTCCTACTTACTGGGGCAAACAGCCTGCTACTGCACCCTATTATTTGGGAGCGATAATGGTATTCCTATTCGTGTTCGGATTATTACAGAAAAATCCATACCTCAAAATTTGGATTACGAGCAGCATTATTCTCGGTATACTGCTAAGCTGGGGAAGTAACTTCTCCGGTTTTAATTATTTTATGTTTGACCACTTTCCAGGGTATAATAAATTTCGCTCGGTATCCTTTGCTTTAGTAATACCCATTTTTCTTGCTCCTGTTCTAAGCAGTATCGGCTTAAATAATTTTTTGAAGAATCCGAATCAAGAATTGCTTAAGAAGTTACTTTATGCCCTGGCAATCACCGGTGGTTTTGCCTTGCTGGTTATTATTTTTGCCGGGGCAGCCAGTTTCAGGGGAGCAGTGGATGCACAGTTGGCTGAACAACCGTCATGGTTTCTTCAAGCTTTGAGAGAAGACCGTGAATCTTTGATGAGAGGGGATGCCATACGATCACTTATCTTAATTTTATTGAGCGGCGGACTTATATGGCTAATCTTTATGAAGAAGGTCTCTCAAAATGCCGGTATTGCCGGGATTATTCTGCTCGCTCTAATTGATTCATTCAGTGTAAGTAAACGATACCTTAACGAAGACAATTTCAAAGAAAGAGCCATTGAACAACAGTTCACACAAACAGAAGCCGATCAAAGAATTTTGCAGGACAATACTCCAGGGTACAGGGTTTATAATTTGCTGGGGCCTTTTAACGAAGCCCGAACCTCTTACTTTCACCATTCCATAGGTGGATATCACGGTGCTAAAATCAGGAGATATCAGGATTTGATTGAAAATTGTTTGGCTGAAGAAACCAATGATCTAATCAGCGATTTACGATCCGGCATTCGTCAATTTGAAGATTACCCGGTCATTAATATGCTGAACGCGAAATATCTCGTTGCAGGAGCCAGAGAATCCTCAGTTTTGGTGAACTCCAGTGCCTATGGAGCCGCGTGGCTGGCAACGGAGGTAATTAAAGTACAAAGTGCTGATGAAGAGCTTGATGCAGTTTGTTCAATTAAGAGTAAGCAACAGGCGGTGATAGATATTTCAAGATTTAATGTTGGAGAATCATCATTCTCAGGTCTTGGTACGGTATCTCTTGATTCTTATGCCCCCAACTATTTAACCTATTCAGCAAAAGTGGAGGGCGCATCATTGCTAATATTCAGTGAAATTTATTACCCGGAAGGATGGTCAGCCACTATCAACGGTGAGCCACTTCAGATTTTACGGGCCAACTATGTTTTGCGAGCGGCAGTAGTGCCGGCTGGCGATCATGTTATCAAATTTACATTTGCCCCAGGATCTTATTCGAAAGGTAATAAAGTCATGCTTATTTTTTCCATCCTGATAATTTGTTTTTTCTTTTACGGTTTGTATTCAGAATACAAAGAAAGTAAAAAGGTTGAGTTGAAAAAATTATAACGTGATTCATCAAGCTGCTAAATATCAAAAACCATTGAAGTGAACTCATACAAAGAAAGACGATACACAAAAACAATTTCGTTTCTCGAAAAAGTTGCCCCGCCTCCGTTAAGAATCCTGGACCTGGGTACCGAAAATCCATTTAGCGAGATTATGAAACAAAAAGGATACGAGGTCTGTAACACAAATGGTGAAGATCTTGATGTTGAGTTTGATGTGGTGAATCATTATAGGGTTGACATGGTAGCAGCTTTCGAAATTTTTGAACATATGCTGGCGCCTTTTAATATCCTTAAAGAAATCAAGTGCAGCCGAATGGTAGCATCCGTGCCGCTTAAGCTGTGGTTTGCCAGCGCTTATTGGAATGAAAAAGATGACTGGGATAAGCACTACCATGAATTTGAACCAAAGCAATTTGATTTCCTGCTCAGAAAGACCGGATGGAAAATTGTTGCCTCTGAAAAATGGACCTCAGCAAATCCCTGGAAGTTTGGAATACGACCATTTCTAAGAAATTTTGTTCCAAGGTATTATATTGTTTATTGCGAAAAAATCTGATGGGAATTGTAATCAGGCAAAGCTTTTATAACTCAATTTTTTCCTACCTGGGAGTAATCATTGGATTTATTAATGTTATCTTCCTTTTCCCCGCTTTTCTATCCGAAGTAGATATTGGATTATACCGCGCCATACAAAATGCTTCTTTACTGCTATTGCCCTTTGCAACTTTTGGACTTCAGGCCAGCACCCTGAAATTTTTTCCCGAAGCCCAACAGAAGGAAAGTACGCAGGATCAATTCCTTGGATTTATGCTTGTAGCGGTAACCTTTTTTTATCTGATTTTTTTGGCCTTCTATTTCCTCTTTCAATCGGTTATTCATCAATATTTTGCCGAAAAAGCACAGCCACTGATAGATTCGTTCAACCTAGTATTAATACTCGTATTTATTTTATCTTTCCAAACTGTTATTGAAGCCTATAGCCGGAATTTACTCAAAACTATATTCCCCGGCTTTCTGAGAGATTTTTTCTTTAGGTTTTTGATTTCTGTCTCTGTCTTGCTTTTTGCAATAAACCTGATTTCATTTGAGGCTCTGCTGAATTCATTAATTGGAATCTATTTGATAGTACTTCTACTATTATTGCTGTACTTGTACAGAGATACAAATTTTCAGATCCGGCTTCCAACAACGAAAGCATTCGGCTCCCTGGGAAAAAGAATCCTCGGTTATAGTTTCTTTATTTTCCTTGGTTTCTCCGGTTCAACCATAATAGTGAATGTAGACAGTATCATGATCAGCTCGATGCTTGGTCTCGCTCAAACAGGGATTTATGTTACTGCTATGTACATGGGGAATATTATCGAGCTTCCAAAGCGATCCATTGGTCAAATAACCGCGCCTCTGCTGGCAAAAGCCTTTGAAGAAAAAAATTTAAAAGAAGTAGACTCACTTTATAAAAAAGTATCAATTAACCAGTCTGTTATTGGAACTTATTTATTGCTGGGAATTTTAGTTAACCTCGACAACATTTTCTCAATTATGCCAAATTCAGAGGTTTTTGCTGCGGGCAGATACGTTGTTTTATTTATTGGGTTAGGAAAATTGATTGATATGATTTTCAGCTTCAACGGAGAAATAATCTTATTTTCTCACTTCTATAAATTCAATGTTACGGCAACCATCATCCTGGGAGTTTTGACCATTGCAACAAATTTGTTATTGATTCCCGTTTATGGAATTAGCGGCGCGGCATTTGCCTCCTTGCTTACCTTATTCTTATTCAATATCATTAAGTTTGTTTTCCTTAAGATTAAATTAAACATGCAGCCCTTTAATTTCAACACACTCAAAGTAATTGCATTCGGATTGATTACCTATTATTTGGTTTCCATTATACCACAATTACCTGTATGGATAGACCTGTTGATTCGATCTATTTTAGTTACAGTTATTTTTGGTAGCCTGATTTTGTTTTTCAAATGCTCGGAAGAAATTTCAAACCTGAGCCAGGGCGGTTGGAAACAACTTTTCAAGAAAAATTAATGCAGGAACGTAACAACCTCATCTGCTATTATTTTGGCTGAATTCCCATTGCCATATAAGTGACTTTGGTGATTCCATTCCCGGGAACCTAAATTTTCATAAAAAGTTTCCAACTGATCTAATTTGCCACCTACAAGGAAATTAAAACCACCCTCAACTAGTTCAACCCATTCGGTTTCGTTGCGAAGCGTGAGGCAAAATTTACCGGCAAAGTAAGATTCCTTTTGAAGTCCTCCGCTATCAGTCAAAACCATTTCACAATTTTCCAGCAGTTTGATCATATCAAGATAACCAACCGGATCGATTAGCTCTATTCCATTTTCAACTTCAATCAATTCCATTTTTTTTCGTGTCCTGGGATGGCACGGGAAAACTACTCTTATCGATCTGCTCAACTTTCCAATCGCGTGGAGCAACTGTGAAAGAGTTTTTGTGTCGTCTACATTGGACTGCCGATGAAGGGTAAGCAGCACATAATTACCTTTCTCAACGATCCCATCAATGGATGAAGATACCCTCTCCAGAGATTTTTGTCTATAAAACATAAAAGCATCTAACATCACATCTCCTGAAAGCACAATTTTTTGCTCTTCATGATTAAAACCTTCCCGTAATAAATTGGAAACAGCATGCTTTGTCGGACAAAAAAGTAAATCACTAACGTGGTCGGTTAGAATCCTGTTTGTTTCTTCGGGCATCGACCGGTTGAAAGATCGCAAACCAGCTTCAACATGACTTAGCCTGTTTCCACTTTTCCGGGCTGCAATCGCGGCTGCAAGTGTAGAGGTAGTATCCCCATACACCATTACCATATCAGGCCGGATGTCATTAAAAATTTCCTGCAACCCTAAAATCATCTCCCCGGTCATGGCAGCTTCATTCCTGGAATTAATTCCAAGGTTTTGATCCGGCTTTGGAATTTCCATCTCTTCGAAAAAGATTTCAGACATGTTGGGATCAAAGTGCTGACCTGTATGAATAATAATCTCACTCATGCCTTCCAAACTTCTAAGATGCCTGGATACAACCGCTGCCTTTATAAATTGAGGCCTTGCTCCTACTACCGTTATTATTTTCTTCACCCTGATAAATGATTTAATTCCCGCGCCAATTTTTGAGTCAGTTCCCGACGAGAATATTTTTCGATATTTGATGTTGAAACCTGGCGGAAGTTTCTTTTAAACTCAAGATACATTTTTTCCATGTAGCCAGAAATACCTGATACATCGTCAAAATCAAAAATGACTCCGCTGTTGGAATCAGAAATTATCTGCGCCACGTCCCCGTCAGTATCACCAATTGCCAATATCGGCTTTCCAGCTGCCATATATTCAAAGATTTTACCGCTAATAATTCCTTTGGAGTTAGGAGTTCTGTTAATTGGAAGCAGAAAAATCCATGCGTCTTGTTGAATGCGAACAACTTCTTCATGATCCACGTAGTTTATTTTCTCAACAAACGCTTCTATTCCTGCACGCTTAATTTCCTGAATTGCTGAATAGTCGGTTTTGCCGACTAATTTAATTTTTAATTCACTTTTGGCTTCTGGTATCTTTTGTAAGAAATTGGCGAAAGCACGCCAAAGAGCAGGATGACTTCTCGTTTTAGAAAGCAAACCCACATGAACGAAAGAAAAGACATTAGATACACTACTAACACTTTTGTAATCATCAGAATCATACCCGTTGGTTATAACTACCGTCCTTTTTGCACCAAGGTTTTGTAATTCATTTGCAAGAGTTTCTCCAACCGTTACCACCGTATCCGCAGTAGAAAGTACATCCTTCTCCAGTTCCCTGTGTCTTTTATCCGCCCACTTAGTGAGGTAGAGATCTTTGTAATAATCAATGTTTGTCCAGGGATCTCTAAAATCGGCAACCCATGTAACGTTCAATTTTCTCTTCAATCCTAATCCAATGAGGTGGAGGCTATGCGGAGGGCCCGTAGTAACAACAATGTTAACTGGATTTTCCTTTAAATAACCGGCGAGAAACTTAATTGAGGGTTTCACCCAAAAGATTCTGGGATCCGGAATAAAGAAATTGCCCCTGACCCACTGAAACATTTTTTGAATTATTCCGCTTTTTCCTTCTTTCAGAAAACTTACCGTTTGAGCATCTTTATTCCCTGTAATTTTTTTGTAGAGATTGTATGGTTCCCGGATTGGAGTTTTGATTATTTCTAAGTTTTGAGGAACATCTTTTTCCAGGCTTTTATCAATTACCGGAAATTCTCCCTGGTGGGGAGTATAGATTATGGACTCCCATGAAAAGCCTCTTAAGTATTTGGCGAATTTTAACCAGCGTTGTACTCCCGAGCCTCCACTTGGCGGCCAATAATAAGTGATTATAAGTACTTTTTTCATTAATTCAAGTGCTCCCTGATGTGTTCCAAAATTAGGTCGTATTCATTAGGTTCAAACCAGGTAATCCCGGAATCTTTCCTGAACCAGGTAAATTGTCTTTTTGCATAGTTGCGACTATTCTTTTTCATAAGTTTCACAGATTCCTCCAAAGTAATTTTGCCTTCCAGATATTCAAATGCTTCATTATATCCAACTGTCTGAAGGGAAGACTCATTCTTATATTTCATCATAGCCCGGGCCTCATCCATTAGTCCATCATCAATCATGGAATCAAGTCTTTGGTTTAAAGTATCATATAGTACTTCGCGCGACAACCCAATTCCAATTTTAATTACTTTAAATGGTCTGACTTTTTTCTTCCCTGACCGTAATTCTGAAAAAGGAAGTCCTGAACTTCGGATTACAGCAAGCGCTCGTATCACCCGGTGTGGATTCCTTCTGTCTACTTCTTCAAAATAAAATGGATCTTTTTTTTCCAATTCATTTAGCATATCTGATAAACCATTCGTTTCAAATTCCTTCTGGAGTTCTTTTTTAATCTCAGATGGCACTTCAGGCAGGTCATCAAATCCCTCTAAAAACGCTTTTATATATAGACCACTTCCCCCACAGAGAATGGCAATTTTTTTTCTATTCATAATACCAGCTGCAATTTTCAGTGCAACCCTTTCAAAATCGCCTGCAGTGAATTTTTCCTGAACAGAAATATAGTTTATAAGATGATGCTTAACTTTCGACAATTGCTCATTAGTCGGTTTGGCCGTCCCGATATTTAGCTCCATATAAATCTGCCGGCTGTCTGCGGAGATAATTTCTGTATCAAAATACTGTGCAAGCTTGATCGCCAAATCAGTTTTACCCACTCCTGTTGGACCACAAATCACAATAATGCAATGATTTTCACTTTCCATTGGCCGTTTCGTTACCATGCCCGATATTCAGAGATAGTCCAATGCCTTTGCTCTTAAGTAGTCCAAAAATGGCCAATATTGGCTCAAAATCAAATTTGTTCGCCTTAGCAGAATTAAACTTTTAAAATAAATAATATAAAAACTTGAAAAATGACTTGGTTTTTCTGAAATTAACCTTGCAAGAATTTAAGAAGCGTATTCTGCCAACAAGAAACTAAACCCCAATCTCTCAATGGAAAAGAGAATTCTGGTTGTCGATGACAGTTCAGTAATGCAAAATTTGGTCAAAAAAATTTTCGCGCAATTGGATTATGAGGTTGTTTCCGCAAAAAACGGCAATGAAGCTCTTGAAAAGCTGAAGAAACAAGACTTTAATGTAATTTTGATGGATATAAATATGCCCGTTATGGATGGCATGGAATGCACTAAACAAATAAGAAAACTGAAAAATAAGAAAGGCCAGCTGCCCATTATTGCAATTACGGGAAATTCGAAGAACTATGCATGGGACGACTTCAAAAAGGCGGGAATGAGCAAGTATTTGCAGAAACCATTGAACTTCGATGAATTGGTAGAAATTGTGAATAGTTACGTTAAAGATGATAATAAAGTATAGCCAAAGTTTTCTCAATAAACTAGAAGACCTTTTCTCAGAAACTGATTACAGCCTTCGATATGAGAAAGGTAATTTTAAACCCGGACATTGCCTTATAAGGGATTCCAGGGTCGCGGTGATTAATAAGTATTATCCCCTGGAAGGAAAGATAAATGCCTTGGTAGAACTTATAAGGTCCATAGAAATAAGAACTGATCGCTTGAGCGAAAAAAATCAAAAACTGTTTGAGGAGTTGTCTCAAATGGAGGCCAGGATTTGAAAGTCACCTTTTTAGGAACAGGTACATCCCAGGGAGTTCCCGTAATTGCCTGCGAATGTGAAGTTTGCCGGTCTCTGGATTTTCGTGATAACAGAACCCGCTCATCCGTCTTGATTGAATATAAGGGTGTTTCAATTTTAATTGATGCAGGTCCTGATTTTCGATTTCAGATGCTGCGCGAAAGAGTTAAAAGGATTGATGCCGTTTTGTTTACGCACGCGCATAAAGATCATACCGCAGGTCTGGATGATATCCGCTCCTTCAACTTCAGGCAAAAGTCGGTAATCCCAATTTATGGAACCCAGGAAGTATTGAATCAGATAAAGCAGGAGTTCAGGTATATTTTTGATGATAAGTCCTATCCGGGGATCCCTCAGTTGTCACTAAATGTTATAGATGACCAATCGTTTAATATTAAGGGATTGGAGGTAATTCCGATTCCCGTAATGCATCACAAAATGCCGGTGCTGGGATTCCGGGTTGGTAATTTCACCTATATTACCGATGCAAATGACATCCCTCCCTTAAGCAGAAGAGATATAGAGGGAACGTATACCCTTGTTCTAAATGCCTTGCAAAAGGAACCTCATATTTCTCATTTCACCCTGGAAGAGGCTATTCAGGTTTCCAAAGAATTAAAAATTCCACAGACATATTTAACTCACATAAGTCATAGACTGGGACTGCACCAAAAAGTAAGCGAGGAAATTCCCAAAGGAGTTGCATTGTCTTATGATGGACTTCAACTAACTTTTTAAGTGCATTTTAACTACTTTTTTCTTTCCAAACTTGCCAAAAGCTTAAACCAACGATTGGCAGGAGCAAAAATTCTGGAATGCTTTAGCCAGAACAAGAATGAACTCATTATAACAACTTTGCCCGTTAATGAGATGAAGTTCTTTCATATTAGAATTGATTTAAACCCCAATTATTCTTTTGTAAACTTCCCGGAAAATTTTTACCGTTCAAAAAGAAACAGTATTTCTCTATTTGAAAAAATCACAGCGGCTGTAATTGCCGGAATCAGGGTTATAAATAATGACAGGAGCCTGATTATTGAATTTACCAACACCTACTCCTTGCTGTTAAAATTCCATGGTAACCAGTCAAATGTAATTTTACTGGAAGACTTTCGGGTAGTTTCGCTATTTAGGAAAAAGCTTTTGAAAGATAAAACTCTTGAATTTGAGTCTTTGGAAAAGCAAATAAATTACTCCAAAAATTATTTTCTTACAGCTAAAGCTAACCTTGATGAGTATCCAACCCTGGGCCCTTTTGTTAAGAAACGGATTAAAATGTTATGGCAGTCAGCAAAAAGCATTGATGAACAATGGAAAATCTTTCACAAAATTCTCCTTGAACTGGAAGGCGAGAATATTTACATACTACGGGAGGAGGGTAAGTTAATGTTGTCATTAATAAAGATGGGCACAGTGATTTCAACTCATTCGGATCCACTAACGGCGTTAAATGAGTTCGCTGCTATTTTTACCAGGGAGAATAATTTTAACTTGAAAAAGAAACATGCGGAGAATCTTCTTCGATACGAAGAAAAAATACATAATCAATCGCTTCAATCCCTGACTACTTCTCTTCAAAAATTAGCGCAACAAAAGAATTATAAGGTATATGCAGACCTGTTAATGGCCAACCTTCATAAAATTAATCCATATGATTCCGAAGTTACATTGAGTAACTTCACTGATAATTCTGAAATTACTATTCCTTTAAAAATGGGGTTGACCCCTCAGAAAAACGCGGAGAACTACTACAGAAAGAGCAAGAACCAGAATATTCAAATAACGAAGAATAAAGAATTGGTAAAACTAAAGGAAAAATCCGTTAAAGAGATTCGAAGTTCGCTGGAACTGCTTAACGATGCGGGAACAGTCAAAGAGATTGAGGAAATTATAGCTCCTTTCGAAAAACTGAAAGCGGACAAATCAAAAAGTCATCCCTACAAAACTTTTCATTTCATGGACTTTGAAATTAGAGTTGGCAAGAATGCGAAATCCAATGATTTAACTACCTTCAAACACTCCTATAAAGAAGATTTGTGGTTGCACGTAAAAGATGCCGGTGGCTCTCACGTAATAGTAAAATACAAGTCAGGAATGAATTTTCCGAGATCAGTAATCGAGCGAGCAGCTCAGCTTGCGGCATTCAATTCAAAAAGGAAAACTGAAACATTGTGCCCGGTGATTTATACGCCTAAGAAATTTGTTCGTAAAAGAAAAGGAGATCCAGCGGGAGTTGTGGTTGTGGAGAAAGAGAAAGTGCTGTTAGTTGAACCTAAATTCTGATTATTTAACAATATTTATCTTAAGCATGTTTGTGCGTTCCCTTGCATGAATTGGCATTGACGCCATGTTAATGAACACATCACCCTTTGATAAGTGACCCTCGCGAATGAGAATTTCTTCAATATCAGATATAGTACTGTCTGTCGATTCTGACTTATCGTAATAGTACCCTCGAACGCCCCACACCAGGCTTAAAGTTCTTAACAAAGGCTTGTTGGCGGTAAATGCAAATATTGAAGTTTTCGGTCGGTAGGAAGCAACCTTATACACGGTATAGCCGCTTTGAGTCATTCCAACCATTGCTTTTGCATTGGTTTCTTTTGCAAGTACAACGGAAGATGCAACCACACTGTCATTCAGGAAAATCGGTGAATTCTTATCTGTTGGATAGAAGCGAAAATAAAGTCTGTCATGTGATTCTACCGAGATAATTGTTTTTACCATACTTTGAATAACTTTCAGAGGATATTTGCCGGTAGCAGTTTCGGCAGAAAGCATTAGTGCATCAGCACCATCCATTACAGCATTGGCAATATCGTTTGTCTCAGCCCGCGTGGGTTTTGGATTTTCAATCATGCTTTCCATCATCTGAGTTGCAATTATTACAGGCTTGGAAGCAATGTTGCATTTTTCGACTATCATTTTCTGAATAAGAGGAACTTCTTCCATAGGTGTTTCTACCCCAAGGTCTCCTCTTGCTACCATAATAGCATCCGCTGTATTGATAATTTCATCAATAAATTCAAGAGCCTCCGGCTTTTCAATTTTTGCAATAATTTTGATCCACTTTCCGCTTTTATTCAGGATTTCTCTCAAATCATGAATATCTTTTGGTGATCGTACAAAAGAAAGAGCCACCCAATCAACATCATGTTCAATTCCAAATTGCAGGTCTTTCAGATCCTTGGGAGTCAGCGAAGGAACCAGCACCCGGGTATCTGGTAAGTTTATACCCTTTTTGGATTTTAATTCTCCGCCGTTAAGTACCAATGCCGTTAAAGATTTTCCACCTGCCTCAGTTACCTTCAATTCAATTTGCCCATCATTCAATAATAGTTTATGGCCCGGCTGAGCCTTATCAATTAATTCCGAAAATTGTGTGTAAATAACTTCAGAATTTCCAATCCCATCTCCTGATCTTATTTTTATTTCTGATCCTTCTTCCAGGATTACCCCAGGTTCCATTTCACCAACCCTTATTTTTGGTCCCTGTAAATCCTGCAGCAGACAGATGTTGGTTTTCAATTCCTCATTAATCTCATTCACGAACTGAATTACTTTAAAATGATCTTCATGTGATCCATGACTAAAATTTAGTCGAATAACATCCACACCCTCCTTTATTAATTCTGTCAGTTTTGATTTTGAGTTTGTAGCAGGTCCAACAGTTGCAACAATTTTGGTTTTGTTAAAAAGTATTTCACTCATAGTCGAATACCAGGTTTTCTTTTGATTTTAGATTTATCGGGTCGATTAGAGAACTGTATTGAATTATCTTGATATTGCGCACTATTTTTGCAATTTCTTCAGCATCAAAAGAATCCGCTCCTTTTATTTTCAGAAAGAAATCGAATTCCTGTAATTCCGGAATTAGCAACATTTGGCCAGACTCTTTTGTTTCAATGCTGCGATTACGTAACAGAAACAATCCGGCATTTTCTGTTTTATAATAATAGTTAACAACCGTTATGGCATTGCCATCATTAAACCGTATTATTTGGTCTTTGGCTTTAATTAATTGGACTTCCAAAGTACGGTTCAATTCCCAGGCAATTCTATAACCTTTGGCGTGGGAGATTAGCCCAACAAGGTCAAAATCAAATAATGGATCAACAACTAGTTTGCTTTTACGCATTTTCTTCCTCTAAATCAAAAATAGGCAAAATATTGGGCTTTTTAAGGTACCTTGCCTTCATAAAGGAATCGATTAAGATTCAGTGAAATTGTTTGACATTATTCGGTATTATGTATTTCTTTGCAGAGATTTTTATTAATTACTTAAAGGATAAATCATGTCTGAGATCGCGCAAAAAGTAAAAAGCATCATTATTGATAAATTGGGAGTTGAAGAATCTGAGGTAACTCCTGAGGCTAGTTTCACGAACGATTTGGGAGCAGATTCCCTGGATACCGTGGAGCTTATCATGGAATTTGAAAAAGAGTTCAACATAGCCATCCCCGATGACCAGGCTGAAAACATTTCTACAGTAGGTCAGGCAATCTCCTATCTGGAAGAAAACGTAAAACAGTAAGTTTGTATTAATCCTGAATTTAAGACCCATGGATTTCAAACGAGTTGTTGTCACTGGGGTGGGAGCACTCACTCCTATTGGAAATACGGCTAATGATTTTTGGCAGGGACTTTCCAATGGGGTTAGTGGTGCCGCCAGGATAACCAAGTTTAATCCGGAAAAATTCAGGACAAAATTTGCGTGCGAAGTAAAAGGATTTGATCCTAATAATTTTTTTGAACGCAAGGATGCCAGAAAAATGGACCTATTCACACAGTACGCCCTTGCCGTATGTAGTGAAGTCGTTAAAGACTCAGGCCTTGACTTAACCTCAATGAACCTTGATCGCGCCGGCGTAATATGGGGCTCAGGTATTGGTGGTTTGGAAACTTTTCAGGAAGAGGTAAAATCCTACGCGATGGGTGACGGTACGCCGAGATTTAATCCTTTCTTTATTCCTAAAATGATTGCCGACATCAGCGCGGGCCAGATTTCCATAAAATATGGTTTCAGAGGTCCCAATTTCGTTACAGTTTCTGCCTGCGCGTCAGCTTCAAATGCTATCATTGATGCCTTTAATTATCTGCGGATTGGAAAAGCCGATCTATTTATTACTGGAGGAAGTGAAGCTGCAGTAACGGAAGCAGGTATGGGTGGCTTCAATGCGATGAAAGCCCTTTCGGAACGAAATGATAGCCCTGAAACCGCATCCCGGCCATTCGATAAAGATCGTGATGGATTTGTTTTAGGTGAAGGAGCCGGCGGAATTATTTTGGAAGAATATGAACATGCAAAAGCAAGAGGTGCAAAAATTTATGCAGAATTAATTGGTGGTGGTATGTCTGCTGATGCCCATCATATTACAGCTCCCCATCCGGAAGGATTGGGCGCCTTTAATGTAATGATTAATGCATTGGAAGATGCTCAGATCACCGCCGACCAGGTAGATTATATTAATGTTCATGGTACTTCTACTCCCTTAGGGGATATCAGCGAAATAATGGCTATTGAGAAAGTTTTTGGTGAAAGCGCTTATAAAATGAATATCAGTTCAACTAAATCCATGACTGGTCATTTATTGGGCGCCGCCGGAGCCATAGAGGCCGTTGCTTGTATTTTGGCTATCAAATATCAAACTGTTCCCCCCACAATCAATCACTTCACAGATGATGAACAGTTTGACCCTAAACTCAACCTGACATTTAATAAAGTGCAGCAACGAACAATCAACGTTGCTTTAAGTAATACATTTGGATTTGGAGGTCATAATACTTCAATCATTTTCAAAAGAATGAATGAGTAATTTTCCGATATTCGGAACTACAAAAAAATCGTCAGATTACGACAGAACACTTGCCAAAGCTATTAGGGCAATGATTGGCAAGAAGCCCAGAAATCTTGATCTTTTCAAACTTGCAACATTACATGTATCCGCCGCCAAAGAAAATGATAACGGAGTCAGAGAATCTAATGAAAGACTAGAGTTTCTGGGTGATTCAGTGATTGATCTTGTAGTGACAGAGTTCTTGTTCAAAAAATTTCCCCTCAAAAATGAAGGTTTTCTAACTGATATCAGGGCTAGAATTGTAAACCGGGAAACTTTAAACAACCTTGCCCGGAAATTAGGGATTGACAATCTAATTCAAATGGATAACAGTATTAAAGGTGTTATGGCTCACAAATCCCTTTTGGGAAACACACTTGAAGCCATATTGGGTGCCATCTATCTGGATCGGGGTTACCCTTTTACTCGCCAATTCATATTGAAAAAAATAATTTCCACTCATTTCGATTTAGAAGAAATCATTAAAAATAATCCGAATCAAAAAAGTAAAATTATCGAATGGGCTCAAAAAGAAAACAAAACCCTCACTTTCAATCTTGTTGAGACTATAGAAAGAAATAACCGCAAACAATTTATTGTTACCCTGGAGATTGAAGGGCGAATTCTGGGAACAGGTGAAGGATTTACCAAAAAGAAAGCGGAACAAGACGCTGCCCAAAAATCTTGTGAAATCTTAAATTTAGATTGACTGATGAGGAAATTAAGAGTCGCGGGCGGAACGGTAAATCAAATACCACTGGATTGGGATAACAATCTGTTTAACATCAGTGCCTGTATTAAGGAAGCCAGGACAAATAAGGTAGATCTCCTGTGCCTTCCCGAATTATGCCTGACCGGCTATGGTTGTGAAGATTTATTCCTCTCTGACTGGGTTTCGAAAAAATCTCTCCGGAAGCTTGTTAGCCTTTTGCCACAAACAAAGGGAATTGGCGTTGTGATTGGACTTCCGATAAGAATTGATAAAATTACTTACAATACTTCCTGCTTCATCTATGATGGTCAAATTCAGGGTTTCTATGCAAAACAAAATTTAGCCAATGACGGAATTTACTACGAGCACAGGTGGTTCAAGCCCTGGACCCCGGGAATAATTCACACAATCAAGATTGAAAATCAGGAATATCCTGTGGGTGAAATTATTTTTGAATTAAAAGGAATTAAGCTTGGCCTTGAAATTTGTGAAGATATTTGGGTTACTGAACGCCCGGCTTGCAGATATCTCGAAAAAGGAGTTGACTTGATTCTTAACAGCAGCGCGAGTCACTTTTCTATGGGAAAATCTTTGGAACGTCAGGAACTGGTAATTAACAGTTCTAATCTTTTTAACTGCGCTTACGTTTATGCTAATTTATTAGGCAACGAGTCAGGCCAGATAATATTTGATGGTGATATTATCTTGGCTCAAAAAGGAAACTTATTAGCCAAAGGAAAAACATTCGGATTTGAAAGTTACAGGATTCTTTCATTTGATTTTGATTTTGATGGGGGCTCCACGAAAAATTTAGACAAGGTAATTCAAAATTGTAATGTGCAATTCCTTCAAGGGGAATCATTGGCTTTGTTTGATTATCTGAGAAAAAGCCGCAGCAAGGGGTTCGTGATTTCAATGAGTGGCGGCGCGGACAGTGCATTATGCGCAGTATTGGTTTATCAAACCATCAAATCCGCTGTGCAAGAGTTGGGTTTAGCCGGATTTCTTGATCGAATTGACCGGCAGGATTTGCAATCTGTAAAAAATTTACCGGCTAAAAATCAAATTCCGGCATTGGCGGAGGAACTTCTCATCCTCGCATACCAGGCAACAAACAATTCTTCAACAGAAACTTTAAACGCTGCGAAAGAATTATCAGCCAACCTGAATTGTAAATTACTACATTGGAATATCGATAAGAGTATTGAAGAGTATACAAGCATAGTTGAAGAAAAAATTGGCAAAAGGCTTAATTGGGAAGAGCATGATGTTACGCTCCAAAACATTCAGGCAAGAGCGCGTTCCCCCATTATTTGGATGATTGCCAATTATAAAAATTATTTGTTGCTTGTTACTTCTAACAGAAGTGAAGGAAGTGTTGGCTACGCCACAATGGATGGTGACACTAGCGGAAGCCTTGCTCCAATTGCCGGCGTAAGCAAAAAATTTATCAGAGAATGGCTTGAATGGGCTGAGAAGGAATTCGAATTGCCGTCACTGAAAACAATTAACAACCTGAAACCCACTGCCGAACTGCGGCCGCCGGATCGAAGACAGACTGATGAAGACGATCTTATGCCTTACACATTATTACAAGAGATTGAAAGCATGGCTGTGAAACGTAAACTTTCACCTGTTGAAGTTTTCCAGGCATTGAAAGGAACAGAAAAACTATCTGAAAAAGAATTAGCGGATTATGTCATAAAATTCTTCAGACTTCTGGGACACAGCCAATGGAAAAGAGAAAGATTTGCGCCCTCCTTCCATATCGATGATTATAACATCAATCCCCGGAGCTGGTTCAGATTTCCAGTACTTTCCTCCTCCTTTAAAGATGAAATTAAAGAACTTCAAGACTTAATAAACAAGTCTAATTAGAGTATTCCTTATATTTGGCACTTAATTTTCATTATGTTTCAACCTTCTTATTTTCTTTGGAATGCCGACCCTGAAATTTTCGAGATTTTCGGGCGACCTATAGTTTGGTACGGACTTCTGTTTGCCTGCGCATTCCTCCTCAGTCAGCAAGTGATGTATCATATTTATAAAAAGGAAGGCAAGAGAATTGAAGATGTTGATACTCTTACAGTATACATGATCATAGCTGTAATTCTTGGAGCCCGCCTCGGGCATGTTTTCTTTTATGAACCAATGAGATATTTGAAGAACCCCATAGATATTATAAAGGTTTGGGAGGGTGGTCTTGCCAGTCATGGTGCTGCTGTGGGCATACTCACCGCATTGTGGATTTATACCCGTTATAGTATTAAATGGAGCGGAACCAGGTTAAAGGTTAAGAAACAAAAGCGGGAAAATCAGAGCTTTCTGCAAGTTGTGGATAGAATTGTTATTGTGGTTGCCCTAAGTGGATGTCTTATCCGATTTGGAAACTTTATGAACTCTGAAATAGTAGGATTACCCACGCATTCCAATTTTGGGGTAATGTTTATGCGGAACGTTACTGATGCTATTCAATCTAATAATCCGGGAGTGGAATCGGTGGAGTATTCCAAAAGAGCTGGAGAGCCAACTGAAGAAGGTTATGAGCCAATTCGCATAGAATTAGTATTCAATCCTGATTACAGTCATAATGAAGAACAAGTTGTGTTGTACCTGGACAACACATTAAATAATATACTTGGTAATTCTACGTATGTCACCAATAATATCCATGAGCCACTGATTCATAACCTGGATTATACCTATCGAAGCCGGCCTGATGGGAAGATTGTTGCAACCATTGATACTTTCGGAATTTCCAGACATCCCGCGCAACTTTATGAGTCCATTTCAAATCTCTTAATTTTCATTATGCTTTATTTGATTTGGAGAAAGTGGCAAATAAATGCTCCTCCCGGTAAAATTTTTGGAATCTTCCTGGTTGTTCTTTTTGGCTTGCGATTCATATATGAGTTTATGAAAGAAAATCAGGTAGACTTTGAACAAGGCCTTGCCCTGAATATGGGTCAATGGCTCAGCATACCATTAGTCTTAACTGGCGCATTCCTCCTGCTTCGTCCAAAATCACCATCGAGATAAATAATACTTAATTTTTTGAAGTTATATCTGTTTTCAAAAACATATATATAATTTTTTACATGTATTTTAGTCTTTTTTAAATATGCAATACTTCACTTTATTCATATTCTTATTTATTACTGCTCAATTATATGGACAGTCATATTTTAATCTTGACCCGAGAAGTGAAGGGAGGGCAAATACCTTTTCAGTTGAAACGGGAGCAGGATCCTTATTTGTAAATCCATCAGGAAGCGCGATGCTTGAAGGTTTCACTGCCATTTTTGCAGGCCAAAATATTGCAGGCCTGGAAGGATTACATACCTCCGGAATAGCTATTGGGCAACCTACAAGATTTGGAGTTATCGGAGCAATTTTTGGAAATACCGGAGACGAATTACTAAACCATTCGGGGCTTGCCTTGAACTGGGCACAGAAACTTGGAATTGCCCAGTTAGGATTAAGAACCGGAATTATTAATACTTCCATTGAAGGGCAAAAGTCAAAAAATTCATTTCAGCTTGACTTTTCCGGAATAGTAAAGCTTTCACCGATATTAAGTGTCGGTGCGGGGATTTCTAACCTCACCAAATCGAAATACACCGGGCAGGAGCAAATTCCGGTTACTGGAAACTTTGGACTTGACATTCATCCTACGCGATCATTTCATCTGACAATGGAAACAGAAAAAGATCTTGCCAAAAAACCCGAATACAAATTCGGTTGTTCATATTCTATAAAAGAACGAATCGAAATCTTAACCGGCATAAATATTCGGCCTCTGCGGCAATCCCTGGGTTTAGGTTTTACCTTGAGGAAGTTTATTGTACAATGGTCATTAACAAACCTTCCAGGATTGGGATCAAAGCAATCCATTTCTCTGTGTTATAAAACATCCAAAAAGAAAGATGCGTAATTGGTTCACTCTTTTGTCAATCATTGTTTGTTCCAATGCATTCGGCCAATCTGATGAAATTGATATAGAAAGAATCATCAACACGAATTCAATTCTGGATGATGAGGTGACTTCAGAAGAGATTAATGCACTCCTTCTTGATATTCTGTCTTCACCGTTGGATCTCAATACGGTGAGTGAAGAAGTTTTGTCGGGAATTAGTTTTCTTAGCAACGAACAAATTCGCAATTTCATTGACTATAGAAACCAATTTGGACCATTTATTTCCAAATGGGAGCTTCAACAAATTGAAGGATGGGATGTTGATGTTTGTAAAATGGTTGCTTCGGTGTCAATTGTTGATAATAAAAACAACGGCAAATTTCTTAATAATTTTGGCAGAAATGCAGAATTCATAATAAGAGAATCCCGGCTATTGCAGGAAAGAATAGGATTTGCCGATTCTATAAATCGCTTTGAAGGTGACAGAAATAAACTCCAATTAAGATTCAAGAGCTCTAACCCCGGAGATTATTCTGTTTCATTAGCCGTGGAAAATGACCCGGGGGAAAAGTTCAGGTTTCGTTCAGGCCGGTTAGGATTTGATCATATTTCCGGCAATGTGTCGCTATTTAACAGGGGTTTTATCCGCAAAATTGTTTTGGGAGATTTCCGCCTGCAGTTTGGCCAGGGATTAATTTTTGGAAGTTCCTTTGGAGGTCGCAAGAGTTCGGAACCCATTATGAGTTTGCGAAAACCTAACACCGGAATTATTCCAAGTTCCTCGTTTAGTGAAACAGGTTTTTTGCGAGGTGTCGCAGTTTCACTAGGGAAGAAAGGATTGAACCTCACTGTATTTGGTTCAAGGATAAGCAAAGATGCGACACTCAGATTTGATTCCCTTAAGTCTGTGGAATTTATTACTTCTTTTAATGAGACCGGCCTGCACCGAAATGGAAAAGAAGTCAAAATCAACAACACGGTTAATGAAATATTGGCAGGTGGTGCAATTGCGTTTAGAAAATCAAAATTGGAAACGGGGCTTCAATATCATGCGGGGAAATATTCATCTCCGGTAATGCTTGATTCCAAGCCTTATCAACTTTATAGATTTCAGGGGCGCAGATTCCATGCCGGAGGAATTTTCCTGAATTATGGTTGGGCTAACTATTATTTATTCCACGAGTCAGCAGTTTCAAATTTCAATGGTTTCTCCACATTAACAGGAATTATCCTGGCCTTGTCAAAAAATATAGATCTGTCTGTTTTATTCAGACATTTTTCGCCAGGTTATCAATCTCCATATGGAAAGGGTTTTGCAGAAACTTCAACTCTGGATAATGAAACGGGATTATACTGGGGATTAAAGTATCATCTATTAAAGTTTAATATCTCAGCCTATTTCGATTACTTCAAATTTCCCTGGCTCAAATTTGGAGTTGATAATCCCTCGGACGGTTACGAGTATATGATTCGAATTGATTACCTAAGCAAACAAACACCTTTTTATCTATTATTAAAGAATGAGAAAAAATACGCTGGAAAGGAATTGGATTCTGAACCCGCCAACATTATTTACTCGGAAAGAACAAATCTTACTGCTAATTTTCAATTTATTCTTACGGAGCATGTTTCAGGTAACATTCGACCCGCGGCAACATATTCTAATACAAAGGGTGGAAAGGCTTCAGGAGTCTTATTGAAACAGGATCTGAAGATTGAATATAATCCCTTCACTTTAAACTTTGGATATTTCCTATTTGACACTTCGTCATTTGAAGGAAGACTGTATTCAAATGAGCCGGATGTCAGATTCCAATCCTCGTTCCCATTATTTAACGGAGAAGGGATGCGGTATTTCTTTCTTCTTAAAATCAAGGTGCGAAAAGCTTTGAATTTCTGGATTAAGTATTACCTGACGAGTTATAATAATATTGATGAAATTGGTTCCGGTCCCGATTTAATTAAAGGAAATAAGATTTCAGAATTGAAGACGCAAATAATTTATTCATTCAGGTAACCATTCATGTTTGAGATTTTTTCATATTTAGGGCTTATAGTTGGATGTGGCGCGTTATTTATTACTGCCTTAAAGACCTCAATTCTCTTAAGAATTGTTGACTTTCAAAGTCTTTCCAACTGGAAGGTTCTGCGCGGTCTAATCATCACCTTCATGCTAGGCTATCTGTTTTCCCTTGGTGCAATCGCCAGCAGACCGATAACTTTTGTGGAAGTAATAACCGTAACCATTTTCCTGGCTGGGTCATTTTTTGTTTTGCTGGTTGTTAATTCCGCTTTTAGAGATATTCAACTAATCCGGAGTTCCAGGAATCTGCTGCAGGACCGGAACTTTGAACTTCAAAAGTTAAATATACAGCTCGACACCTTTCTCTATAGCACCGCCCATGATCTGCGAGCTCCACTAACCACTATCCTTGGTTTGGTAGATTTGGGAAAAAGGGAAAGCAGTGTGACAGAAAAAGACTATTACTTTTCAATGATTAAAAACCGGGTAGACACCATGGATTTCCTGTTGAAAGAAATCATTGGATTCACTAAAAACAAACATTTAGAAATTCATCAGGAACCTGTGAATTTCCAGAAAATGATAGCATCGGTACTTGCCGAACTTGAACCCGTTAAAATGAAAGATGTAACTCTCGAATTGAATATTGATTTTGATAATGAAATTTGGATTGACCATCAAAGATTTCGTTCGATTATTTATAACCTTTTATCCAATTCGTTTCAGTTCTTTGATCCAAAGCGATCAAATGCCTGGGTTAAGGTTAACGCTTCAATAAATGGAAAGGAATTAAGAGTTTCCGTTGTTGACAATGGAATTGGTATTGATAAAAGGTACCAGGAAAAAGTTTTTGAAATGTTTTATCGGGCAAGTCATAATTCCGCCGGCTCGGGTCTTGGATTATATATAACGCGGGAAATTGTTGTTACCCTTGGCGGGACTATTCATTTAAACTCCACTCAGGGTGTGGGTACTGATGTCGCAATATGTTTCCCCTACCCATTATCTCCTTTTAAGAATTCACTAACTCAAACACCGTAATTTCCGGTGCAATTCCAATTCTGCCTGGGTAACCGATAAATCCGAAGCCCCGGTTTACATATAGCTTCTGATTTCCCTTTTGGTATAAATCTGCCCATTGCTTATATGCATATTGAGCCGGACTCCACTTGAAATTTCCAAGTTCTACGCCGAATTGAAATCCGTGAGTGTGACCAGCAAACATTACGTCGATATCGGAATAATCCGGCCTGATTTGGGCATCCCAATGACTTGGATCATGCGAGAGTAATAATTTTACGCTACTCTCATTTATGTTCTGAGTGGCTTTAACAATGTCGCCATACTTTGTGAATCGGCCGGCGCCCCAATTTTCAACTCCAATTATTGAGATTTTCTCCCCGCCAAGCTCCAAGGTACGGTTTTCATTCAACAGTAAATCCCAACCAAGCAATTTGTGTGCTTCAATCATATCCAGGAGGTTTTTTCTTTTCGCGTCTGCAGAAGCCCAGCTTCTGTAATCTCCATAATCATGATTTCCAAGGATAGAATAAGTTCCCAAGGGAGCTTTCACCTTATTGAAAATATCAAAGTATTTATTCACCTCATCAGTCTGGGTATTCACAAGGTCTCCGGTAAAAAATATTAAATCCGGCTTCTCACCCATCAGCATTTCTATACCCCCGGCTACAGCCCGCTTATTGAAGAAACTTCCTGCATGTATATCCGAAATTTGAGCAAGTTTAATCCCATGGAATTCCTTTGGCAAATTGGGTATTACCAGTTTTCGTCGAATGATCCGGTAATTATAAGCTCCGGAAACAATACCGTAACTCATTATTGCCAGGGGAACACCTCCGGCGATTATAGCTGCTTTTACCAGAAATTCAGATCTTTTAATCTTCTTTCCCTCCAAATGCTTCTCCTCTGATTTATGAATAACCTTATTTGTCCACTTTATTATCCGAACTATGTCGTCAACCATAAGGAATGGTAGTGCAAGGATTTTTGGGAAAATGTTTAGGAAGAGAAAAACGAGGAAAAAACGGCGCATCCCGTTCATGACTCCCTCGTTGGGCGCATAATTAAAACCGAAAAGTGAGGCAATTGCAATGAAAGAAATTGCCCAAAACAAAATTATCGTGACCTTACGAATTGCTTCAGGCCAACTTCTTCTTATTTTTTTTGTTGAATCAAATAAATAATAATCAATCAACAACAAAATCAGGGCAATCCCAAAAACCATCAACAACTTATCCATTAAAACTCTCAGTATTTAGATATCCCAAGTTTTGTGTTCAGTTTGTCTGTTAATAAATACATGACAGGCACAATAACTAACGTCAGGAAAGTGGCGAAAGTTAGACCAAAAATAATTGTCCATGACATCGGTCCCCAGAAGATTACATTATCCCCACCCAAATAAAAATCAGGATCATAATTTTGAGCAAAGTGGATAAAGTCAATATTTAAACCAACCGCCAGGGGAATCAATCCTAAAATTGTAGTGATTGCGGTCAAAAGAACAGGTCGCAACCTTGTTCTTCCTGCCTGAATAATTGCATTCCTAATTTCTTCCGGCGGCAATCTTTGATCCGTGCCCAGCTCTTCCCGCTTTCTTTTCCTGGTCAGTTCAATGAAGTCCATGAGCACAATAGCATTATTCACCACAATTCCGGCAAGGCTTATAATTCCAATCATTGTCATGATTACGATGAAATCCATTTGGAATATGATTAAGCCCAGCAAAACACCAATGGTACTGAAAAGTACAGACGACATAATAATGAAGGGAATTGAGACTTTATTAAACTGTGACACTATAATCAGGAAGATCATAAATACCGCCAGCATCAATGCCTTGGAAAGGAAGGCAAATTCTTCCGCTTGCTTTTCCTGTTCACCCGTGAACGCGATAGTATATCCGGCAGGGACTTCAAAATCCTGAATCAAATCTTTGATGTGATTATTAATGTCTGTGGGATTATATCCATCCAACACATTTGAACTGATGGTTATAACTCTGTCCAAATCAATTCTATGGATTGAACCTAGAGAGGAAGTAAATTCAGTACTGGCAACGGAAGAAATAGGTACCTGATAAATTTTCCCATTGTTTTGATTTCTGTACGTAACGCTCTTGTTCATCAGAACATCCACATCATATCTGTATTTGTCTTCCAGTCTTAACTGAACTTCATAATCATCTTCTCCCTGTTTAAACTTCGAGATTTCTTTGCCAAACAAAGCGGTCCTGATTTCTGATGCTATACTGCCGGTTGAAAGTCCAAACCGCCGCGCTTTTTCCCGGTCAATTTCAACAATAAGTTCAGGCTTACCCGACTCAAGATTAGTTTTCAGTTTTTCAATTCCAGCAATTTTCGATTCATTAATGAATGCTTTAAGGTTTTCTGAAATGGCAATGAGTGTAGGATAATCTCTGCCTGAAACCTCAATATTTACCGGTTTTCCTGTGGGAGGACCGGCAGCATCTTTATCGACAGTGATGGTTACGCCGGGATAGTTGCTGATCCCTTTTCTGATTTCAGACATGATATCGCTTGTTTGTACTCCCTTTCGAAGTTTGTATTCCAGGAAATTCACTGTAATTCTGCCTTTGTTGGGAGTTTGTCCTGCTCCAATTGAACCCATATCATTAGGATCACTAGCGCCATTGCCTACATTGGAAATAATTGATTCCACCATATAATCATAAGGTTCCACAATTTTGGTCACTTTTTTTTCAATCATTGAGGTGAACTCATTGGTTGTAGTAATGTCAGTCCCAACTGGAAATTCAATGAAGACGTTCACATATAATGGTTGGTTAACAGGGAAAAAAATAACATTGGGTTGAAATACGCCCATTAAGAAAAAAGAGAAAATAAACAAAAAGAAAGTTCCCCCTAAAAAAGCAAATGGTCTTCTTCCTGCTAAGGCATATGTAATTATTTTAACATATAGATTTTCGAGCCGAGGTAAAAATGTTTTTTGAAACCTCCTTGACAAAGGAGTTAGTACAAAGAGATTCAGGGGAAGTAAGAGGGCAAAGAAAATCAAAAGATTTCCCAGCCAGGTGATATTTACTAAAAGGAAAAGAATCCCCAATACAAGTGCGATTGCTGAGGTCCTTAAACCTTTTTTATAATTGATCTTGGTTGGATCATCCAATCGCATTAATACGGATATCAATACGGGGTTGATTATCAACGCGACAAAAAGTGAGGAACCTAAAGTTATTATTAAGGTGATTGGAAGATACTTCATGAATTCGCCCATGATTCCCGGCCAGAAAGCAAGAGGGAGAAATGCTGCCAGAGTAGTTGCCGTAGATGCAATAACGGGCCATGCCACTTCTCCAACTCCCTTAATAGTTGCATCCTTGGGCGAGTAGCCTTCCTCAAACATCCGGTAAACGTTTTCAACCACCACAATTCCATTATCGACTAACATACCAAGGGCCATAATCAGGCTGAAAAGTACCATCATATTTATTGTAACTCCGACAGCCTGAAGAATCATAAATGCCATAAACATAGATAAGGGAATAGCTATTCCGACGAACAACGCGTTTCTTGTTCCAAGGAAGAAAAGCAATACAAGTACTACCAGAATTACTCCGAAGATGATAGAGTTCTCCAGGCTGTTTACCTGTTCCCGGGTCTGATCTGAAAGATCATTGGTAATCGAAATTTTAACACCGGGGGGAAATACCTCTGCCTGAGCTTTTGCCAGCACAGCAAATATGTTATCGGTAACCAGAAGCAGGTTTTCTCCGCTTCTCTTTACGACATCAAGCATTACAACGGGATTGCCATTCAAGCGTGCATAACTTTCCTTGTCTTTATAGTCAAACTCAACCCGGGCTACATCTTTCAAATAAACAATTCTGTCGTTTTCATTGCTGATCACTATGTTCAGCAGCTCAGAAGGGTCTTTGTATTCACCCAGAACCCTAATGTTTCGTCTAACTCCGTTAGCAAGAATATTTCCTCCGGACAAATTCAGATTTTCCGCAGCAACCGCACTTTCAATATCCTGAAATGAGAGTTTACGAGCCTCAAGTTTGTATGGATCGGCTATTATCTTTACTTCTTTTTCATCAACTCCTCTTATGTCAACTTTAGAGATTTCAGGAAAGCCTTCAATTTCATCTTCCAGGTACTCACCAAATTTGTTTAGCTCTTCCAGGCTAAAATCTCCGGAAAGATTAATATTGAGAATTGGAAATTCTGAAAAATCGAGTTCAAATACATCAGGGTCTGCTTGCAAATCGTCTGGCAATTCCTGCTTTGCTTTATCTACCGCATCTTTTACTTTAAGTAATGCATCCTCAACATCAGTATCTGTCGTGAATTCAACAATAACGGTTGAATAATCCTGAACGGAGGTAGACTTAATATTATCTACTTCAGCAATTGTATTAATCTCCTTTTCCAATGGCCTGGTTATGAGACTCTCCATATCCTCAGGTGAGTTTCCAGGGTGAATCGTGCCAACATAAATAGTTGGTATTTTTACCTCCGGAAATGCTTCTTTGGGCATACTAATATAGGCTCCAACTCCAAGGACAACTATTATAAATGTTAGAACTACTACCGAAGTCCGGTTCTTAACCGCAAAGGTAGTTAGGCCAAACTCTTTGTCTATTTTCTTTTGGTTTGAATACTTAGATTCCATGCTAATTTGCTTTTACTTCTTTAACCATCATTCCATCGGTAACCTCCCGGAATCCTTTATTGATCACAAATGCAGTATTACTTAGCCCCGCCAGAATCTCCGATTCATTTTGAAATGATTTTCCAATTTCAATGTGAACCCGTGTAGCCATAGTTCCATCATTTCCATTTTGTACTACATACACATAATCTCCTTTATTATCTTTTTGAATTATTTCCGTTGGCACCACCAATGCTTCGGGGTTTTCATAATCAGTCAGGCTCACCAAGGCAGTCAGATTTGGCTTTATTAAAGCATCCATATTCAATAATTTGATCTCAAGCGAAAATGTTCTGTTGCTGGGATCAATCATCTGACCGACTGCCGTAATCTTAGACTCAAATTTTCGGTTCAATGAAGGAAATTCAACCTGTACGGGATCGTTTGCTTTGAACTTACCAATGTGAGACTCAGAAATATCCGCTTTCAGATACATGTCTTTTAACGATACGATTCTGACAACCGGCCCACCCATCTGAGCCATCTCTCCCTCTTTTATAAAAACCTCATCTATATGCCCGGAGAAAGGCGCCCGAATTACAGATTGTGCAAGTTGAGACTTAGCTGTCTCAAGTTTCCGCTCCAGACTTTCGTAATTATTCTTGGCTTGCAAATACTGGATTTCTGTTCCAATATTGTTTTGCCAAAGGTTTTCTTGTCTTTCATAAATAACTTTGGCCAATTCCATGGAAGTTTTCAGCTCTTCAATATTATTTTTCAGGATCTCAGCATCAACAGTTAATAATACCTGACCTTCCGAAACTGCATCGCCTTCTTTCACTTTTATTGAAGTAATTCTTCCCATAGATTCACTGCTGACAACGATATTTTTCCTGGATTCTACAATTGCCCGCGCCTGTATCTGGTGAATAAATTTCTTCTTTACGACAGGTATGGTGCTTACGAGCGTATAATTACTTAAAGTACCAGCGAAATCAGGATCTGCCTGAACTATTTGCCGTTCCAGTGCTTTAACTTTTGATTCCAGGTCCACCAATTGCCTGTTATAAATATCCAGCTGAGCTTTCATTGTCTCCAGCTCGCTTTTTTTCTCTGTTTGGCCGCAACTTGCTGACACAAATAATAAGAAAATGATTGATAGTGATGATATTGCTTTCATTTTATGGTTAATTCAGTCTTCCTAATGCTTTCTGATAATCAATTTTTGCCACCAATGCCTCATACAAAGCATTGTAGTAATTTGTTTGTGAAGTTTTATAAGAGTTTTCTGCCTCAATTACTTCCAGGTTAGATCCTAAACCTTGCTGATATTTAGCCCTGGAGATTTCAAATACTTCTTCAGCCAGCCCCATATTTTCCTTCTGGGTGCTCATTCTGGCAACGCTATTCTCCAGAGAAATCCTGGCCGTACGTATTTCCATATCAATGGCTTTCTCCAGCCGCTGTTTTTGATTCTCCCGCTGGTTAATAATAATTTTTCTTTTTTGCATTTGATTGCTCTTTCTGAAGCCATCAAAAACCGGAACACTAAGGCTGAAGCCGTATAATCCGTAAGTGAACCAATTATCTCCGACCGCAAATAAATCGCCCCAGGATCCTGTTCCCGCATTTGCTCCGAAAGTTGCAAATCCATCAAGCTTAGGTAAATAACCCAGGCGAATATTCTTTAGATCCATGTGAGCTAACTCCAAGCCTGTATTCAAGGTTGAATATTCAATCCGGTCTTCATAGGTGAACTCTGAAAGATCCTCAGCATTCAAATCAAAGGTTATTTGACTTAAATCTTCAGTTAAGACCAGTTCCTCATTGTCAGGCATTGACACCTGGAATTTGAGAACAAGATAACTGGCTATAAGCGATCTTTCCATATTTTCCATTTCCGTTTTCAGATTATTGTGTTCAACCTTAAGCCTGTTAATATCTATTTTCTCCGCAAAGCCATTTTCAAAAAGGAGTTGAGTCTCCTTCAGCAATGTATCAATCCGCTGATAATTATTTTTGATCAACTCAAGACCTTCCTTAAAAACTAATACTGAGTAATACGCTTTGCTCACATCCGCTTTCAGGTCTATTTTTGATTTGATGAAATCTTTGGCAGAAAGCTGGGTGAATGTTCGGGCTGCTTTCAGGCCAAGAAAATAAGCGCCATCCAAAATCAGCTGCGAAAATGTGACCGAAGCTCCGCCATTATATTGAGTCTGGAATTGTACAGGAACGAAATCATCGTCTCCGGCATTGGGATCAAAAAATATCGCCGGAATAAACGAAGTTTGAACCCTGAAATTATTTATCAAATTAATTTCACCGCTTATCTGGGGTAATCCATCGGATAAAACCTCGCCAACAAAAGTCTCTTGTGCACTGGCTTCAAGGCCCGCATTCAAATATTCTTCGTTATGCTTTAAAGCGTACTCGATACACTCTTCCAGTGTAAAACGGTTGATAATTTTTTCTTGTGGAATGGCCTTAAGGGGTAGCAAGAATCCCACCATCAGTAAAGTTAGTCTCATAGAACAGAATTTTTTATTTGGTATTTTTCATATAACGCTTTTCCTTTTGAAGTAACTATTCCGAAAAGGAAATGATCAAAAACTTGCATTTGCACTTCTTTAAAATCAAATTGATCTTTTGGGAATACTTTTTGATCAAAACAAATTTGCACCTGCTCAACTCTGAGCCTTGCCAGGATATTTATGTTGATATCATCTCTGAAATTCCCTTCTTTCACGCCGCGTGTTAAATTGTCTGTAATCATCTGGAAGATGAATTCATTTTTATATTTTAAATAATATTCCCAGGCATCAGGATGATACTTATTCAAATCAAACAATAGTGATGGATTCATTTCGTCAAACATTCTGCGAAGACAACCGGAAACTTTGGAAAGCTCTTCAATGGCATTGGCGGAACTTTCTTTCATTTCCAGAAACACTCCCCTGTCTTTTTCAATAATCGCCATAGTGGCCTGCGATACAACATCATCTTTATCCTTGAAATACTGATAAAGGGTTTTCTTTGATATTGCCAAATTGTTCGCTATGTCATCCATGGAGACGCTTCTTATTCCGTAACGCACAAACAAATTCCCCGCGCCTTCTATTATTTTCTCTTTCATATTCTCATGCGGTAAAATTAAACGAGCGCAAAGCTATGGAAACTCTAAGCCTATTCCAAGTTTCCATAGTTTTAATAGTTCCTAACGTTTCGGTCGTTTATTGGGTTGTCTTTCCCTCGGAAAACATGACGAATGGGGGTTTTACTGGGACAATGGTTCAAAATTAAATTACCCATACAGTGAATGGAGAAGGTCAGAATCCACCGAATGACTTACTTTTGCGCTGAAAAGAGGCCTTAAATGATCATTTTTTTTACCACAACCAGGAAGGTTACCTATGCAGTCCAATCCGGTTCCCAGCTCTCTAAAAATGATTTAACCAAACTTGAATGGCTTTTCAGCGCCAGATATATAGCGGATAACCAGCTGGATACAGATTACATAGGTCCCCGGAAAGAAATGGTAACACCCTGGAGCACCAATGCAGTTGAAATTACCCAAAACATGGGAGTACCTGGAATAACCAGAATTGAAGAATTTCATCTTGCTGATAATAAAACGGAATATGACCGAATGCTTCAGCACTTCTACGGAGAGCTGAACCAGGAAATATTCCGTATAAACAGAGCTGCCGAAGCAACGAAAGAGATTGAGGATATTGGAGCTTACAATGTATCGCAAGGCTTAGCACTAAACGATGATGAAGTCACTTATCTTGAATTGGTTGGCAAAGAAATTGGCAGGAATCTAACCGATAGTGAAGTTTTTGGATTTTCACAAGTAAATTCTGAGCACTGCCGCCATAAGATTTTTAATGGCCGGTTCATCATAGATGGAGAGACAATGCCCGAGTCTTTGTTTGAACTCATTAAAAAGACATCTGCACAAAATCCAAACAGGATCGTTTCTGCTTACAAAGACAATGTCGCATTTGTTAAAGGACCAGAAGTTGAACAATTTTCTCCTGGCCGTCAGGATATACCTGACACTTTCAAGATAAATACCTTTGATTCTACTCTTTCTCTTAAAGCGGAGACTCATAATTTTCCAACAACGGTTGAACCTTTCAATGGAGCTGCTACAGGTTCGGGTGGTGAAATCCGGGACAGAATGGCTGGCGGCAAAGGTAGTGTTCCTCTGGCCGGAACAGCAGTTTACATGACTTCTTATCCCAGATTGGCGGAATCACATTTGTGGGAGAAGAAAACAGAAGCACGAAAATGGCTGTATCAACGTCCACTGGATATTTTGATAAAAGCATCAAACGGCGCCAGTGATTTTGGAAATAAATTCGGCCAACCCCTTATTTGTGGTAGTATTCTGACCTTCGAGTTCATAAATGATTCAGTCAGTTTCGGTTATGACAAGGTAATTATGCTTGCCGGCGGAATCGGTTTCGGAAAGCTAAAAGATACCCAAAAAGATATTCCGGCAAAAGGAGACAAGGTGATTGTGATGGGTGGTGATAATTACCGGATTGGAATGGGCGGCAGTGCGGTGTCTTCCGTAGCTACGGGCGAATATGGAGACGCAATAGAATTGAATGCGATTCAGCGCTCAAACCCTGAAATGCAGAAAAGAGTGTTTAATGCTATCCGGTCTCTTACAGAAATGGCTGTTAATCCAGTTATTTCAATACATGACCACGGGGCAGGAGGTCATTTGAATTGTCTCACTGAATTATTGGAATCCACTGGGGGAGTTATTGACATTTCAAAACTGCCGCTAGGTGATCCAACTTTATCCGACAAAGAAATTATTGGAAATGAGTCCCAGGAAAGAATGGGACTCCTGATTAAAGAAAAAGATCTCGCTACATTTTCCAAAATTGCCGAAAGGGAAAAAGCCCCTTATTATATTGTTGGTGAAGCGACGGGAGACCATATTTTCAAATTTATTAACGGACGAAATGGAAGCAATCCAATTGATTTAAAGGTGAACCATTTCTTCGGCTCCTCACCAAAGACAATTTTAGAGGATAAGGATGCACAAATCGAGTACGATAAACTATTCTATGATATTCAGGCGGTGGAAACTTACTTGCAGGATGTATTGAGACTGGAGTCAGTCGCATGCAAAGACTGGCTAACTAACAAAGTGGATAGATGCGTTACCGGAAAAGTTTCTCAACAACAGACAATCGGACCGGTTCAGCTTCCATTAAGCGACGTATCAGTTATGGCTTTGGATTACCGCGGTGAAAAAGGAGTTGCGACTTCTATTGGGCATGCTCCTGTCTCCGGATTAATTGATCCAGCTGCGGGGTCTGTGCTTTCAGCGGCCGAGGCGTTAACCAATCTGGTCTGGGCTCCCATAGAAGGTGGTTTAAAAGGAGTTTCCCTAAGCGCAAATTGGATGTGGCCGGCCAAAAATCCCGGAGAGAATGCAAGGCTGTATAAAGCAGTGAAGGCTTTGAGTGATTTTGTCTGTGATTTGGGCATAAATATCCCAACGGGGAAAGATTCCCTCTCCATGTCGCAAAAATACCCTGATGGGAAAAAAGTTCTGTCTCCCGGAACCGTCATAATCTCAACTATAGGAGAAGTTATTGACATAAAAAAGGTAATTACTCCTTTGCTTCAGAAAGTGGAGTCGGAGATAATTTACATAGATTTTTCAGGAGTTGAATTCAAATTGGGCGGAAGCAGCTTTATGCAATGCCTTGGGCAATTAGGTGGTGAAACGCCCACAGTAAACAGTGCAGAATACTTTGCAAGGTGTTTTGATGCTATTCAGGAATTAATGTCGGAAGATTTGATTCTTGCCGGACATGATATCTCTTCCGGGGGTATTATTACTTGCCTTTTGGAAATGTGTTTCACACGAAATGATATCGGAATAAAAGCAAATTTTGAGTTTGAAGGCCTGGATGCGATCCAAATTCTTTTTTCTGAAAATCCAGGCGTTCTTATTCAGGTTGAAAATGCGAAGAAAGCTGAAAAAAAATTGAAGAAGGCTGGAGTAAAATCTCTTAAAGTGGGCGAGATAATTTTTGAGTCCCATCTTCAGCTTAAAGTAAATGAGTTTGATTACAAACTGGATGTTCGCAAACTTAGAAATGCATGGTTTGAGACCAGTCATCTTTTTGATTTACATCAAACCAGGAAAGAGTTTGCCCTCCGGAGACTGGCTAATTATGGGCAGCAAGAATTAAGCTATATACTGCCGTCCGATTGGCAGGGAACCTATGAAAGTTTGGATATTAAGCCATTCAGAAAAGAGCGAACTGGAATTAAAGCTGCGATTATCAGGGAGAAGGGAGTTAATGGTGATAGGGAAATGGCCTGGGCGCTTCATATGGCAGGTTTTGACGTACTCGATGTACACATGACGGATCTCATGGAAGGAAGAGAAAATCTTGAAGATATCAGTTTCCTGGTTTTTGTTGGAGGTTTTTCCAATTCTGATGTGCTTGGATCTGCCAAAGGTTGGGCGGGATCATTTATGTTCAATGCAAACGCTAAGCAGGCTCTTGATAATTTTTATGAAAGAGAAGACACATTGAGTCTTGGAGTTTGTAACGGATGTCAACTTATGATGGAATTGCGATTGTTGTATCCTGAAATGAATCCACACCCTGTAATGAAACACAATGCGGGAGGAAAGTTCGAGTGTCATTTTCTTTCCATAGACGTTCCGGAAAATAATTCCATAATGTTTAAATCTCTTGGCGGGACCAGGCTTGGCATATGGATGGCCCATGGTGAAGGTCGATTCGAGTTACCAGGAAAAGAAGAAGATTACAATATTGCAGCCAGGTATACTTTCGGGGAATTTCCTGGCAACCCCAATGGTTCTGACTTTGCTGTGGCTGCATTATCTTCAAAAGATGGTCGACATTTAGCCATAATGCCACACCTTGAACGATCATTATTTCCATGGAATTGGGCTTATTATCATGAGAGCAGAAAAACTGATCAAGTTTCACCTTGGCTTGAAGCTTTTATAAATGTCCGTAACTGGGTTAAAAGTAAGGTTTCAATCTAATATTATTCTCATTCCCGAATTCGGACACCTGGCAAAATCGTACTGCGTTATCTACTTCCTTTACTTTTGATCAAAAAACTGCTATTATTATATGGTTTTTGTGTTTGAACATCCAATTTGAAGGGCCTATGAGAAAATTTTTCCTGCCTTTAGCACTTCTTATTTCAGCTTGCTCAGTTTATGAAGAATTACCTTCAGACTATGATTACAGCTTTAAGGGTAAGTTTCGCACCTACGATACCTTTGCTTTTTTTCAAGAACAATCGGCCCAGGATGATGGTACATTGTTCACCAAAGAGTCCATTGAAAATGTGATCGCTGCCAGGATGAGATCACAAGGATACAGCCAGAGGGACAAGAATCCCAACCTTTTGGTAATGTATAAAATCTTTTATGACAGTCTCCGCCTTACGGGTTATAAGCAACCAGAACTGGAAGAATGGATAAAATATGAAGACGAAAACATTGAATACGTTGAGAGAAAATATCAGCTGCGAATGGGCACACTTTATATCAGTTTCTTTGATAGAAAGCAAAAGAGAACCGTTTGGCAAGGCTATGCCACCAAGGTTTATGGTAATGATATGTTTACCAATGAACGACTGCTCAGAAATGCTGTCAGGTCTGTACTAAACCGGTACAAAGTGGTTTCTGAAAGCTTCAATAAGACTATTAAAGAACGTCGGTTTTAAGGGGATT
>DASWHX010000096.1:0-5265 GCA_036397995.1 Cyclobacteriaceae bacterium
AAATCATAAGGAATGGCGGCATCCGGCATTAACTCCAGACTTTTAAAAATTACTTCACGTGCCCGCTGTTCATTACCTTCATTGACCAACGCTTCAGCCAGCGTATTGAAACTTGACCTGTGATTCAAAACAAAACTTCTATAGTCTTCATTATAATAGGTATTCGGATTATCTAACTCCCTGTAGAAAAATTTGTTCATCAAATTGTCATACATAATTTCCGTATTCACAAAATCAGCTCCGGGATTTGGGTTTTCGATAGGCAGAAGTCTGTAGGCATTTCCTTCCTGAATAAGGTATGGAGAAAGATCGATTTTGATACTTGCCTTGGAAGTGTTGTTAAGGTAAATAGGCCTTTCCCATTTGTTGGTAGCAATCAGATCAAGAATCATAAGATCTTTCTTCTCCAGTCCCTGGCCTTTTACTTCAATTTGCATCCGGTCTACAATCAAATCTTCCATTCCTTTGGGAATAATACCCATTTTTAAAACAGCTTCCTTGTCAACTTTCAACGACAAAATGCGGCTGGGAACTGTATTATAGAAACTTACGGATGCCGACACTCTTAACGCGGGATGGTTCTGTTTAATTAGCGAAATATATTGTTCAAGATCAATTGCGCCTTTTACATTTGGGTTTTCAACATAATAAACAAAATCATTGGGGCTGCCCTGGCGGTAATCTTTCTCGCTCAGCGAGAATGGAAATGGTTCCGACTCATACATTTGCCGGGTCATTTGCTCAATGTACCAATCAGTATTAAAGTAGCTGAGTACTACTACCCTGGTGTCGGTTCTAAATCCTTCCACATCCTGCGAATACCACAAAGGGAAGGTATCATTATCGCCACCTGTAAATAGAATCGCGTTATAGGCACAGGAAGCAAGGAAATTTTTTGCGGAATCTACGGAAAAATACCGGTCACTTCTGTCATGATCGTCCCAGTTTTGTTGGAGCATAATAATTGGAACTGAAAGAGAGACAAGAAATACTGCCGCGATTGCTGTTTTCCGGTTTGAGATGAAATTGGCAAAAACGGCATATAAACTAATGACACCCAGACCTATCCAAATAGAAAAAGCATAAAAAGAACCTGGGTAAATGTAATCTCTTTCACGAGGCTCAACCGGTGGCGAATTCAGATAAACTGTCAAAGCCAACCCTGTCAAAATAAATAATAAAATGACCACACTGAAACTTTTTGGATCTTTTCGATACTGAAAGAGAAGTCCAACAAAGCCAAGCAACAAGGGGAGCATTAGATAATTATTTCTTCCGCGATTTTGTGCAATGCTTGGCGGCACATCACTCATAGCGTCAATAGGGGAAAGCCAACCGGCGTCCTGAATATCACTTTCCCGGCCGGAGAAATTCCACATGAAATATCGCCAATACATGTGTCCCATCTGATGCTTGATCATAAACTCTATATTGTCAGCAAATGTGGGAACTTCACCAGATCCCAGGTTCATGATACGCCTGTATTCCCTGATGTGATTGGGTTCGCTGGAATAAGCACGTGGAAAAATAGTGGTGCGGTTAGGATCATAAACCTGTTCAATCTTATGATCAATTACTTCATATTTCTCTTCCCCAGGGGTATAAACCGGCGCACCTTGTTTCTGATCAGTAAGCCGAGCATCAAAATACTGTCCATGGAATAAAGGCCTGTTTCCGTATTGTTCACGCTTCAGATAAGAAACAAAGCTCATTATATTTTCCGGATTGTTTTCATCGATTGGAGGGTCAAAGTTCGATCGTATGAGTACCAGGGAATAGGAAGAATACCCAATCAGCACAAATGTTAAACTTAGCAGTATGGTATTCATAAGAACCTTGCCTCTTGATTGAGAATAATGAATACTGTAAGCCAATCCGGCTATTAGTAATAAAACGAAAATTATCAATCCGGAACCAAATGGCATCCCAAGCGAGTTGATGAAGAATAGTTCAAATCCTCCGGCCACACTGGGGAGTCCCGGTATGATGCCCACCATAATCACCAGGATTATGATTCCGCTAACTCCCAAAGTTCCTATAATACCCCAACGGGTAACCTTCGTAAATTTCTTGAAATAATAAATAAAGGCAAGCGCGGGAATGGTTACCAAATTTAATAAGTGAACTCCAATTGAAAGTCCAACCATATAGGCAGTCAGAATAAGCCAACGGTTGGAACGACTTTCATCCTCAATTAATTCCCACTTTAATACAGCCCAAATAACAAACGCAGTAAAAAAGGCTGACATTCCATAAACCTCCGCTTCAACAGCACTGAACCAGTATGAATCCGAGAAAGTACACGCCATGGCACCAATAAATCCAGCCGCGATCAAGATCCATTTTTGATTTTCGTCAACGGTTTTTTCAGTAACGCCCAAAAGCTTTCTTCCGAGAAGGGTAATGGTCCAGAATAAGAAAAGGATTGAAAAAGCACTGCTAAGAACACTGATCATATTGATCCAATAAGCAACCTGGGTAACATCTCCCATAGCCAAAAAGGAAAACATTCTGCCAATCAAAAGAAACAAAGGCGCCCCCGGAGGATGTGGAACCATTAATTTATATGAAACGGCTATAAATTCACCGCAATCCCAATAACTGGCTGTTCTTTCAACCGTTAGGGTATAAATAATGGCTGCAATACCAAAAACAACCCATCCAGTTATATTATTAATCTTCCTGAATTCCATGAATAACTTTTAGCAGGCGAAAATAAGAATTATTTGACGAAAATCAGGCCAAAATGAGCTTTTTAACGCTATTTGTAGATTATAACGTAATAGCAAAGCCATAAGATAAATGGTCCCGTATAAAAGGACATAGCCAGCCACCGGATTTGGACCGGATCCTTTTTTATGGTTAGCTTCAGGCTTTGAATGAGTACAAACCAATATACCAATTCAAAAATATTCAGGGCTTTGAGGGGATAGTGCCAGGCGGGTGACAGGGCTTCATAGTCAAACAAACTCATTAATGAAAATGGGTAGAATGCCCTTACTTCATGTAGGTTTGGATCAGGAAATATTAAAATGAAATAAAAAATCTTAATGAGTTCAGGAAGAAAAAATACCAACTCTGAAATCATCGCCACTTTCCATAATGTATTGTAATTAATTTTGAACCCAAAGGTGAAACATCCAATCCATAGCATAAAAGAGATAATGGTGAATTTCCAGAAGTAAATTATGGGTATGGAAAAATATTGCAAAGCATTCATGAGGCTGATAACCCCGCCATGACCCTGACCCTCCAGAACTTCAAACGCGGCAATTTCCGCTTCAATGAAGTTCTTCTTCATTAGTAAAAGCAGAAAGGTTGTAAGGCAAACGAAAAGGAAAAGAAATTTTCCATTCGTTTCAAGCAGAGAAGAAATGAAATTTTTCATGGAGTTATAAAACTACAAGCGTGGTCAGTGTTTGAAGACTCTAAATAAAGTAATTTGGCACATAAAAATGGGTAATGGCCTGAATTTTGAATAACCGGTCATAAAAAGCATGTATATGAAGTTTTCTGTGGTTCTTGGAATGATTGCTATTCCGCTTCTGGGCTTCGGACAGAATCTTGTTACTGCCGAGCACAAGATTGATTCAGCCTCCGTAATTTATGTGGATGGCGTAGCTCAGAAAATGCTGCTTGAAAACCCAAAAGTGCAGATTGAATCTACGCAGGCACTCAATGACATGTATAATTTCAAATTTGAAATTGCTGAAAGACAATTCAGGTGGATCATTCAGAGATATCCATGGCACCCGATAGGGTACTTTATGCAAGCCCTGGGGGAATGGTGGAAAATAATGCCGGAGCTTGAGGATGAAAGTCTGGATGAAAATTTTTATGCTTATATCGACACAACAATTAAGGTTGCAGAAACATTACACCTTAATAAAGAATACCAGGTTGAAGCCGCTTTTTTCCTGGCCGCAGCTTACGGATTCAAAGGAAGGCTTTTGTCAGAAAGAAGCAATTGGACTAAGGCTGCGGTTGCCGGGAAGAATGCCCTTAATTATATGGATGAAACCCGGTATAAAGGGGGCTTAAGTCCAGAGTTGCTTTTTGGATATGGTCTCTATAACTATTATGCCGAATGGATTCCTGAGAATTACCCGGCACTAAAACCAATACTTTGGTTTTTTCCAAATGGAGATAAAGAGTTAGGTGTGAAGCAACTTAATGAAGTAACCCGAAATGCATTGTATACCCGCGTTGAAGCATCGGTCTTCTTGAGTCGAATTTTATATAGCGATAATATTAACAGGGAAGAATCAATGCAGATTACAGAGTACCTGGCTACGCAATATCCTGACAACCCCTACTTCAGTCGCTCTTATGCAAGACAACTATATTCAACGGGAAAATATCGTGACGCTGAAAAACTCTGCAAAGAAATTCTGACCAAAGTAGAATCTCGCCAACAGGGATTCGGGCCAAAGACCGGCAGATATATCTCTTTTTTCCTTGGTCAGATTAGCGAATCCGGAGGCAACGAGGAAGATGCTCAAAATTATTATGAAAAGACATTGGAATATGGAAACCTGGAACCTGGCGGGCAAGAAGGCGGCTATTATTTATTTGCCGCGTATAAGCTGGCCATTTTCGCGGACCTGCGGGGCGACGACCTTGCTTTTGAGAATTATTTCGGCCTGGTAAAAAAGAATTCCAACCGGAAGGATGCTGTATGGAAAAACATGAAAGAGTATAAAAGAAAAAAGAATAGTTAAAGAAAAAATGGTAATTGAAGATGCGCTGCTGGAGAAAAGAAGTTTTCCTGGCAAATCCGTTAGTTTCTCTTTGTGAGAAAAATTTTATGGAGTCCCGCTGATATCGCAGGTCACCGCAGGGAAAAAATTGTTCGGGGAGTCTTCTGCGCAAATCCGCGAAATCTGCGGGAGAAAAGAAGTTTTCTGTGAAAATTCCGTTAGTTGAGCTTTGTGAGAGAAATTTTATTGAGTCCCGCTGATATCGCAGATCACCGCAGAAAAAATTATTCAGAGATTTCTGCGCAAATCCGCGAAATCTGCGGGAGAAAAGAACTTTTCCGCGAAAATCGGTTAGTTGAGCTTTGTGAGACAAATTTTATGGAGTCCCGCTGATATCGCAGATCACCGCAGAAAAAATTATTCAGAGTCTTCTGCGCAAATCCGCGAAATCTGCGGGAGAAAAGAAGTTTTGCGCGCAAATCCGTAACTATTCATAAAGCACAAAAAGCCGCCCCCGGTGTGGGAACGGCTTCAATTGTACGAAACAGAATTGTGATTTAATTTC
>DASWHX010000097.1:0-18541 GCA_036397995.1 Cyclobacteriaceae bacterium
AAGTAGATGTGTTTAACATCAATATTATTAATACTGCCAACGACAGCAGTAAAAAGCCATATCCCAATTTTTTCATGACACAATATTTTTTTGAAAAGTAGAAAAAATCCTCGTTCCAATATTCAGATTTAATGAAATTTATTTAAGCGGAAAAAAACTATCCTAACAATTTGTCTTATAATGCATATCTTAACCCTAACATCCGGGTGATATGATCCAATTGATAAGTGGTGAAAGTGCTTTTGCCTATGGTGCAATAAATTCGGGCGTCCGGCTAATTACAGGATATCCCGGTTCACCGTCTTCCGGTGCTTTCGAACTTCTCAGGAATTTACAAATCAAATTTGGTTACCATATGGAGTGGTCTCTGAATGAAAAAGTAGCATGCGAAGTTGCCATTGGAGGTTCTATTGGTGGCTTAAGGTCATTGATTTGTACAAAGAGTGTAGGGTTGAATGTGATGATTGACCCATTGATGGCTCTGAATCTCACCCCGCTTAACGCGGGTTTGGTGATCTTGCTTGGCGATGATCCTCAGGGATATGGTTCACAAAATGATCAGGATTCCAGGGCCATAGTTCATTTTTTGGAAATGCCCCTGTGGGAACCTGCAGCACCTGCAGATGGATATTTCATGATGATTAACGCATTTCAGGTTTCAGAAGAATTTGGAGTCCCTGTAATCATTAGGGAAACCCGTAGTTTTTCTCAGGTCACCGGTGAAATTGATTTTGAATTAAAATATGATCCTGAAAAGAAGGAGCTTATCGAGGAACCCTTTCGCTTTGTCCCGGTTCCGGAAAATGCAGTTGCAAAACATCTCGCCTTGCAGAAAAGTTTAAGTAAAGTTACTATATGGCATGAAAATTCCGTTTTCAACGAGACAACCGGCAACGGTAAAAAAGGAATTTTAGCTTCAGGATTTGTCACACATAAGTTGCTGGATATTCTGGAGGGGGCAGAAAAACATCCATTCAGAATTTTTAAGTTGGGAACATTGTTTCCACTGCCTTATAGAAAAATTGAAGAATTCCTGAATGACTGTGATGAAATATTAATTTTCGAAGAATCTTCAGACTTCATTGAACGAGCAATCAAGGTTATAGCCTGGGAGACCCATTGCGCAACTACGATATTGGGAAAAAGTGAATTAGGGTTAAGCCCCGCCGGGGAGCTCTTCAAATGGCAAATTTCAAATGCATTAAACACATTGTTCCCGGATTTGAAAATCAAAGTGTACCTGGAAAGCGCGCAGGCGGAAGAATATCCTGAGATGAAAAATAATTGTAGTGACAGCAGATATGAAGAGGTAATAGAGCTGGTGGAAAGGGCAGCCCAACTAGGTGGGTTGACACCGCTTTTTGTTGGGGATCCGGGCTGTATATTTATGGCAGGAGAAAAACTAATCGCGAAATACGCCATTGGATCCGCGGTCGGTCTGGCCTCCGGTTTGCAATATGCAAATCCTGACAAACCGGTTGTCGCATTTGTAGGAGACTCAGGATTTTTTCACACCACCATGCCAGCTATTGCTAACGCTGCCTTCACGTTAAGAAATTTTCTTATCATCGTTCTGGATAATGGAGGAGCTTTAACCACCGGATTGCAGCCAACTCCTGCGGGTGGAAAAAATATTTTGAATCAGGAATCAATGCCGCAAAGTTTTCAGAAAATTGCAGAATCACTGGGGATTCAGCAGGTTTCTAAAATTTCCCTGAATGATGAACCTGATAAGATTATAAATGCATTCTTAGCAGGGCTTACCGGTAAAAAACTGAATCTGATAATCGTCCAAATTCCTTCTACTACTGCCGGATGACATAACTATTATAAAATGTTCGCGCAACAATGCCTTCTTTTCTGAAATCATTAATTCCTATCGGGAGAAACAAATGTATATTTGCTTAAGTCATTGAATAAAGTGATAAAAACATTAAACAGACGGCAGCACAAATTATCCGATCCAGCATTTCAGGTATCTGTACTTTCTGATCCTCAGTCAACAGGTGTTGTCGAATTTAATGAGAAGCTTGCTGGTAAGGGTTTATTGCCATTAAAAGCATACCTCCCGGAAATTTTGCAGATTAACCTGGGTAAAATGTGCAATCAAACCTGCAGACATTGCCATGTTGATGCGGGGCCTGATAGAACGGAAATTATGACAAGGCAAACTATGCAAGAAATCCTTGCAAAGATTCCTGGAAGCCCAATCTCCACTTTAGATTTGACGGGCGGAGCCCCGGAATTAAATCCTGAATTTCGATGGTTTGTTGACGAGTTAATGAAGTTCAAAAAGCATATAATGGTACGCAGTAATCTCACTATTATAGTTTCGAACAAGAAGTACCATGATTTGCCGGAATTTTTTCGGCACCACGATATAGAAATAATTGCTTCACTGCCTTACTTTTCCGCAAACAGAACAAATGCTCAGCGGGGCGAAGGAGTTTTTGAAAAGTCTGTTCAGGCATTGAAGATGCTTAATAAAGCAGGTTATGGAAGTGAGAATTCAAATCTAAAACTTAATTTGGTTTATAATCCTACGGGAGCATTTTTACCCGGAAATCAGCAAGGACTTGAGCGGGAATTTAAGAACCGGTTACAGGCCGAACACGGTATAGTGTTCAATAATCTTTTTACCATCACGAATCTTCCAATTAGCAGGTTCCTGGATTATCTCATTTCTACAGGAAATCTGGAAAGTTATATGCACAAACTGGTGAATGCTTTTAATCCGGCCGCCAGTGAAAAATTAATGTGCCGCAATACATTGTCAATAGGATGGGACGGCAGTCTTTTTGATTGTGATTTTAATCAGATGCTTGACCTAAGTTTGAATCATGGGATGAATCATATCAAGGATTTGAACTGGAGAAGTTTGGAAGGCAGAGAAATTATTACCAACAGACATTGCTTTGGATGCACAGCCGGTGCCGGCTCAAGTTGCGGTGGGGCGCTCACGTAATATATGGTTAACCCGGTAGTATTCATCCCATGTTATTAATTTAGGTATTTGAATATGTTGATGGACATTATCGAGTTTTCCACGGTTTTTATTTATTGCTTTTGCCTGCTTATGATTTTTCTCTTTAGCTTAGGGCAACTCCATCTAACCTGGCATTATATCAGGAATAAGAAACGTACAACCCTTTCTCCCGGAGAATTAAGTACTTATCCTAAAGTTACCGTGCAGCTCCCGCTATATAATGAAAAGAATGTTGTTGAAAGACTGATAAACAAAATAGTACAACTACGTTATCCGAAAGAATTGCTTCAAATTCAGGTTCTTGATGACTCGACTGATGAAACAAGTTTAATTGTTTCGAAACTTGTTTCTAAATACAAAATTGAAGGTTATTTGATTGATCATCTGGTGCGGAATGAACGAGTTGGATTCAAGGCCGGCGCATTGCAAAATGGTCTGCAAAAATCTACCGGAGAATTTATCGCTATCTTTGACTCGGATTTCCTTCCGCCAGTAAATTTCCTGCTGAAATCATTGCCTCATTTTCAGGATAAATCGGTTGGGATCGTTCAAAGCAGGTGGGGGCATTTAAATGAAGACTATTCCTTGCTCACACAAATTCAGGCGTTTGGCCTTAATGCACATTTTTCGATTGAACAATCAGGTAGAAAAGCGGCAGGGAGTTTTATAAACTTTAATGGAACCGGAGGTGTCTGGAGAAAAACGTGCATTGAAGATGCCGGGGGCTGGTCAGCTGATACCCTCACTGAAGATCTGGATTTATCTTATCGTGCCCAGCTTAAGAACTGGAAATGCGAATATTTGGAGGATTTAATTTCTCCGGCAGAGTTACCAATTCTTATTTCCGCAATAAAGACTCAGCAATTCAGGTGGAACAAAGGGGCCGCTGAAACCGGAAGAAAATTGATCAAACAGGTTATTGGTTCATCAAAAAGAAAAATTAATAAGCTTCATTCAATAATGCACCTCTTTAATAGTTCGGTGTTTTTATTCTTATTCATTGCCGGAGTACTTTCCATTCCTGTTCTGTTTTTTAAGCAGGGAAATCGAAATTATGAAATTCTGTTTGATGCCGGAGCATTTTTTTTGATCGGATTCTTTAGCATTACTTTTTTTTACCGCGTAGCTTACAAGAACATTAAGCCCTCGTCTGGTAAAAGTTTTGCATTCTTATTTCCTGTTTTCCTGGTTGTTATAATGGGGCTTTCCCTTCATAATTCTGTGGCTGTCCTGCAAGGCTTATTTGGATTAAAAAGCCCCTTTAAGCGTACACCAAAATTTAATGTTTTCAGGAAAGGCGATGAGTGGAAATCCAAAAGCTATTCTGAAATCAAAGCAAATAAAATAAGTTGGACGGAAGGATTAATTTCATTGTACTTCCTGGCGGGGTTAGTGGCGGGTATTTATTTGGGTGACTTCAAATTGATGCTGTTTCATTGCTTGTTATTTTCAGGTTTCACTTCTGTATTCTATTTATCTATTAAACATCAGTTTGCCGGTTAAACTTAGCTGGTACCTTGAAGGAAAAGGTCCATATCACCCTAAATTTATTATAGCTTTGTCTGATTAAAAATAAATTTAATTTTTGAGAGAGTTTTGCATAAAGTTTGGTATAGCATGCCTATGAGGTTTCGTGTGACGATTTTTGGGGTCTTATTAATTTCTGCACTTTTGGGCTGCCAGAAAGAGACAATAATGCCCGGAATAACCGGGGGAAGTTTGAAGGCTGAAGTGAATGGAAACACCTTTGAGGCGACAGGGATTCTGGCCTTCAGGACTCAGCCTACATCAACCACCGGAGAAGGATTTTATGTTTCCGGCAACACAACCATTGGTTTTCCTCAAATTACTTTAACCCTTTATAGCAGCTTACAGGGTAAGTATCAACTTGGCGTTTCCGGTTCAGGAAATACCCAGGCATCATATGCATTATCCGTCGACAATCAGGAATTGTCAATTTCAGGTAACATTAACATTACAACAATAAATTATTCGGAAGGTGGAACTGTTAAGGGCACTTTTGAATTTGCAACCGCCACTAACAGTATTACGAATGGCTCTTTCGAAATTCGATTTTCGAACTAAAGAAATTCAGATTTTCTTGCAAAGTATTTTGAAGAAAGCGTTTGAGGCAATTTGGTCACAAACTATGATTGAAGAGAAAAAATTATGAGTGAAAAGGAAATAGTAAAGCAACAATATCCTGAAAGTGAATTGACTGGAAAAATTATTGGTTGTGCAATTGAGGTTCATAAAGTGCTGGGTAATGGATTTCAGGAAGTTATCTATCAGCGAGCCTTACAGATTGAAATGCGAAATCAGCATTTGGAATTTAGTAGAGAGCATGAAATGGAAATATTTTATAAAGGAGAGCAAATAGGCACCAGAAGGGTTGACTTTTTTGTAGAAGGGAAAATAATGGTAGAACTGAAAGCCGTTATTCAATTGGAAGACGTACACTTAGCGCAAGCAATTAATTATTTAGAAGCGTATAACATGCAAATTGGTTTGCTCATAAATTTCAGTTAGTCAAAGTTTGCAATTTAAAAGAGTAATGAAACCAAAGCGAAAATCACAGTCATCAGAAAATCAAACGAATCATAGTTTTGCTCATAAATTTCAGTTAGTCAAAGTTTGCAATTTAAAAGAAGTAATGAAACCAAAGCGAAAATCACAGTCATCAGAAAATCAAACGAATCATAGTTTTGCTCATAAATTCCGGTAGTCAAAGTTTGCAATTTAAAAGAGTAATGAAACCAAAGCGATGGAAGATGTGCCATGAATCGGGTTTTTCACGCACTGAATCCGGGAAAAAATTCCCTAAAATCAGACTTCTGATGAATATCATGTTTTATATGCCGGATTTTTACCTTATTTAATAAAATAAGATTATGGAACTTGCAATGCATCCCAACGAATTGCTGATTTTGTTTAATCGCGATTCCGCTGTCGCCATGAAGACCCTGGCATTTGCCAAAACAGTTTCAAACCATATCCGGGACATGGAATTTAGAAGTCTAAAATTTCCAAATACTATTTGGAAAGAATTATTGAATATGTTGAATCTTGAAGCAAAAGATATTTTGGATAAATCCCACCCGGACTATCAAAAGAAAATTATGGGTCATGATTTCTCCACTGAAGGGTGGTTAAATGTGTTATCACACAATTCTTATTTAATAAAAGCTCCAATTGCCGTTAAGAACGGGAAAGCAGTTTTATGCAATCGGCCAAAAGATGTACTGAAGCTGATAAATGAAGAAGATAAAATTCCGGTTTCTTAGAATTTATCACTTTTTTTTCGGAAGGTCACATAAGTTGCAAAAGAATAAATGGAACCCCTTTGAATCAAAATTTAATCGCGAAACCTGCAGTTATATACCTTGGCAAACCAACCCGGATTCCCTCCGGCCTTCTCGTGGCAATGTATCGCTCATCGGTAACATTCTTGATTGAGATATTTATTGTCGCGTTCATTGAGGATATGATATGATACAGCGTGGCATCCAGCACATTCCGGCTTCCAATTTTCCCAATGCGCCCATTAAATGATGCGTTAACAGTATTTAATTCATCAGTAAACTGATTGCCTATATAATTATCAGTTAGCCGCAATCCTGTTCCAAAAGGAGCCTCAATGCTGAACCCGCATGACAAAGTGAATTCAGGCGCATAAGGAAGTCTGTTTCCTCTTACATTAACCTGATCATTTCCTGATGATACCAGACGGTCAGAATTGTAAATCGCCTTAATAGTTGTAGCACTCAAGTCAAATTGGATTTTCCAATTCGATGTCAGAAATTCACGACTATCTAAAGTAAAGGAAGTTTCAAAACCTTTGTGTAAGGTTCGTCCTGCATTTGTTACTCCGAATCCCGGACCACCGATTGACTGTGAAGATGGAATAATTTGGTTTTCAAAGTCCATGTAAAACCATGTGACTTCCAAAAACATACCTTTTATGGGTTGTGACCGCAAACCAACTTCCAGATTCCAGCTTTTTTCAGCTTCAAGTTCCAGCACCGGATTCACCGCGCTAAAGTCAATAGCATCTTTAATCCGTGGCGGAGCGTAGCCGCGATGAATTCCCGTGAAAAAATTTAATTTTGAAGCCGGTCTGTAATTAACTCCAAAGCCGGGAATGACTTCACGAATTTGGTTATCAGCCACTCTATTGGTATCTATATTTGCTTCTCTTAAAATTTCTCTCTCGTAAGAATAGAATTCCACTCTTACACCCGGGGTAATATCCAGTTTCTGCGAAATGCTAAACTTATTCAAAGCAAATAAGGAGAGTGCGTTTCCGGTACGGATTTCATCGCTGATTAAATCGCCTGATTTTGCCTGATCATTGGTACCGTTGATTCTCTGCTCATAAGCTCTTTCATACAGAATGCGGTAACCTGCAATTAATTCATTGTTGAAATTTCCGAAGGATTTATTATGAAGAATTTTCTGTTCCCATCCAATGACTTCAAATTGCCGGTTTCGATTTCCGGTACGGTCTCGTAAATAAATTGCTCCACCATCGGTGCTTTCATCTCCCAAAACTACTCCGGTCCAATCGGATGGTGGTGGATTTGGATTCGTTGCAGTATACGAATTGTAGGAATAGCCTTGCCTCCGCCAATTTCGGGTCGTCGTATACCCGTAAAGCATTGATTGAAGATTTATTCCTTTTCTGAGGTTAATATTATTAGAAAAGCTCATTAAATAACGGCGTACATCAAGCTCATCATTTGGCATCAGTACGGAAAAGTCATAACCGCCGGTTTCAAACATTGATTGAGTGAGACCAACATAAGTTGAATTTGAAACCTCATCATATGCTGACAACTTTATTCCGAATGTTGCTCGTTCAGAAAGAAGGAATTTCACCTTTGCTGTGAAGTCGTTAACAGTGAAATTTAAGGCGCCAAAATCATCAGCCCGCTTATGGAGATAATCTATTTGAACCCCTGTTTTATTAAATGTATTTCCGTAACTCCCCAAAGCGGTAAGAAAGGTGCCTTTGCCACCTTGCAGCTTCAAACGAATCTCCTCTTTTTCCGGAGGAGCCGCGGTTATATAATTAATTACACCCCCAACGGTTTGTGGCCCATATAAAATTTGGCCGCTTCCTTTTAGTACTTCTACTCCATTCATTCTATCAATAGCGGGCGAGTAATACATTTCAGGTTCACCATATGGGTTCAGAGCAACAGGCACACCATCTTCCATTATCAGAACGCTTCGGCTTCTGTCAGGATCTAATCCGCGAATACCAATATTCACCCGGAGTCCGGCACCTTCTTCATCCACTACATTTAATCCGGGAATCCTGCGGAAGACTTCGTTTCCGCTTATGGGTTTTAACTTATCTAATTCATTATTATCAATATAAGAAACGGATCCAGGTATTTTGCTAAATAGCAGATTGTGCTTATTTATGACGAAAACCTGTGGCAATACATGTGGATTTTCCTTTAACGTAATCAAAAAATCTTCTTTTACCTGAGTATTAATTTTTTCTTCGAATGGAAGAAAACTGACATGCGTTATAAGAATTATGAATTGCTCTTCCGGAACATTATGAATTTCGAAATTACCATTTACGTCTGTAATCGATGTCCTTTGTGTTTCTTTTATCTGAACAAGTGCATGTTCAACAGGATAACCTGATTCATCCGTAATCCGGCCGGAAAAGATAATTCCTTGCTGCGATTGCGCAAATTCCGGCAACAAAAATCCAAATAACATAATTGAATATTTCAGCATAAAATAAGTAGTATTTTTGGTTTATTTAGAATGATTATAAATAAGAAGCCAATATTATGTCTTGTTTAGAATTGATCCAAACAAGGATTGAGAATTTTGAAAATCAAATCTATTTTGGGTATTAATTATCCGTTTGAGGGCATTTTTCCTTTTGCTCTACAGGTATATTTGGCTCATTTCTTAAGTGAAGGACGCATTCATGGGCATAAATTCAACATTTTTCAATCGTTTGGAAAACTTTGTAGTTATTGGTTCAAATTTCACGAAAGCCGATATAAATACCCGAAGTCGCTTCGCCATCACAGGACCTCATTCCGAGAAAGTTTACCGAAAAGCGGTGGATATGGGTTTTGGTGACTTTCTACTGCTTTCAACTTGCAACCGGACGGAATTCTATAGTTGCGGTTCTGTTACAACATTAAGAAGTTTAGTGAAACAACAATTATTGCTGACCGATGAGGACCTGGATACGTATTTCTATACGTATTCCGGAACTGATGCAATCCAGCATTTCTTTCGGGTATTGTCAGGTTTAGATTCACAGATTATTGGTGAGTATGAAATAGTGAACCAGGTAAAGTCAGCACTGAAAGCATCGCGTTATTATGGGCTTACAGGTACAATCTCTGATCGCATTTCCAATTTTGCCCTCCAGGCATCAAAGGAAATTAAGTCAGAAACTAATCTGAGCAAAGGTAAGTATTCAGTAAGTTATGCCGCCGCCGAACTGATGCTGGAAAAGCAAAAAGCGCAATTAGTGGAAAAAGTTCTGATCGTGGGTACCGGTGATTTCGGCCGCACAGTTGCCAGAAACTTCCGACAGTATTTTCCGGATATTAACCTCAGCCTCACAAACCGTACACAAAAAAAAGCCCAACAACTAGCGGTACAACTTAATGCAAATATTCTGCCCTTTGAAACTTTCAAAAAACATCTCCACACATTTGATGCGGTAATTACTACGATAGGTACTGAGAAGTACATGATTAATCCAGGCGACATTCCACTAAACAAACCTCAGCTTTATCTGGATTTAAGTGTTCCCCAGGCAATTAATCCCAGAGTAGATTTAATAACGGATGTCCAACTTTATTCAGTGGATGAAATTTCAGCATTCCATAACGATCTCCTGGCAGAACGTATGTCAGAAATACCAGAAGCGGAAGAAATTATTGCACAACATATTGACCGGTTGCTTGCATGGAATAATGTTCATAAACACCGGAAGATAATTTTGGGTTACAAGGAAAAAATTCAAAACCTTGTCAGCAATCAAAGGGATGCCCATGTAAATGGTAACTCCCGCCTCATCAACCACAAGATAGATAAATCCTTTTCAGAATTAATTCAAAAAATCAAAACGCATGGATACGCGGGTTGCATAATGATTGAAGCGATGGACGCGTTTGTTCCTGCAGAAAAATGACACAATCGAATATTATCCGTATCGGTACACGGGAAAGCGCCCTGGCTATGTGTCAGGCAAGGGAAGTGCAGTCGAAACTGCACGAATTGAGTATCCCTTCAGAGATAATACAAGTGATTTCGGATGGTGATGTGGACCTGGAAACTCCGCTTTATGAAATGGGGATCCAGGGAATTTTTACCAGAACCCTTGATAATGCATTGTTACAAAAGAAGGTTGACATCGCTGTTCATTCAGCTAAAGACATTCCAACACGTTTGGCTTCCGGGCTTTGTCTGGCTGCAGTTCTGGAACGTGGTTCCGAATGGGATACCCTCGTCCAACTTCATAGCTCGCCTGCGATTGATCTCACAAATACCTGTACAATCGCAACCAGTAGTCTGCGAAGGAAAACACAATGGCTTTATCGATACCCCTGCCACAAGATTGAGAGTCTTCGAGGTAACATCCAGACACGTCTTGATAAACTTAATAACGGCAGTTGGCAGGGGGCAATCTTTGCCCAGTCGGCACTTGATAGATTGAAAGTAAATTCTAATCCTGTTACAATATTATACTGGATGCTGCCGGCACCGGCACAAGGCGCCATCGCTATGGTTTGCCGGATTGATGATGGACTTTCAAGAGAAGCATGTAATCAAATTAACCACAGCGAATCTGAGATTTGTATAAAAGTTGAACGCGAATTTTTGGCCGCATTACACGGAGGATGTGCGGTTCCAATTGCTGCATTTGCTAAGATCCATAATGGCAGCATGTCATTCAAGGGTAACATTTTGAGCCTAAACGGCAAACAAAAGTGTGAAGTAGAAATGCAATTCGAACCAGATCAAACGAAAGACGCCGGACAAGTTGCAGCCGCTGAAATTATTAAGCGCGGTGGTGAATCTATATTGAAAACTTTTCGGAAGGTATGACAAGAAAGTTACATATCGTATCAACACGCTGCCTTGATTCCTTTAATTTTCAAAAGCTAAATGAAAAGGAATTCACTTTTTCCAGTGTTGATTTTATTAGAAAAAAGGTAGATATTCCTGTAAACATAAGTAAACTTTCCTTTCATAAAGATATAGTAATCACCAGCAAAATGGGGGTGATATCATTTTTGCAAATAGCCAGGATGAAAGGCATTGATTTACAGAAATGTTCCATTTATTGTTTAAGCCATGGAACTCGAAAATATGCGAAGAATTCAGGTTTGAAAATTGTTAAAACTGCCTCTAATGCTTCTAATTTAGCAGAGGAGATACTGAATGACCCTGACGTAAAGGCTGTTACATATATCTGCAGCAATAAGAGGAGAAATGAATTGTCGGAAAGATTAATTAAAGCGGAAGTAATTGTGCAGGAAGTTATCGCTTACCGTACTGACCTCACTCCTGCAAAAATCGAGCAACCTTATGATGCCATTCTTTTTTTCAGCCCAAGCGCGGTGGAAAGTTTTCTTAAGCTTAATCCGCTTAAACCCGCGGCGTGTTTTTGCCTGGGTGAAACAACTGCTGATTACGCACTGAAGCATGGATATGTTGATATTCATATTCCTCCAATTCCCACAGAGGAATCCCTGCTTGAAACTGTAATAAATCACTTTTCAATTTACCCTGCTCATGCTATGTAACGATCTGTTATTACGAGCACTACGGCAGGAAAATCTGATACGTCCACCCGTATGGATGATGAGGCAGGCGGGACGCTATCTTCCGCAGTATATTAGATTAAGAAAAAAGTACGATTTCTTCACTCGTGTTCAAACGCCGGAACTTGCATGTGAAATTACTCTTCAACCGGTGGATGTAATTGGAGTAGATGCTGCTATTATCTTTTCCGACATTCTTGTTATTCCACAGGCAATGGGTATGAAAGTGTTGATGGAAGAAGGAAAGGGACCTCATTTGCCCAACCCTATCCAGAGGTTGCACGACATCGAAATGCTCGATATTGAATCAATAAGTAAGCAATTAAATTATGTCTTTGAGGCTTTGAAACTAACGAAGCAAGAGTTGAATAATCGAGTTCCACTTATAGGTTTTGCCGGCGCTCCCTTTACTCTGCTTTGTTATATGGTTGAAGGAAAAGGAAGCAAAGGATTTGAAAAAGCTAAAGCCTTTTGCTTTACACAGCCGGAGTTGGCTGAACGTCTGCTGAATAAGATCACCCTGGCAACCATAGATTATCTGAATGGTCAGGTAAAAGCAGGCGCGGATGTTATACAGATTTTTGACAGCTGGAGCGGATTACTGAGTCCAGATGACTTTGACCGATTTTCGGCTCCTTACCTTATACGTATTGCCGAAGCCTTGACGCAACAGGTGCCCATAATTCTTTTCCCACGGGGCAGCAATTATGCATTGAAATCTTTATCGCAAAACTACGCCGTGAGCGGTATTGGAATTGACTGGACAATAAGCTCTGCACAGGCAAGAGAACTAACTCAATACAACGTGGCTTTGCAGGGTAACTTCGATCCCATTAAACTATTAATGCCGCCGGCGGAAATAAAAAAGCAGGTATGGAAGATGATTGATGAATTCGGCACCAAAGGATATATAGCTAACCTCGGTCACGGAATTTTACCATATATACCTGTTGACCATGCTAAAGCATTTGTTGATGCGGTAAAAGAATACCGGTATGAGCCAATTAACTAAAGAACACTTTACAAGCCATATTCGAACTTTGCAAAACACAATTTGTGAAGAAATTGAAAAAGTTGATGGTAAGGGAACTTTCAATTCTGACTTATGGGAGCGTGCGGAAGGAGGTGGCGGGGAAACCCGGGTCATTAGCAATGGAAATGTGTTTGAAAAAGGCGGTGTCAATATATCTGTTGTTCATGGAAAATTATCTCAGCCTGCCGCAAAGCAACTCCTGATTAATGGAGATTCGTTTTTTGCCTGTGGATTGTCTCTCGTTATTCACCCATTTAATCCATTTGTGCCTACAGTGCACGCCAACTGGCGGTACTTTGAGGTCTATGATGATAATTCTTTACTGCTGGATGCGTGGTTCGGGGGAGGCACTGATTTAACACCTTACTATTTAATTGAAAGTGACGTCGTTCATTTTCATTCCGTGCAGAAACAAAATTGCGATAAATTTGATACTTCATTGTACCCGGTTTTTAAGGAACAATGTGATAATTATTTTAGCAATCACCACCGTGGAGGTGAACGCCGGGGAGTTGGCGGAATATTCTTTGATCACCGCAGGGAAACTGCAGGAAAATCCATAGAGTTTTGGAGGAAATTTACAGAAGCAAATAGTTTAGTATTTACCGATGCTTACCTTCCAATTGTGTTAAAGCGAAGAAATACCCATTTCACCTCTGAACACAAGTTTTGGCAGGAAATCCGGAGAGGACGATATGTTGAATTTAATTTGCTTCATGACCGGGGTACTTTATTCGGAATCAGAACCAACGGCAGGAGCGAAAGTATCCTGATGAGCCTTCCTCCAGTTGTCCGTTTTGAATATGATTACAAACCGCCGGCCGGCACTGAAGAAGAAAAGTTATTAAATGTACTTTTGCAGCCACGAGACTGGCTGAAAATTAATTCAGTACAATCATGACAAGAAGAAATCGAATTTTGCGAAAATCCGGTTCCATACGAAGCATTGTGCAGGAAACTTCGATAAGTGCCAATGATTTCATTGTTCCGGTTTTCGTTACTGAAGGAAAAGGTATAAAAGAAGAAATATCTTCAATGCCTGATTATTTCAGGTACTCATTGGATCAGGCGATTAATGAATTGAAGACATGCTACGCGATGGGAATCAAAAGCGCATTGTTATTCGTAAAAGTACCCAACAATTTGAAAGATAATACCGGTAATGAAGCATTAAATGAAGAAGGCCTGATGCAGCGCAGCATTAGAAAAATAAAAGAAACATTACCTGATATGGTATTGATGACTGATGTAGCGCTTGATCCCTATTCTTCTTTCGGTCATGATGGTATTGTAGAAGGTGATGAAATCATAAATGATAAGTCAGTGGAGCTTCTTGCCCGTATGAGTGTAAGCCATGCCAAATCAGGCGCCGATTTCGTTGCACCCAGCGATATGATGGATGGAAGAGTAAAAGCCATCAGAGAAGCGTTGGAAAGAGAAGGACTGCATAATACGGGAATCATGAGTTATGCCGCCAAATATGCCTCGTGTTTTTACGGTCCTTTCCGGGATGCACTTGAAAGTTCACCGGGGTTTGGAGACAAGAAAACTTATCAAATGAATCCTGCTAACCACATTGAGGCAATTAAAGAAGTTTTGGCTGATGTAGACGAAGGTGCGGATATCGTGATGGTTAAACCCGCTCACACTTATCTTGACATTATCAGAGAGGTTAAGAATACAGTAAATATACCCGTAAGCGCATATCATGTCAGCGGAGAATACGCCATGATAAAGGCGGCGGCCAGAGCCGGTTTTATCAACGAAGAACAGGCAATTATTGAAGTGTTGACTTCAATAAAACGGGCAGGAGCTGATATTATGGCCACCTATTTTGCAAAACAAGCTGTTGAACTCATTCAAAAGAATAGTTAATGCATACACTCACACAAAGCAAAAGCAAAATCTTGTTTGATCGCGCACAACTGCACATTCCCGGAGGAGTAAATTCTCCCGTTCGAGCTTTTAAAAGTGTTGGTGGCACTCCAATTTTCATCAGCAAAGCGAAAGGTGCATATCTGTTTGATGAAGATGGTAATCGATATATCGACTTTATCAATTCCTGGGGGCCAATGATCCTGGGTCATGCTTATGAACCTGTGATTGATGCAATCCGTGAAACCGCCGGTAGATCAACTTCATTCGGCGCACCGACAGAGCTGGAAATTAAAATGGCGGAATTAATAAAGTCGATGGTGCCTGGCGTAGACCTGGTAAGGATGGTGAATAGCGGAACAGAAGCTTGCATGAGCGCCGTTCGCCTGGCACGAGGATACACTGGCCGCAATAAATTCATTAAATTTGAGGGTTGCTATCATGGTCACGCGGATCCATTTCTGATAAGTGCAGGAAGTGGCGTTGCTACATTGGATATTCAATCTGTTCCCGGTGTTCCTGCAGAGGTAGCACAACATACGCTCACGGCACCGTATAATAATCTTTCCACGGTTGAAGAATTAATTGAAAAGAATCCGGATGAAATCGCGGCAATAATTATTGAACCGATTGCCGGCAACATGGGTTGCATTTTGCCGCAGCCGGGCTTCCTGGAAGGCTTGCGCAATGTGTGTGATGAGCATGGGATTATTTTAATTTTTGATGAAGTGATGACAGGTTTTAGGCTTTCAAGGGGAGGTGCTCAGGAATTATTCAAAATAAATGCTGATTTGGTGACGTACGGAAAAATAATTGGAGGAGGATTGCCGGTTGGAGCTTTCGGCGGAAAGAAGGAAATAATGGAACATGTTGCTCCGCTTGGCAGGGTTTATCAGGCTGGAACCTTGAGTGGTAATCCGATTGCTATGATATCAGGATTTACCTTGCTGAATGCATTGAATGGCAATCCGGAAATTTATTCAAAGTTGGAGAAAATTTGTAAATATCTTGCGGATGGTATCGTTGATGAATTCAACAAAAAATCCATACCTAACCGGATAAACAGATTAGGCAGCATGATGAGCGTTCATTTTTGTTCTCACGATGTCAATAATTTTGAGGATGCCAAAAAGTGTGATATTCCTCTATTCAACCGGTTTTTCCATCACATGCTAAAAAACGGAGTTTATCTGCCTCCATCTGCCTTCGAAACCTGGTTCATTAGTGCCGCCCTGACCGAAGAAGATATCGAAGCAACTCTACTTGCGGTTAGAAAATTTGATTAAATCAAGCTTTGAAAATGGCAACAAAGGCAATTTTATTGGCTAACCTCGGTTCTCCGGATTCTTTCAGCAACAAGGATGTAAGAAAATACCTGAATGATTTCTTGATGGATGAACGGGTGATTGATATTTCTTTTTGGAAGAGAATACTTTTGGTTAAAGGAGTAATCGTACCATTTCGTACTTCAAAGAGCGCCGCAAAATATAAGACCATCTGGACTGAAAATGGCTCTCCCCTCATTTATATTTCCGGACTTGTAAAAGAAAAATTATCAAAATTAACCCGGCTTCCGGTTGAATTGTGCATGCGATATGGTAATCCTACTCCGTCTTTTGCTCTAAGCAAGTTGCATAATGATAATCCGAATCTGAAAGAGGTAGTACTTGTTCCCCTTTATCCTCATTATGCGATGAGCAGCTTTGAGACTGCCATAGAACATGTTAAGCATGCTGTTGCCATTGGAAACTTTTCATTTACTCTCAAGGTAGTTCCGCCATTCTTTGATAATCCATCTTATATTGATACATTGGCAAACTCCATTCAACCCTTCCTGGAAAAAGAGTTTGACCATATACTATTCAGTTATCATGGAATTCCCGAAAGACATATTCTGAAAACCGATTTTACCAAATCACATTGCCTGAAAATTAATGATTGCTGTTGTCAGTCATCCAGCGTGCATGAAGTTTGTTACCGACATCAGGTAATTACAACCACTAACTTAGCGGCAAAAAAGTTAGCTTTGCCGGAAGATAAATTCAGTTATTCCTTTCAATCACGTCTTGGTTCAGATCCGTGGTTACAACCTTATACCAGTGAGCAGTTAAAAAAATTCCCGGGTCAGGGCATCAGAAAACTTGTGATTGTTAGTCCTGCTTTTGTCAGCGATTGTCTTGAAACACTTGAAGAGATTCGGGTTGAAGGTATGACGGATTTCCTGAAAAGCGGCGGAGAAGAATTTACCGCGATACCTTGTCTGAACGATAGAGATGACTGGATCAAGACATTGGCAGAATTGGCAAAATCCAAGATTACCGAATTAAAAGGTTAGTACCATCTTTATGCAATTGTACATTAAAGCCCTGCACATCATTTTTATTGTTACCTGGTTTTCAGGGCTTTTTTATGTAGTCCGGTTATTTATATATAATCAGGAAGCCCAGGAAAAGCCCGAAGAAGAAAAAAATGTGTTGCAAAAACAATTTGGTATTATGATTAAGCGATTGTGGATTGGAATTACCTGGCCCTCCTGTATACTTTCCCTCATTTTCGGTATTTGGCTCCTTTTCTTTTACGACACCATTCCCATTTGGTTATGGATTAAGCTGGGATTTGTTACCGGTCTGCTTCTGTATCATATTTCACTCCATTTTCTATATATGCAGCAAAGCAAAAAGATTTTTCGATATTCAAGCCTGCAACTCCGCGTCTGGAATGAACTGGCAACGATTTTTCTGGTAGCCATAATTATGCTGGCAGTTGTTCGCACCGGTTTGGGAATCATATTGGGAATTTCCGGTCTTTTGGCTCTTAGTGTTCTTCTTTTGAGCGGGATAAAGATTTATAAATATTATAGAAGCGAATAGCAAATTGAATTCAGATTTAGGGACTAATTTCTTTTATTTCATGATTTCGATTATCAAGCCTATGATTCCTAAACCCAAGCAAAGTGGCGAATAGAATTTTGTATCCAGGGTTGCGAATCTTGTCTTTTTGATTTTTTTGAAGAATCCAACGTATCTAAATTCGCCAATTGATCTTAAAATGAAAATTGAGGGGATTATCCAACTTCCGTATTTAATTATCCACTCTGGTAAAATATTCGCGACGAGTTCAGATTTTATCAGATAGAAAAATCCAAATGCTGTTAGCCCTATGCCTACCATGGCACTGTCAATCTTTCCCGGATTCAGTACTCTTTTCCCATCCTCCTTTGTTGGAAGTGCATCTGCAAATCCCCCATGCATGCCGAAAGCCCAGCTAAAATGAAGTAATCCGAGAATAATAAAAATGATGAAGAGCAGGATGGATAAGATAGTCATTTGTTTCCTTTTGGTTGTGCTACGAAAGTGTCTTTCAATTTGGTATGTGAGTACTTATCTTTAGCTACCAATGTTTTAGGTTAGCGTCATCGTGACAAAAGTAAATATAATGATATAATAGTAATTTCCGAATACGCTATTTTATCAATGATAAGAAATGGGTAAAAGGTAAATTTAATTGGCAGGAAGGCTTTGGTGCGTTCTCTTATTCAAGAAGCCAGATTGATACGGTAATCAAATATATTTTGCATCAGGAAGAACATCATAAAAAGAAAACCTTCAGAGAGGAATATATTGATTTCCTGAAAAAATTTGAAATTGAATACGATGAAAAATATTTGTTTGAATGGATAGAATAAAACAGGTCGCTCCTACGGAGCTTACGGTTGTTGTATTCTGCGATAACTACAAACAGAATGCTCCTACAGAGCAATGATTAGAAATGAATAAATGAAGAAGATAGACAAACTCATTATCAATTCTCCTTTCTTTAAATCAAAGT
>DASWHX010000098.1:0-4448 GCA_036397995.1 Cyclobacteriaceae bacterium
CATAATGGAAGAATTTGGGCTGAGAGTAAACTCAATAAGGGTACAACTTTTTATTTCTCTTTTGGATAAATTATTCCGCATGTTTCAAAGACTTCATAAACAATCAAATTTTCAAGGAACAGGTGTCGGCCTGGCCCTTGTGAAGAAGATAATTGACAGACATCATGGCAGGATTTGGGCCGATTCAGCCGTTAATAAAGGCACAACTTTTTACTTTACCTTGCCGGATGGCCGAGTTTGACTTTATAAGAATAAAATTTTGATTAATTTTGCACCCATAACATCTTTAATTTCTAAAAAATAAAATGAAAAGAACAATTACAGTTTTGAGTATCTGCCTGAGTTTTGCTGCCTGCACAGCTGAAAAATCTTCGCACAAGGAACATGAAGACCCGGCAATAGAAACCGAAGCAATCTCCCAAAAGCCTGAGTCCAAAACCGGAATTTTTGGCCTGGAAGTTTCCCGGGAAGATGCCTTGGATGTGGCGTCTGTATATCTGACCGAACTTGCTGCAGAAGGAGTGGAGGTCAAAGTGAAAGGAGAAATCCTGGAAGTTTGCCAATCTATGGGTTGCTGGGTAACGCTAAAATTACCGGATAACAAATCGGTCCGCGTAAGTACCGATCATAAGTTCACGGTGCCTAAAGATATTTCCGGGTATACTGCAATTGTTCAAGGTATGTTGAATAAGAAAATTACTTCGGTCGAAGATTTACGTCATTATGCCGAAGACGCCGGGAAAGATGCAGCTTACATCAACTCGATTACTGAGCCTGAAGAGGAATATTCTATTGATGCAGTGGGCATACTGGTTTTGGAACAGGAAGGCTAGCTATAATAGTAGTCACTTCTTTTCTTCCGAAAAATATTGAGGAGTAAAGAAGCAGTCAATCCACTGAATCCGCCGCTGATTCCGCCAATCAGTGCCGTAGCCAAAATCAAAACCATTGGATTCGGTAATTGAAAAATCTGAGCCACTTTATCAGAAAGGATAGAGTGGCTTTTTACGTCTATTACTAAAGCCGCAATAAACCATAAGAGGAAAATACCCCAGAACCCGGCCATAAATGACTGCCATCCCTTTGAGTAAATAATCAAATTAATGAAAAAGGAAGCAACCACAACATACCACCAGGGCAGAAATAGTTGAAGTCCATACCCAATGAGTGAAATCAATATTATTTTGATGAAGATTTTCATTTGGCTGGAGTCAGGGTTTGCTTACTTACATTACTTGCATTATTTGCATTAGCATCATTCAGAAATAACATCGGATAATATTTGCCGGATTCCCAGTATGAAATCAGATTGCTGTAAAAGGGACTGCCTGGGTTGCCTGATTGGCCTCCCGGATAAACGCCCCAAGCTTTTACTCCCGAGGGGTCAAGACTAACCACCATCCTCCAGCTGGGGCCGTTCCTGCCGGATGTTGCATTTACAATCCCTCCGTTTCCACCATTATACACCGGAATATGAAATGCCTCCAACTGCTGAACCAGGTGCTTGATGGTGGTTCCCTTGAATACAGCCCAGGGTATTTTTTCTCCATTTCCTGCCTTCCATTTGTTTGCCCGGGTTATTGTTTCTTTGAATGAACTCTCAATAACTTCGGCAAGTGTTTCACTTTCCGGTGTTTCCTGTCGATCATATAATTCCAACTGCACACTATCTTTCACTAATTGGATTGTGGTATAATCAGTCGGATACCTTAATGATACCTTCGCGTTCCTCAATTCATCCCAAAGCATTTGTTCAAATGTTGTCCACCAAATTTCATAATACGAAGCAGCTTCTGAATCAGGATTGTTGTAGTAATTCCAGCTTTTCAGAATTTCATAAATTATTTTTTCTTCAGTATCCAACCCGAATGGATTCAAATAGCCAAGCAGAGCAGGCAACGCATCCGAAGCCTCCAGGTTAAAATTATCATTCTGCAACCTCATCATATCTTCCGCGGTGATTTCGTTCAAAGAATCCAAGATATAATTGATTCTCCGGTTTCTGAAAGCTTCGAAATTGGATGCCGTAATATAATAGGGGTAAGTATTGTCAGCAGGGTACTGATTGGCGGAACTGACAAAACCTCTCTCCGGATTTAAAGTTTGAATATTATGTTCATTCGGTATAAACTCCTTCCACCCATTGAATGATTTCGATCCATCCAGCACAAATCTTCCTTCATCTTTTCGCCGGACCGGGAATTTTCCCTGCACCCGGATCGCAATATCGCCATTCACATCCGCAAAAGCGAAATTCTGTGCCGGTGATGAATAATGATCCAGGGCATCCTTGTAATCATGATAATTTTTAGCTTTGTTTAATTTATAAAAGGTGAGGGCAGGATCAGAAGCGTCATGCGAGATCCACCGGAAAGCTAAATTTTTTCTTTCCGACTCAGGCCTGAAACTCCTGTCATATATCACCGGGCCCCAATTCGTATAAATAACCGTATCGTAAAGTGATTCCTGACCTTTAATTTTTATTTCCTCAATAACTTTCTGAGTAGGCACCCAAATGTCATCCAATAAATACCTGTCCATACTTTCATCCTTGAAAGTAATTTTATAATAATCAATCAGATCCCGCTGAGCATTGGTTTCCCCCCAGGCAATAGAATCATTCCATCCAACGACGACAAAAGGAGCTCCCGGAAGGGAAGCACCCATCGTGTTTATACCCGGAGCATTCAATTGGATAATGTACCAAATCGATGGAAGGTTAAGTTCCAGGTGAGGATCATTGCACAGGATAGGATGGCCGCTCTGAGTTTTCTTTCCTGATACTGCCCAGTTATTGCTGCCCACATTGGGGTCGGCTTCCGGCAGCAATTCTGATTCATATAAACCCTCAGGAATTGCCAGTGGAATATTGTCCAGTATAATAGGATTAAAATCCCAGCCTCCCGGGTTATCAACTACGGGATCGGACACTCCTTCATAATCAGGATACAATAAGTTCAGCAATTCAAAACCGTATAGTTTTAAGAAATTAGTATTCTGAAGATCCTTTTCCGCCATATTCAATGTATTCGCCATACTCATAAATAGCAGCGCAGTTTTTAAAGGTTGCCATTCTTCGGGTTCATACCCTAAAAGTTTATATTCCACTCCCAGATTTTTATACTTGATGGACTGAATATAACGGTTTACCCCGGCTGCATAACTTTCCAATGCCTCAGAGGACTCCGGATGTTCCGCTATTAAAGTCATTGAATTTTTTGCTCCGAAAACCATACCCTTTCTTCGCTGCAACCGGTCAAAATCCAGTGCGGCCGGACCCATAATTTCTGAAATCCTGCCCGCTGACGCGTGGGTAGTAATTTCCATCTGCCATAATCGTTCCTTTGCCGTTACATATCCCTGGGCAAAATATAAGTCTTTATTATTTTTAGCGAAAATATGAGGTATCAGGAGAGAGTCGTAAATAATGGTAACCTCATCCTTCAATCCTTGCAATTCAAAATCCGCATAATTTTCAGGGCCCGTGTAAGAATTTTGCCAGAATCCATGAAATGGATCAAGAAATTTACCCAAAGGAGGTATTTGAGCAAATTTGGTATTTAAGGCAAATACCAGGACGCCCGTCAGCAGTAACGAAAAAATAAACTTAATAACTTTCATGCCAGGAGTTGAGTGTAAAATATAGAAAAGAAATAGAATATTGCATCATTCAGCTTGAAATTATATGGGATATATATACCTTAATTCCTAAGATAGTGAATTAAAAATATGAAGGAGATCCTGAATCTATATCCCGGGGAAATTGTCAAAAAGGCAAAAAAAATAAAGACTTTGCTTTTTGATGTGGATGGTGTGTTAACGAATGGGAAAATAATTTATATGGGCGATGAAAGTGAAATTAAAGAGTTTCATGTCAGGGATGGACAAATAATCAAGCCATTGCGGGAAGCAGGCATCCTGGTAGGAATTATTACAGGCAGAGTTTCAGAAGCGGTCTTGCGGCGGGTTTTGGAGTTGGAGTTTGATATCATCAGGCAGGGAATCAAAAATAAGTTGGAATGCTATGAAAAAATAAAATCTGAGAATGGTTTGATAGCTGAGGAAGTTGCCTTTATAGGTGATGATTTTCCAGATGTTGAAATAATGGAAAACTGTCTCCTGGGAATTTGTCCGGCAGACGCCCCCGATTACATAAGGCTTAGAGCGGATTGGGTCACAAAGGCAAAGGGTGGGGAAGGTGTGGTCCGGGAAGTTGCCGACTTAATTTTATCGGCCCAGGGAAAATTTCCTATTTAATTCAGATTTCATCTTATTTGAATTCACTTTCCTTATTTTTGAGAAAAGAGAAATCATGGAAAAATTCCGGAATCCTGTTGAAGTTAATAAATCGATTATTGTGGGGAGTAAAACACCGGTAATCATTGCCGGACCATGTGCTGCCGAGAGCTACGAATTATGCAAAGAGGTGGGAATGGAAATGAAACAGA
>DASWHX010000099.1:0-5322 GCA_036397995.1 Cyclobacteriaceae bacterium
TTTCTTACTCCTACTTCACGGGATCTTTTAGTAGCTTTTGAAGTATTGGTGTTTACATAATTTACACAAGCTATAAGCAGAATAAATCCGGCGGCTATAATCAGAATTCTAATATTTCGGGGATTTCCGGAATTGAATGAACCGGCAAATTCAATTTGTGATGAACTAAGATAAATTCTATCCAGAGACTGGAGATACGCTTCCTGTTTGTCTTCATCATTGCCTGAATTTAATATCACATTGATTTTCTCTGCAACCTGGGAGATAACGGATTGAGCATTCACTCTGAAATATGTATAAAGCGAATATTTATACCAGTCATTAATCAGGCCGTGATTTGTTGAAGCATTCCAGGCAATAACCGCATCGTAGTTGATATGTGAATTTTTCATTCGGCGCGCAACTCCGGTAACTTTTAATGGCAATTCAAAGCTGCTCTTCAGGGTTACAATTTTCCCAATTGGATCTTCCTCTCCAAACAATGCTTTAGCGGTTTCTTCTGTAAGTACGACGGATGTAGCATCCATCAAAACCTGGTTTGGCTCCCCTTTGATTAAGGGAATTTGAAAAAAGGTGAAGAAATTATCCTGAGCCAGCACCGCCTGAGAAACTTCGATACTTTTTTCTTCTGTTTTCATCAGGTAATTTCCAAATGGCCTGATTCGAATCATCTCGTCAATATCAGGTATCGCGGTTCTAACCCGCTCCCCGGTTTCCCAGCCTGTTAATCCGACAATTCTGGAATCATTGCCAGTTCTGAATTGTTTTAAATTCAACCTGTAAATTGAGAATTTGTCAGGATTGAATGCCTCGTAGGAATACTCATTGGCGACAAAAAGGGCAATCAGGAAACAAAAAGTAAGGCCGACGGTCAGCCCTAGAATATTAATCGCTGAAAACAAGAAGTTCCGTTTAATATTTCTGATGGCACTAATCAGGTAATTCTTAATCATTTTTCCTGGAATTTTATTCCTGTTTTAAAACGGCGGCAGGATTAGTGTTCGCTGCCATTAAAGATTGAATGCTGACCGTTATTCCTGAAATAAGCAAAGCCGATATGGCGCTAATCATAAAAACTGAAAACCCAATTTCTATTCTATAAGGAAAATCAGCAAGCCATCGTTGTCCAAAGTAAAAAGCGACGGGTGACGCCACCAGAATGGCAAGTATCAGCAATATAAAAAATCTTGTATTCACCGTGACAAGAATGCTGGTAACTGAAGCACCCAGCACTTTGCGGATTCCAATTTCTTTAAGTCGGCTTGACAGAGTAAAAGAAGTTAGACCATACAACCCAAGACAAGCCAGGATGATACTAAGGGCTGTGAACAATGACATGATCTTCATAAATTTATCCTGAGCCTTGTATTGTCCGTCAAACCATTGATCGACAAAGTAAAATTCAAAGGGATGCCTGGTTTCGAATTTGAGGAAGGTCTGTTCCAAATATTGAAGTGTCGGCTGGATATTATTTCCGGAAATCCTTACTGAGGCATTATTAAAGTTTCTGTTTACGATGAGCATCAGTACCGGGTCAACCTTAACTTCATTAAGAGGCCGGTAATTAAAATCTTTTACAACTCCAATCACAGGAACCGGGCCATCCGTATCCTGGATGGCCATTTCATTTAGATTATTCCAGCCAGCCTGTTTGGCAAAAGTTTCGTTAATTACAATTGAAAATCCAGTATCTAATTCTGAGTTGAACCACCTGCCGTCAATGAGTGGTATCTGGTAGGTATCTAAAAAATTTTTATCTACCCGGAATATTTGAGTACTCATTTCTTCTGTCATCCCTACAGGAATCACGGTTGAACCAAATGTTCCGGTACCAATAGCAGCCTGGCAAATTGACACTTGCAGTATATCGGGATTTTTCAACAATTCATTGCGGAATGTCTCATGAGAGTTGGAAATAGAATTGTCCGTTGGAATAACCAAAACTTTTTCAGATTCAAACCCCAGCTCGTGATTTCGCATAAAATCATACTGATCAATTATTATTAGTGAAACAGTAATGAGTGCGATTGAAACCATGAATTGAATTAATGTTAATAAATGTCTTGCTTTTGCACCTGAGGTTATCCTGGAAGAAGGCCTGAGCATTCCCGTTGATTGTAATCCCGATAAAAGGAAAGCGGGATATAAGCCGGCCATCAAGCCGACGATAAGAATTATTATTCCTAAGGATGAAATAACTTCAATACTAAACAAACCTGACATGGTTAATTGAGTTCCCACAAGCTCATTAAAAGTTGGTAGAGAGATGTCAGCCAAAAGGAATGAAAGACTTAACGAAAGAAAAATCAACATATAAGATTCACCTAAAAATTGGGTAACCAGTTGCCTTCGGTTTGCACCGAGTACTTTCCGAACTCCTATTTCTGAAGCTCTTTGAGTAGCTTTGGCAGTGCTGATATTTATATAATTAAAGCAGGCGATTAAAAGTACAGCGGCAGTGATCGCCAAAAAGACTGACAGGAGCCGGATGCTTCCCATTGGAAAGCGGGAGTAAAGAAAATTATAGGAGTGGAGGAATACGTCATCCAGGGGTTGCAGGAATAGCAAATAATTTTCAGCCCGCTCAGGGAAATTTCTCTTCATAAAATCGGGAAACTTCGACTGAAGGCGATTTGCATCCACATTTTCTTCCAATAACAGGTAGGTGTAAATTGTCTGACCAAGCCAGTTATTCATAAAGTCATACGCCAGGGGTCCGGTTCCGGGTACCGTAGTAGACCAGGATACCAAAGCTTCAAACCGGATGTGTGAATTCTTCGGTGGGTCGGCTGCTATTCCGGTGACGATAAAATCCAGATTATTCATCCCAACAATGCTGTTGCCAATGGGATCTTGATCACCAAATAATTTCTTTGCCAGGCCTTCAGTTAATACAATTGATAACGGTCGGGTCAGCACAGTAGACTTGTCACCGCGTGTAAGTTCAAAATCAAAAACATTAAAAAACGCCGAGTCTGCAAATACCCAGGGTGAAACCTTAAAACTCTTTTCCTTGTAGGAGACCAATACATCATCCCACCAGGGCTGCACTCTTATTACATTGATCACTTCCGGAAATTGATTCACCATGGTTGGACCCATCATCCCCGAAGTTTCCGCATCATAACTTTCCGCTCCGGAAGTCGTACTTACATTTTTCTTGGCAAGCCGATAGATTGAATTTCCATTCTTATGAAATTTGTCATAAGAAAGTTGATTGAACAGGAATGAAACAGACAAGATAACGCATGTAATAGCAGCTGTAAGACCAATGAGGTTTATGGTAAAGTAAGTTTTGTTCCTCCATAACTGACGCAGCATAATCCTGAAATAATTTCCAATCATTTGAGTTTTTATTGCATTTTATCCAATTGAAGTGCCAAAAAAGATATATGATTGATCTTCAATACATTACATTTATTTTTTTCGTCAATTTTGAGGTTATGCTGCCCACTTTTAGAAAATTAAATGCCCATTATTGGGCACTAATGCGTCTGAATTCGTATACCTTGGCGAACCCAAGATCGCCCGTAATCAATGAAAGAGAAAGGTAAACTTCTGGTAGTAGATGATGATGCTTATGTAGTCTTATCTCTGAGGATGTTTCTGGAAGAACATTTTACTACGGTTCAATCCCTGGCTACACCGGAGCAAATGTTTAAGGAAATTGAAAAGCAATCTTTTGATGTGATTATCCTGGATATGAATTTTAATCATGGAGAAACCTCGGGCAGAGATGGATTAAAATATCTGGAATCCATTTTGGAAAAAGATCCCGATGCTTCTGTAATAATGATGACCGCTTACGGCGGTGTAAATATCGCGGTGGAGGCTATAAAGAAAGGAGCCAAAGACTTTCTTATTAAGCCGTGGGAGAATGAAAGATTATTAGCAACAGTAATGTCGGTGTTTAACCTGGCAAAAGAAAAGAAGAATGTAAAACATCTGCTGGATCGAGAACGGGTTATTACTTCTACTATTGATAATCAGTTCAAGGAAATCATTGGAGATTCTCCAGCCATGAGGAATGTCTTTGAGACTATCAGAAAAGTTGCCGGCACTAATGCCGAGGTTTTGCTAACGGGCGAAAATGGAACCGGTAAAGAGCTGGTTGCCCGGGCTATACATCGGCAAAGCAATCGGGCCAATGAAATATTTATTAATGTTGACCTGGGTTCCATATCAGAAACGCTGTTTGAAAGTGAGTTATTTGGTCACAAAAAAGGGGCATTTACGGATGCCAAAGAGAACAGGATTGGAAGATTTGAGGCCGCGAATGGGGGTACCATCTTCCTGGATGAAATTGGGAATTTGTCGCCCGCGCTTCAATCTAAATTACTCCAGGTGTTACAAAACCGGACCGTCACCAGATTAGGCACCAATGACTCTATCGATATTGATATCAGGGTGATTTGCGCAACTAACATGCACATTGAAAAAATGGTTTTTGAAGGAAAATTCCGTGAAGATTTGCTATATCGTATAAATACTGTAGAAATAAATATACCTAAGCTAATCGAAAGACGTGAAGATATTCCATTGCTGGTTAAGCATTTCTTTGAAATGTATCGCAGAAAATATAACAAACCTAATCTGAGTGTTTCTGAATCAGGCATTAAAAAATTGTCTTCCTACAATTGGCCGGGAAATGTAAGGGAAATGCAACATGCATTGGAGCGAGCGGTTATAATGTCGGAAGGCGAAATACTGCAAGGAAATGATTTTGAATTTTTGTTCGGACCAAGGACCAGTTCCAATCCCGAAGATTATAACCTGGAGAAACTGGAGGAATGGGCCATCCGCAAAGCCATGGAAAAGCATAGCGGTAATATTAGTCATGCGTCCCGGGAATTAGGATTATCACGAGGTGCGATGTACAGAAGAATGGAAAAATATGGCATCTAGAAATTTCAAATTACATATTTTCTTCCGTGTTATTGTGCTTGCCTGCTCTATTTCCACGTTCCTGTATTTTCTTTTGGTTTATGTGAATTATTTAAGAAGCGCTTACCTCCTGGTATTAATTATTGCCATTATTGCAGAGTTTCTTTATTACATAAATAAGACAAACAGGGATCTTTCCAATTTCCTTACAGGAATTTTACAAAATGATTACAGCACGCGCTTTTCAGAGAAAGGCAAAGGAAAAAGTTTTAACCGGCTTTATCAGACTTTAAACAGAATTAATCAGCAATTCAAGAAGATCAGCTCCGAAAAAGAAGCCCAGTTTCTTTATCTGGAAACACTGGTGGAACATATTAAAATCGGGATAATCAGCTATAACAACAAAGGTGAAATTCATCTGCTAAACCAAGCCTTTAA
>DASWHX010000100.1:0-16585 GCA_036397995.1 Cyclobacteriaceae bacterium
CCTCTTAGCAGTATATGTATTATAAATATGTGTAAATTCAATATTCACCATATGCCTCTGAAATCCAATGGGGACATGTGTGTGCCTTAAGCAAAATTCAAACTGAATTATCGAATGTCATCAATAAAACTTGAGAACCTATCCATAAGGAATTGGAAATCCTTTTCATCAACAACAATCCAGAAGCTAAAGCAAATAAATGTATTAATTGGGGAGAATTCATCCGGAAAAACTAACCTTGCAAATGCCATAAGATTATTGCTGGGTAAGGGAATTGATTTTGGTTCAGGGAGAGGAGCGGTGAATCTGGATGACTATTACAAAAAGAACAAACCAATTTCAATAAGCGCGAAGATTAAGATTAAGGAGGAAAAAACGGAGAAGATAGTCAATGCCTCAATTGAATATCAAGCATTTAAACCAAATATTCCAATCAGAAAGGAATTTGATAAAATAAAGTGCAAATTTTTTCCAGTTGGAGTGAAACGGTCTGTATATGAAATAGGAAGTCAACAAGCTTTTGATTGTAGTAATGAAACAAATTTTGAAGTAGCCATTAGAAAATGGCCTGAAATAAGAAAAGAGTTTGAAGATTTCTCCGGATTCAAGATTTCTGATAATCCTCCTAAGAATAAAAAAACCTTCTTAATTGACTTAGTATTTACCGACGGAGGTCGACCTATAACAGAACTGGGAAGCGGATATGTTCAAGCTTTTTATTTCATTTTTGAAATATTTAAGCATGGTGATGATTGCAATATTTTTCTATTTGAAGAACCTGAGAATCATATGCATGTAGATCTCCAACGGAAATTCTTTAATTACCTCAACAGATTAGCTAAAGCAAAAGAATACCAATTCTTTATATTAACTCATTCTGCAGCTTTTATTGATTCCTCAATCATTTCATTCAACAATTCTAAAGTTTATAGAGTTTTTAAGACTGCACAAAATACTAGTAAAGTAGAACCGATTAATTCCGAGGATTCAAAGTGGAGATTAATAACAGAAGAGCTAGGTTATAAGCCAAGTGACCTCCTTCTTAGTAATACGATTATTTGGGTTGAAGGACCCACAGATGTTATCTATATAAAAAGGTGGATAAGAGAATGGCTATCAAAAGATGAAAATTCATTGAATAAGATTGTAGAGGGAAGGGATTATACATTTATGTTTTATGGAGGAATTTTATTGAGCAATCTAGCATATAGCAGTAATGAAACTACAGATGAAGATATAAACAATTTTGTTGATCTTTGTTTAATCAACAGGAACGTGGCACTCATATTAGATAGCGATAGAAAAAGCTCAAAGCAACCTCTGGTCTCTTGGAAAAACAAAATGCTTAAGAGATTCGATCAGGAAAAACAAACAGACTTACATATCTGGACCACAAATTGTCTTGAAATCGAAAATTATTTAAGTAAAGAAACCTTTGTTAAGGCTTATAAGAAGATTTATAAAAGAAAAAAGGTACCTCCTTATGGTCAATTTAAGAAACTTACTTATAATGACTACAAGAAAAAGGAAACGAAAAATTTTAAAAAGAAGAAATTTTCAGAAGTTGCAATATCAGAACCTGTTGACTTTGGAGTTTGGGAATTAGGTAAAAAGGTAAATGATTTGATTAAATGGATCTCAAAAAGAGCATTGAAATCCTAAACTTATCAAAACTGCCCACGATATCCGGCAGGCGTTATTTCATCATGGAGAAATAACGGGTGAAATTACCACCGAGGATTTGCTGGGGAATATCTTTAGCAAGTTTTGCATTGGAAAGTAGTAAGATGATACCCTAATACAGTGTAGTTTGCTTTACTTCAAATTTCGTACTTTAGCGCAAAAATAATTTCTGAATTGAAGCGATCCATTGATCATTTGCCGGAGGAAAAACAAGTCGAACTGCAAGAATTAGTCCGCATTATTAATGAACAGGTGCCGGCCGAGATGATCATCCTCTTTGGTTCATTTGCTCGCGGCGACTGGGTGGACGACCGCTATAAAGAAGAAGGAACCACTTATGAGTACCGAAGTGATTTTGATATCCTGGTAGTAGTGAAGCTGGAGAAGAAAGCAAAATTGAAAAACTTCAACCGACAGTGGCGCCGGAAGATTCTACGAAATACAGCGCATGAAACACCGGTGAATGTGATCTTCCACGGCATCGATTACCTGAACCAGGAAATTGAAGATGGCAGCTACTTCTTCCTGGATATCCTGCAGGAAGGAATTCTGCTTTACGACAGCGGCAAATATCCGTTGGCAACTCCCAAAGCACTTGATCCAGAGCGGAGGAGAATGAAAGCACAAAAGTACTATGATAAATGGCTGGAAAGTGCAAATATGTTTTTACTTGATTTTCAAACCAACTTCAATAGGGGAAAAGAACAAGAAAGCCATTTTAAGCAAGCAGTGTTTATGCTTCACCAGGCAGCGGAGTGTTTTTACCTATGCACCCTGTTGGTTCATACCGATTATAAACCCAAACTGCACGACCTCGAAGAACTGGACCGTCAGGCCTGCCGCATTGACGACCGCTTTAAAGCAGCTTTCCCACGCACCAATCCTGAAGAAGAAAGGCTATTCAACCTGCTAAAAAAAGCCTACATAGACTCCCGCTATAAGCTGGAATATTCCATTGCCAGCAATGACCTGGAAAAACTTTCCGCCTCTGTAGCACGCCTGCGTGAGATCACGGAAATTTCTTGCAGGGACAAGATGGATTCGATGAGGTAGGAGAACAGTTTTCAATTTTCAATTATCAATGTGAGGTGTCCTAGATAGAGTTGACCGTTTGTTGGGAACTGCGCCAGCAGCCGCAAGAAATGCTTTTACTCACATTATGGAAAATATATACGCTGAAGTCACAAGGCGTCAGACGGATTGATAAGTAATTTTATGCTTTCTTTGTTGAGAGGCCATTTCATAACAGAAGCAGTATGTAGAATAGTATCCGTCTGACGCCTATGTGCTTCCCTAATGGTTGAACATGGGTCCTTAAGAATTTGTCGAAATATTTTTGATACAAACCTTTATAACTCTTGTCGGACGGCTTAGATTTACACACAGTAGCATAAGTAGTTTCATAAAGAGTAAAAGCACCTATGATTTCTGAATTTGAATGGATAGATAATAATGCCCATGTAACTTTTGGTGCAGATTTAAGCTTAGCTGATATAAATCAAGCGGATGAAAAAATCTTCGGTGATTTAAGGTTTGATTTGATGAAATATGCAATTTTTGATTTTAGTAATATTCAAAAGCTAAACATTACCAAAGAAGAGGCTCAAATAATTGGAATCTTAGACAGGAGTTCAAACATATGGTATAGGAGTATTAGAATAGCGATAATTACCACAAACATTGAATTGATGGAATTGTCAGAAGTTTATAGAACTAATTTAATGGGTTCAAAATGGACTGTAAGAATTTTTATAGATTTTGAAGCCGCGCTAAAATGGTGTAACTCTTGAAATTCAACTGCACATAATAACGGCTCATCTCCTGAGCGAATTAAAGACACGCCTTTAACAAATAACTACCTCCAAAGAAATGACCACACCTGATGTCATCAACCAGCGTTAAACCGTTAAACTCCGGTTGACAAGTATGTGTCACACATTTTGTATTAGAATGTAAGCGCATATCGTTCGCCAACTCAAACTACTACCCAAAACGTTCACGACATTCGTCACGCGTTATTTCATCTTGGGGAGATAACGAGGGAAATTACCACCGAGGATTTGCTGGAGAATATCTTTAGCAAGTTTTGTATCGGGAAGTGAGAAACAGTGAAGCAGCGAGGCATTGAACCGTCTCCACAATCCAACCAGTTAAAAGCTCAGTTTTTTTGAACTGAACTCTCTCAAAAAAAACCTAATATATTACTATATTTCGTACATTAAATATATATTTGTACTACATATAGTACATAATGAAAACAAAGAAACAAATATTGTTTCCCAAGCATCAAAAAATACTGGAACAATTTGGTGAGAACATTAAGTTGGCCAGAAAGAGGCGGAAGATGACAGCCATTCAGGTGGCTGAACGGGCAGGTATCGCCAGGAATACGCTCTACCTGATTGAAAAAGGCAATTCCAGCGTCTCCATTGGGGCTGTATTTAATGTACTTAGAGTGCTCGGCCTCCATGAGGATTTTCTCAAATTAGCTGCGGATGATGCATTGGGCAGGAAGTTACAGGACTTAAAACTGCTGGGGGGGTAAATAGCATGAAAACGGAAAAGACTGACATATTCGTGTATGCCCATTGGGCAGGTATGGCGGACCCAAAATTGATTGGAATGCTTTCAGCTCACAGAGGCAAAGGAAGAAAATCATTCAGTTTTGAATACGACACCAACTGGATCAACTCGGAAGCACAGTTTTTACTGGATCCAGACATTCAGTGGTTTCAAGGGCCACAATTTCCGGCCAACAAAGAGAATTTTGGTGTTTTCCTGGACTCCATGCCCGATACCTGGGGACGCACGTTAATGAAAAGACATGCAACTCAGAAAGCGAAGGATGAGGAAAAGCAAGTTCCTATATTATACGATATTGACTTTCTGTTGGGAGTGTATGATCCAAGCAGAATGGGTGCCCTTCGATTTAAGTTAGACCCGGACGGGCCTTTTCTGGATAACAATAAGGAATACCCTACCCCACCCTGGTCATCCATCCGGGAATTGCAATATGGAGCAAGCCAGTTCGAAACAGATTCAAATGCTCAGGAAGCAGCAAAATGGCTGGCCATTCTCATGGCGCCCGGTTCTTCATTGGGTGGCGCCCGTCCTAAAGCGAACATACTGGATAACGATGGACACCCCTGGATAGCCAAGTTCCCTTCCAAAAACGATACGATTGATAAAGGGCTATGGGAATGCCTCGCTTATAAATTATCATTGAAAGCAGGCATCTACATGACAGAATCAAAAGTGGAAAAAGTGATGGGGAACCACCATACTTTTTTTACGAAGCGATTTGACCGGCTGAATCATGAAAGGATTCATTTTGCCTCAGCTATGACCATGACCGGTAACAATGAGGATACGATAAGAGACAATCCTGTCAGCTACCTGGAGCTAGCTGAATTTATTCAGTTCTCCGGGGCAAATAATGAAGTTGATCTCGAACAGCTCTGGCGCAGGATAGTTTTTCATATCTCCATTTCCAATACAGACGATCATTTGCGAAACCACGGCTTTATTTTGGAGGAAGGAGGCTGGCGATTGTCGCCAGCCTATGACATCAACCCCTCGATTGACAAAGACGGCCTGTCACTTACAATAGATGCGGCTAATAATGCACTGGATTTTGATCTGGCCAGAAGTGTAGGTCAGTATTTTCAGCTTACAGACCCACAAATGGATGTAATCATTAATGAAGTCAGGGATTCGGTAAGCCAATGGAAAACCATAGCGCAGGAAATCGGAATATCGCGACAAGAACAGCTGCTTATGGAAGCCGCATTTAGGTATTGAGAAAATGAAAATTTAACATGCCCATTCACTTATATCAATCAAAGAAAGTTCAACGATACATAGGTCAGCGAGTTTATGACGATCTTCCTTGGGCGGAAGAACAGGTGGATCCACTGACCGTATGGTATGCAGATGTATTTTTCATTCAACGTGAAAGATATCTCATACTAGCTAATCCTTTTACCAAGTTTACCTTCTTCATTTTTCAATATTCGAGAAAGACACATCCTGATTTTATGCAAACCTTTGTTGAAAAACTATCCACTACCCTCCGTGCTGCTGACATTGATTCAACGAAGTATATAGAGCAATGTAACCTTTTGATCCCTTTTAACAGGACTAATAAATCTGTATCCGCCCACTTGTCCCAAACCAAAATGGATTATGAATATATGATTTCAAACCGTTGGCACGGGGTGCATCCATCTGCAGATGAAGCATACTACAACCAAATGATAGCTGATAATCTTGTGAGTTTCAATAAAAAGGATTTTGATAGACCTGCCAAACGGTTTTATCATGAGCTCATCTTGAGAAGATGGGATTAGAAACCAATTGAACTATAGAATAGCCTTTAATCGTATCGGTGTGATGAAAGCCAAATGACAAAAATTTGTATCGTACCCTATACCCTATTTGTACCCTAAACACATAACTACCTGAAAATCAGAACTTCTTACATCTTGTATTGGAAAGTAGCCAGCCAAAACAAGCAATTATCAACAACTAAGAAAAACAGTAAAGGGTCCTCAGAATGGGCTTTTTTATGCCTTTAAAGTACCTTTTTGCTTTCGTTTTGATACCTGTTTATTTATAAAGTCGGTGTACCGGCGGCTTATTTTATTCGCAAGAGGCTTTTTTTTCGCGACTTGCATATCGGGCCCATTGGCTTCTTCGATTTAACTCATAACCGGGTAAAAATATCATTCAAAACTTTATAGGAATCCCCTGTTTTACTCCAGACGATAAAAAACCTGACATTGGATTCCCTTATTGAGCCATCTGTGCCTTTTGTCTTTAAGTAGGACCTGCCACGCTGTAAAACATAGACGCCAAATTCTTCAATAGAATCAACTTCCAGTTTCCAGGAAACAGTGATATTCCTTTCCTTTAGCTGACCTAATGCATAGTTTACTATTGAAGAAATGCATATCAATATCAAGATGTTATAAACAACCCTCTCCATTATAGTAATTAAGTTTAAAGATTTGTTTCGTATTTGTCAAAATCCATTCGAGTTAATTAAGGTTTAGTTTCATAATTAAGTTTCCACATAATATATACATAATATAGATCATAGATGAGCCATAAAAAATAAACGGAAGCAAGCCAAGCCGACAATTTATCACTTACAGAAAGAACAAGGATTAATGCCAATAGTAAAATCCCGAAAGGAAAAATTATCATATAAAACCACTTTAGTGAGCGATACTTGAAAATGATAAAATTTGAAAGGTCCGTTAATCACCATCACGGACGCTAACAATAAGATGGATGTTGAAAAAACGGGCTCTGTGTGAAATTGCCGGTAGGTAATAATTCCGAATAGTATAATAAACCGCACCAACAAAGTACCAGGCCTGAAGAGAAAGGGAATACTTAGGTCGTCTTAGATTATCAAACCATTTCTTCCCACTCTTAGTATATGAAATAGCTTTTATAGTTATGGAGATTAATCAGAGGCTATCGTTTTAAGTAATGCGTACCAATCCATCTTTAGTTGTTTTATTTTCTTTTTAGAAACTTCCTTAGTCTCCACGCCAAATGAATAATTTTTCCAAGCCAGAAATGAATAACATGACTTAAATACTAATACCATGATTAAGAATTACATCCTCATCGCCTGGAGAAACTTCACCAGGCATCGCACTTTCAGGGTTGGCGTAAATAATGTTCGTTTGGCAACAACTATACCTAAGAAAAAGTACAGGAAATTGCGCTGGAAATAAAGCAGGCACAAAAAAGTCTGTTCTAAAGCGAACAAAGACGTCCGAAGATGGGAAAATATGGAAACCCTCAAAAGGAACTTAGCTGGGTCAGCTGACGACTTTTTGATTAGAATGGCCTTGCAGGGGATAGTTGCAGATAACCTTTGTTAAATCCTTTGAATCTCACTTCCTTTTAACCGATCATACAAAATTCTGTGAAATCCCTGAATCCCTTTAATTCTGTGATCCTAACTGCTCGGGGAAATAACGGGGTAAATTACCACCAAAGATTCCGGATGTACCATTTATAAATTTTCTTGAAAATTTTCTGAACGGTTTTTTGGCTTTTAGTGAAAATTTGTTCTATTGTTGTACTGTATTAGTATAATAGTACAGTATGATTGACATAAAAAATCTTAATTTCAGCTATTCCAGGAAGCAGGAGGCCCTTTTTAATAACCTCTATTGCACCTTACCCAATGGCAGGATAGTAGGTCTTTTGGGAAAAAATGGCGCCGGCAAAACCAGCCTTCTCAAAATAATGATTGGATTATTATATCCATTGGAGGGACAAGTGGAAGTAAACGGGTATGATCCGGCAAGCCGGAAGCCGGCCTTTTTGCAGGATGTCTATTTTGTTTCTGAAGAATTTCAGATTCCTGCCATTTCAATAAACGACTACGTTCGGGCAAATGCCGGATTCTATCCAAGATTTAATCGTGACCTATTCAACCAACTGGTATCTGATTTTGAATTGCCGGAAACCAGGAACATCACTAAATTTTCTTATGGTCAGAAAAAGAAATTTCTGATTTCTTTTTCACTGGCCACAAAATGCCGGCTCCTGGTTCTTGATGAACCTACAAACGGACTGGATATTCCGTCCAAATCAGTTTTCAGAAAAGTTCTTGCCGGATCCCTGGATGAAGAACAGCTGGTTATTATTTCAACTCACCAGGTAAAAGATGTAGAAAATCTGATTGACAGGATACTATTGCTGGAAGATGGAAAGTTTATCATGCAAAAAGATCTATACGAAATTTCATCCCAATTGAATTTCACAACAAGTTCTACAGGTGAAGGTAGCGAAATTTTATATAGTGAAATGGTTCCGGGAGGATACAAGGTAATTACCCCCAAGGTCAACGGTGAAACTTCAGTTGATATTGAATTATTGTTTAATGCCATCACTAAGGGCAACCAAAAAGTGCAAAAGTATGTCAGCTAACGATACATTCAATATCAACCGTTTCCTGTTATTGTTCAAGCAGCATTATATCCACGGCAACAAAATAATGTTGTATTCAGTAATTGCTTTTTGTGGAGCTGCCTTTCTTGTACTCTCCCTGGTTCAATTGGAAAATGAAACACCCCTACCCCTGGATACTGAAGTATTCATAACAGTCTTGGCCGGTTTAGTATCGGTTTTCGGAATTATTTTTGTTGGCCATGCATTTCCTGCATTTCGATCTAAGGAGACAGCGGCAAGTTATCTCACCTTACCGGCTTCAATATTTGAAAAATACCTTTTCGAACTAATCTATCGCGTTGGGGCAACCCTAATAGTCCTGCCAGTTCTATTCTGGATCACCTTTCATTTTCATGGATACTTCTTTCAATTGTTTACCGATTTAACCTTTGAGCCGGTAAACATTTCTGAAATCAATAAATACTTGTCAATTGAAATTGATGAAGATAGTTGGATTCTCCTGATGGTAACATCTATGTCTTTGTTAGCCATTACTATACCATTTGCAGGAGCTGCTCACTTTGCAAAGCAACCAATGGTTAAGACTCTATTTACAGTTGGCATACTGGTTTTGTTTTTTGTTCTACTCATTTACTTCGTTTTTGTTGAGCTGGCCCTTGAGAATTATCATCCCAATGAGTCTATGTTTCTCATTCCGACAAATGAATCCGGGGCTTTCAAGTTTTTATCCACCGTTTTTGTCGCCACAAATGTTTTTATGTTGGTCATTGCCTATTTGAAGTTAAAGGAAAAGGAGGTTTAGGATGGAGTTTCAAAATGGTAAGAGCATTTTTCTTCAAATAGCGGACACTATTACTGACAAAGTTATCAGCGGAGAATTCCAGGCCGGCACTAAAATTCCTTCTGTCAGAGAACTTGCAGCAGAAATGGGCGTAAATCCAAATACAATAATGAGAACATATAGTGAACTGCAATCCATGCAAATTATTGAAAACAAAAGGGGCATTGGGTATTTTGTAAATCCTGAAGCTCCCAGGATTATCCTGGAAAACAAGAGGCAGGAATTTTTTGAAAAAATACTTCCTGAGTTTGTCCGTCATGCAGAAGTATTGGGAATACCCTCTAATGATCTTAAAAAGCACATTGAAAATTTTAATTCAGCAAAATGAAATTTAGCAATAGACTATTGATTGGATTCGTTGGATTCGTACTAATCTACATGATTGTTGCTTTTACCGAGCTGCGACTTAAAGGTGATAATGAAAATCTCCTAAGTGAGAATACTATATCTGAAACGATGCCACTGGGAAATTACAAATATTTGATTATCTCGGATTTGAACAGAATGATTTCCGTGAGATCATCCCGTACTCCAGGGGTTGAAATAAAAAGCATGAAAGGTGGACTGCTATCAAGTCTCAAATACAGGATTGCAGGCGACACCCTGGCTCTTACCGGACTTGAGGCAGAGGGCATCAGGTATGAGGTTTGCATTTTTGTTCCGGAAACCGGATTCAACCAAATAGAAATCCAAAACACGAATATCACCCTGGAGAATCTTAATCTTTCTGAAATTACTGTCAGGCAGATTAATGCAAATGTATCCCTTGCACCTGATGTAGATATCAGCAAGATTTTTATAAAGGCTTCAGAGAATTCCAACTTTACCTCCAGGGAGGCGCAAATAGATACGATTTCAGTGAATCTACAGTCGTCGTATGCTTACTTGTATTTTCGTGAAGCTTTGAAAGCGGATAACAAACAGGTCTATCGAATTGAGGGGTCGTTGACGAATTCTTCTCGTCTTATTATGTATGGCTCCGGTGAAATATATATAAAAAAGGATGCAACCAGCTCAATAAGCTGGATAGAAGTCAACTAAGTTCAAGGACCAAAATTTGAATCAAAGTGTAACAAAATTGATAAAAACAAGCTCTTAGATAAACCATGTCCAGTTTTATTAAAAGACATTCCAATCCAAGTTCCTTCGATTCATGCAAATAGAAATTAAAGGACTTTCAAAAGTTTATCCTAACGGACATGCTGCTATCCGGGATATTAATCTTAGCATCGGGAGCGGAATGTTCGGATTGTTGGGACCAAACGGTGCCGGAAAGTCGAGCCTTATGCGGATCCTGGTGACTTTGCAGCGCTCAACAGAAGGGTCAGTTCACATGGATGGAATGGAAATCGATGCAAACCGCAATGCAATTCGGGAACAAATCGGCTATCTCCCGCAGGATTTCACCTACTTCTCCAAATTAAGAACCTGGGAGTTCCTGGATTATTCTGCCAGGCTTGGCTCGCGCATGGGCAAAAAAGAAAGATTGAAAGAAGTTGATCGCCTGCTGGAGTTAGTTGGTTTGCTCGAGGTTAGGGAACGAATGGCCAATAAGCTTTCAGGTGGAATGAAACGAAGGCTTGGAATTGCCCAGGCATTAATCGGGAAGCCCAGGCTTCTTGTTATCGATGAACCAACAACTGGGTTGGATCCCGAAGAACGAATCCGGTTCAGAAACATTCTTTCAGACTTGAGTCAGCAGGATGTAACTATAATTCTTTCCACACACATTGTTGGAGATATAAGCAGTACATGTCAGAGTATGGCAATGCTGCACAAAGGTGAACTTGCGTATTATGGATCGCCTGAAGGGATGATAAGCCAGGTACGCGGGCACGTTTGGGAGGTCACAGTAGATGACCAGGAATTTCATCAATTAAAAAATAAGTTCCCGGTAATCTCAACAGTTCCATCGGGAATTAGCTGGGAGACACAATTGATCGCCCTGGAAAAACCGCACCCTGATGCAGTCTCCATTAATCCAAACCTGGAGCATGCATATGTTTTTTTTATGGAGAACAAATTAGGTATCTCACTGGTATGATTTCACTGCGGAACATACTCACCATATCCAAATATGAATCCAGGGTACTATGGCGCAACTGGTTTTTCAGAATTTTTGCACTAGCTGCACTTTTCTTCCTCACAATATTCAATATTGCCGGCTTCTCTCCTGTCGGTGACAACCGCTGGTGGATGATTTCGAATGCCTGGGGTATTCCATATGCCAGCATGATCATTCTGAGCATTGGTCAGTCTGCAGCCGTTATTTTTCTGGCAACCGGCTTAATAAAAAAAGACAAGAAGCTTGACACAAACGAAGTATTTATGGTGCGCGCTATTTCCAATACTGACCATGTGTTCGGCAAGGCTTTGGCGCTATTAAAGTTATTCCTAACACTAAATATCGTGATTCTTTGCATTGGTCTTACAATAAATATTATTAACCCGGATGCCCGGTTCAATCCGTTGGCATATCTGATCTATCCTCTATTGACCAGTGTGCCAAGTATCATTTTCGTAACGGGGCTCGCATTTCTATTAGTAACTGTTTTGAGAAATCAACCAATAAGCATTGTATTGTTGGTGGGAATGTCAGGGATTATCCTGATTTACTTCTTTGATAAATATTCGAACATTTTTGATTATATGGCATTCAGGTTTTCGCTGATGGCATCCGATATGGTAGGTTTTAATAATGTAAAGATGATTATCATGCAGCGATCATTTTACCTGGTCGCCGGTATTACCTGCCTGTTTGCAACCTCCTTGTTTCTCCAAAGACTTCACAATTCACGAAAGAACAGAATTGTAACAATCATTTTAACTCTTCTACTTGTTGCTGGTTCATCGTTCATCATGAGGAATTTGTGGAAGGCGCACATCAACACCATTAACTTTCGCAAAAACCTTATCGCTATTAATGACAAGTGGATCGATATCCTCAATATTGATATCGAATCTAATGCAATCGAAATGGAGCACTTTGACGGCAAAATCAAAGCCTCTTCGAGATTGCAAGTACGGAATTCAAATTCTGAACCAATAAACCAAATCTACTTCACCTTAAACCCCGGCCTTGAAATTGAAGAAGTTGTCTTAAATGGTTCACCCATTGAATTTAGCCGAGAATTACAAATAATTTCCTTTACAATTGAGCGCGGACTCAAAGTTGGCGAGCCGGCGGCGATAATAATCAAATACAAAGGAATTATTCTTGATGATGTGGCTCACCTGGATGTGGATCAGAAGCGGTACGACCGGATCCAGGATTATTTTGTATACTCGGTTCACAAACAGTTTGCATTTCTCAGCAAGGATTATGCCCTCTTTACAAAAGATGTTTTATGGTATCCGGATACCCAAATCGGGTTTTCGCGGAAATCGCCGGTGAAAGAGAGAAAATCATTTATCAATTTTGAACTCGATGTGAAGGTAACAGGGAACAATGTTGCAGTTTCCCAGGGAATTTTGCAAAAGACAGCGGAAGGTCATTTTCAATTCAGGCCGGAATATCCTTTGCCACAAATTTCATTGGCAATTGGTTCCTACGAAACCAAGGAACTTGAAGTTGACAGCATACGGTATATTATATACCATTTTCCCGGCAATGACTTCTTCATGAAGAATTTTAACCAACTACAGGATACACTTAGTTTGCTAATAACAGATTTGGTTAATGAATATGAATTTGATCAGCAAATAAAATATCCATTCCCCAGACTGCAATTTGTAGAGGTTCCAGTTCAGTTCAGTGCTTTCGACAAAATTTACGAAGGTCACCAGGCTTACGTTCAACCCGAAATGATCCTCTATCCTGAAGAAGGTGGCAGTGTCCGCGCATTTGACTTCATCAGGCAAATGGAAAATATGGATGAGCAGGCAAGGGAAGAAAACCTGGTTCTTAGTGAAAAAGAAAAGCAGGCAAATGTTTTCAAAGACATGGTTAAAAGGGTTTTCACCAAACAAATCTCTGATCAATACTTCTATGATGGCCGCGAATCCGATGATCCCAATTACTCTTTGTTTGCAAACCTATACGCATATAATTCAGGCATAACCAGTACCGAATGGCCGCTTTTTAATAAAAGTATTGCCCATTATCTCAACAACGAAAGCCCCGCAATCAACGACTATTCCAGGAATATCAATGGCACTTCTTTTACAGAAGAGTGCAATGCAATGATGAGGGAAGCAACTATAATGGAAATCCTGACTGAAGAAACTGACTACAACAAAATTCAGAAATCTGTATCACTCAAAGGGGACTACCTGTTTTCCCTAATGAGTCAGCTTATTGGAGAAAAGACTTTCAAGGATTTTGTTTATGATTGGATTGGTAAACATCCGCATTCGCTAACCAGCTTTTCTGATTTCAGCGCTGAAATAAAGAAGGAGTTTGAATTGGATATAAATCCAATAATCCGGCAGGTCTATTTCACAACAGATCAACCTTCGTTTGAAATTAGCAATACCAGGGAAGTGGAGCTGCTGGATGGCGACCGTACTCGTTATCAAATCCTGTTTGATATTACAAACACCGCGCAAGTTGATGGAATTGTGAAAATAAACTTTCGCTATTGGGAGGAAAACGAGATACCGTTTTATGGAGAACAGGTAGAAAGTGAAGATGATGATCTGGAAGGCTATTATTCAGTAATCAAAAAAAAACAGTCCAAACAATTCGGATTCCTGTTGGACAATCCTCCGGATATGATTTCCATAAATACCCTGATTTCGCAGAATATTCCTTCGATTGTCGGCATTAATCCGGGCAAATTCAATCGCCAGGAAAATTATACCCCTTTTGTCGGAGATCGAATTGTTGATTTTGTAACCTCATCGGCGCAATATGAGGTTATCGTCGACAATGAAGATACCGGATTTTCAACTTTCAGCCCTATCAAGGAAACCTACCTGCAGCAATTCCTGGAGAGCAGGTATCCAAAGAACCAAAAATATTATGGTAGCTGGCGACGCTCCTATTCAAAGTGGCTGGCCACAACTGGATCAGGATTTTACGGAAACTATATTCGATCTGCTCACTTTACACGGTCAGGTAAAGGCGATAAAATAACCAAGTGGGAGCCAGACCTAAGCGAAAGTGGATTTTATGATCTGTATGTTTATATGATAGGCAAAAATCAAAATCAATACCTCGGAAGAGATAATGACCGGAAATACAGCTATGAATATGTGATAAATCATAGGGATGGAACCGATGAAATCAGCTTTGGCTTATCAAATGCTGAGCGAGGCTGGAATTTCCTTGGTTCATATTATTTCCGAAAAGGCGAGGGTAATGTAATTCTGACTGATAAATGCGATATGAGTACTGTTTATGCTGATGCGGTCAGGTGGGTAAGACAACAATAAATTCACCATATAATATGTAAGAAAATGGCAGTCAAAAAAATAAAATTTCTAATCGTTGCATTACTGCTTTTGGTGTACCTGTTTCCTAATACTGCAAGGAGTCAGCGGGTTCTCACCCTTGAAGAGTCAATTCAAATTGCTGAAGCCGGAAGCCCGGACATCAGAAAATCTGCTCTGAATCTTGAGAGCAATAAAATGAGCCTTGTTGCCCAACGAGCAAGTTTAAAGTCAAGATTTTCTTTAGACATTACGCCCTTCGACTTCAGCCGCACACGCGTTTTCAATGATTTTTTCTCCACATGGAATACCAATGAAGACTACAGTAGTTTTGGACGACTTTCTATCTCACAACCCATTCCCATCACTGATGGAGTTCTTTCCCTGGTTGACCAATTCGGATACAGGGATAATTATAGTCAGGTCCAGGATATCAGGACAAAGACCTGGAGCAACAATATTTATATACAGTTTGAACAACCCATTTTCACTTACAACCGCACCAAGCTACAGCTTAAGGAGCTGGAATTAAATCTCGAGAATGCACTGCTTAGCTATGCCCTGCAATTACTTAACCTGGAACGTGCGGTAACTCAAACATTTTATAATTTTTACCAGGCACAGAATAGCGTTGATATTTCCAGGGACGAATTCAATAATCACCAGCTCAGTTATGAGATCACAAAAAACAAAGTTGAAGCGGGACTTCTTGCTGAAGTAGAACTTTACCAGGCAGAACTGAACCTGGCCACGTCAAGATCCACAGTAGAAAACAACCAGGTTAACCTGGATAACATTGCCGATGATTTCAAGCTGCTCCTGGGCATGGATCTTAAAGAGGACATCAGGGTACAGGTGGATGTTGAATATATAACGCAAAATGTTGATATCAACCAGGCAATTCAACACGGGCTTGATGAACGCATGGAACTAAGACAACGACAGATTGATATTGAGCGATCTGAGTTTGAATTGATACGCACCAATGCTTTGAATGAATTTAAAGGATCAGTTTCACTTTCACTTGGACTCTTCGGTGATGATTCAAATTTTACGGAGGTGTATAATTCACCTACCAACAATCCGCGAGTAGCTGTTACCTTTAGCATTCCGCTTTTTGACTGGGGCGAAAAAAAAGCCCGGATGGCCGCCACCAATGCAAACCTGCAAATTTCAAGAATTGATGAAGAAAATCAGAACAATGATATCGTCATTAATATCAGGAAAACCTACCGGAGCCTTCAAAACCTGGAAACACAAATTGAAATTGCAGAGCAAAATGTAAAGAATGCGGAACTGACGTACGACATTAATCAGGAAAGATATCGCAACGGGGACCTTACCAGCATGGATCTTAACCTTTTCCAGAACCAACTGTCTGATAAAAAGACACAGTTAGCTACTGCGCTCATTAATTATAAAATTGAACTGTTAAACCTGAAAATACTTACGCTTTATGATTTCGAAAAACAGGAGCCCGTACTGCCCAAGACAGACTTATAATTTATTCGCTATGAAAAAGTATTCACAATTTCTATTTATTGCTATTCTCGCATTGGCGATCTCATCATGTAATAATGAAGAGTCAAGAGTACAAACTGAAATTAAAATTCCCGTGTCGGTTGAAAGCCTGAAGCCGCGATCAATATCAAAATATATTGAAACAACCGGTACCGTATATTCCTCCCAGGAAGGTGTGATGAAATCTGAGTTAGCGGGGTTATTTATGCTCCAGCTCAATCCTTCAAC
>DASWHX010000101.1:0-7930 GCA_036397995.1 Cyclobacteriaceae bacterium
CGAAGATTTTTCCACCCATACATTTCAGATTGAAATTTCAGGCTCGGGGAAATGTGAGGTAAATGTTTCACAAACACTTGATGCAGACATTAGCGGCAGTGGCTCCGTCTATTACAAAGGAAATCCGGAAAAAGTACGCAGTAACATATCTGGCAGCGGACGGGTTCGGAGAATATAATTATAGAAGGTTTCATTGCCTGCCATGTCAACTACCGTAATTTAAAGTCCATAAGAAAATCCGATAGCCTGCCCTATGGTTCTACTTTAGAAATCAAATGCAGAAATACAGATGCTGGTCATGATTACCGATGAAACGGGTCAGCACACGCGGGGCATCAAACTCGCCAACAAATGCATGATGAGTGCCGCCGTTGCCTACAACCCTTAAAAAGATGATGAAATTTAATGCAGCAAACCGATAGCGGCGATGAATATACACGAAAAGTTGAAGTGGGCTATCCCATTCTCATACTGAAACCCTTATTGGCTATACCGCGTGTTGTGGTTTCGTAGTTTATGCATCTATCTTTCCATTATATAAATCTGAAATTGGGAAAATCAAATCGTAATCATTCCAGTTTAAATTACCATCAGTCAATGAAAAATTCGAGAATTTATTTTCATCCAGATATTTTTTTATCGATGGATGAAGTGATTTAGATAAAAATGGTTTGAAATCAACAAGTCTTTCGTTTCCATCGTTAAACTTTATCCGAATTGCATAATCTGATAAATATTTTGCAGAATCAATTTTCAACTGGCTAAATCCAGACTTTGCATCATTATAGTCAACAATTATTCTCATTTTAATCGTTTTGTGATTTTTTCAAATTCAACATCTTTGTGATACACAAAATAGCTAATCCATTTTTCAACTATTTTGTCAGGATACATTTCAAGAAATACCTTGAAATCCTTTAGGTCTTTTCCTTTAAGAGGTCGAGCTCCAGAAATACTTGTAATCTTTATCTCTGAAATCTCGCCATTTATGATATAAAACTCCGCTTTACTTTCAAACTCTCCTTTTTTTGCGTGAACATGAATCGGTTCGCGCTCATTTGAGTAGAAGAAAATCAGAATTCCTAAGTATTCAAATAAATCTTTGGCATTATCAATCAGTTAATATTTTGAACTATTACAAAATTATAAAATCTAAATCTGAACTGAAAATCATTGTTTGTAATTGGGTTCCTCACCATGAACCACAATTGCCTTGGCTAAGAAACGTGCGGGTTTTGGAGATAGGTATCTGTCAGCCGAGTAACGATGTTTATTATGTGTTTTTAATATTCATTTTACCTTGTCAGCCCGCATGATTTCTTAGCCTTTGTTGGCAACTGTTGCCCGCACCTCCAATGTTTATTTTGTTCCCCAAATCTGTTTTCCTTTTTTGTCGCGCGTGGGGGGAGGTTTTTTGTTTTCTTTTTCATTTTATACGATGCGCTGGCGGTTTACAGCGTTTGCCTATTTAATAAATTTCTGAAATTTTCTCCAATGTTTTCCTAATTCCCGCCATACATCATTAAAGTCCGGTATTTCTGTCATTTGGTTTGCCAGGTGATCTTTCCAGTGTTTTGCAAAGGTCTTTTCCTTTTGTTCAATCACTTTGATCAATTCGTTGGGTTCATAGCCTTTATGCTTTGCCTTGTCCTGAAAGGCGAAAATGTGATCTTCAATGTCCTGTCCTTCAGTTTCAAACAAGTACCAGAGGTCGTAAATATCTCTGGGAGCAGTTCGCTGCATAATAGAACGCATCTTTTCCGCAATCACTTCTCCGAGTGAGTAGCAGAATATGCTGTATTCTTCTTCAAGGTCGGAATAGGTGTTTATGATCTGCTTTTCTTCCGGTGCGTTGTAGATCAGTTCGTCCTGACTGATGTCAACTTTGATGTCTTTATTGGTTCCGGCTCCGCCCAATGGCCCGGTATAAGAAAAATAGAAGTTGTAATTCCCGGTATCATGTTGTGTTTCATTCTGAACCGAAAGCGAAATCCGGGATTCCTCATACACCCATTCGATTAATTTGTTGAAAGCAGCTTTTATGGCTTCAATATCAAAGGCTTTTCCCCCACCTAAGCTATTGCTACGGTGGGCAGGTGTGAATGTAAAATCAAGGTCTTCTGAAAAACGGTAGTCCGGAAAATATACTTTTTTCAAAACCGTACCGCCTTTGAAAACCAGGTTCTCTTTCAGGAATGGATTATTTGCTATACCATACGTCACCCAGGAAATGACATAGTTTTTTTCAATTTGGGTATCCCGAACGCCTTCCTTTCCGGCTATGGATTGTATTTCTCCTGGTTGTATCATTTTTATGTTTCGGTAACTGGGTGATTAAGGTAACTGAGTAATCGGGTAAATGAGGTAATTGAGGAGCCTAACTCCCATTTACCTCAACCCCTCAGTTACCTTAATTACCATTTTACCCAATTCCATATTTACTTAATTACCTATGTACCCAACCCCTCAATCACCTCACCAAAACCAATATTATCTATAATCCCCCATTTTGAATTATACCGACCATGCTTGTCAAATGACGGATCCAATGGGGTGTAGGATGAAGAAATCTTTTCGGTAATAAAATCCTGAAGTTCTTGAAACAGACCAAGTTCATTAACGATAAAACCAAGTCGCTTGTAAACGGCCTGTATATTGAACTTTTCAAGATACTCCTGAAATCGTGCTGACTGAAGCTTTTCCCTGGATTTGTACAGCGCCTGAGTTATTTCCGTGATGCCTCCGGCATAATCCGGTTTATACAGACAGTCCAGAAATGTCTTTTCAAGATCGCTGCAGTTTACTTTGTGAAAATTATCAATCCACTGCTTTTTATAGCCAAAGAATCGGCTTTTGCTCAAAGTAATAAACTCAAACCGGACATTTTTAACCTGCTGTGTTTTAGGTTTCACCCTTTCCCAGGTTACCACCTGCTCAGTCATAGATGGCTGAGTAATCAAACCATGAATATCCAATGCACTGTAAAAACCTATGTAATATTCCCTTGGTTGTGCTATTGCTTCTGCTGTTAAATGCCAGTTGGGAAAATATTGATCAGGTTGTTGTTCATATGGAATACGATGGTACAACCCGTCTTTAATGCGCATGATAAGTCCCCTTTTCGTCATGTCGCTTAGCAGCTTTCTTACTGTCGCATAATCCTTATCTGGCAGCATTTCAACCGCCTCTTTTAGCGTAAAGAAATCCTGTTTCCGCTTACTCAATGCATCCAGAAATTCAGCTGATCTGTAAGAAATATTCTTTTTCATGCCTTGTAAGTGAGTTTAAAACTCACAAATCAGACACAAATGTAAGAATTTAATTGAAATTGGCTACTTTGTACCAATATGGCTGATATACACGAACCGGAAACCCGGCTGCCGGTCGGGCAGGTAAGAAGCTAACATGAGCAGGATTAAGGGCAAGGACACAAAGCCTTATTTGTTGCCGGCTGCCCGAATCTTCCTACGAAGCGGTGTTGGTGCAAGTTTGCAGGCACTCTGTTTAAGATGATTTATAATAATATCGGTTGCCATTATTTACTCAACAAACTTATTCTGTCTGTTACGATTTTATTTAAGTCAGCTTTTTGTTCTTCAGGCAAAAAACTGTTTTCAATCCACCATTGTGCTGATTTCAATTTTTCTGAAAACGAATGAAAACTGTTTTCAACTTGCTTTTCTGTTATGGAAAGATTAATTGCTAAAGCCGTAAAATCTTTTTTTGTTATTTTATTTTTTCTTCCATTAAGCGTTAATGCCATTTGTTCTGATTCGTTTTTTATTACCAACATTGTGCTTACCAAATCATAGGAAGGGCTTAAAGAGAATTGTCCTTCTTGTTTCTCAAACATGGAAAAATTTTTCAAGTGCATATCTGCATTGCCGACTATGAAACTGAATACTACCAGTTCAAAATAATGTAAAGTGTCCAGTCCGGATTGGGTAGAGTATTGCTTAATAACTTTGCCTGTTTTTTCGTAACTGCCTCTGTATTTATGTTCAGTCAATGTTTCAGAAAGTTGACATAAATCTTCACAAGAAAATTTGTTTTCATTTTTCCTGTCAAACCGTTGAGTAATGTATGCTAATTCTCCTCCTGGCAATCTAATTAGACCATGCGTTGCTGTTTCAATTCCAAATGTTTCAGCAAGGTGCATACATAAATCTTCGTTTTCAGGTAACGATTGATAGACTTCACTTTGCGGTTTTATGATATAGTTGCTTTTTTCATCAACAACTGTGAAACGAACACTCTTTTTACTCTCATCCAACCACAAACTTAATTTGGGTTGCACTCCTGTTATGGCGGTGCTTGCACCTACAATTTTTTTTGCGTAGGCGGTCAATTTTTTTTCATCAATATCAATCGTTGGCATTTGCTTTAAGCCAAAGGTCTTCATCACACATTTTGCATGATAATCTATTTCATTTTTATCCAACGGTTTATAGCAAAGTAGGCAGTTCATTTTATTTTTCGCTTCTAATACTAATATCACCAATACAATCTTTACAAAGTGTAAGTAATAGTGTCATTCGGTCTCGTGGGTTTAGCTTCCAATTATCAATAGCTATTTGCAGTAACCACCCTTCGGGTATAAGCCCGTCAAAAAAAGGTAGCATATTTTTATCCGTAAATTGCTCCGAACGCAATGGGAGTGTTCTGCTGACTGCTCCATAAACTGGATTTTGCAAATACGATTTTTCATATTGAAAATGGTATCCGTTTTCGTCTTCCCAAACAATTCCACTTAGTATTTCTTTTTTATATACCCATCCTTTTTTCATCGCTTACTGTTCTTCAATTGTTTGAATATCGTCATGCGAAATAGTTTCGGTCAAGTTATCATCTGGTTTTTGTTGATACTTTATGGCATTGTTGTTTGGCACAAATTGCCATGCAGAAATTTTATTTTCTTTGTTATCTGTCTTTTCTTTTATGATGATACCGTATTTAACGATCCTGTTTGTTAGTGTTATTTTTACAGCTTTATTAAAGTAGTTCCAGAAAATATCGTATGCATCAATTTGTTGTTTGCCAGGTAATAGGTTAAACCCGAACAAAGCCAACACCTGATTTACTTTATCTAGTTGCACGGTTTCTTTGCCCTGCTCCAGTTCACGAATAAAACGAATGCCTACACCTGCTTTTGCAGCAAGTTCTTCCTGCGTTAGCTTTAGTTTTTTGCGTTGATACTTGATGAATGATGATAAGTTGTTCATTGTGTTACTATACCTTTACGGGTGCAAATATAGACAAAACATTAAAAAAAGAACTGAACGGGTATAAAAAATATAAATTGGTTATTTTGAATCCTGAACGGGTATCGTTTAAAATGTCGGTAAGTCCATTCGTTCAAAGCTCAAATGTTTCAAGTTAGCACTGTCCCAAGCATTGCAGCCAACGGTCTCGGCTATGAGTAGTTGCGTGGATTGGTGATTAACCTTGCAAGTACACACCAATCTGAAAATCCGCTAGAATTTTCAGAAGTAGGCGGTACTTCCCCCGAAACAAAGTCCTTGTTTGTATCGATGACTGGTGTAATTTGCGGATTGTATCGCATTCCAATTTTTCTTATCATCTGAAGATAGGTTTTGATATGTGGTTGCTAACGCACATTATGCCGACACCTCGTGGAACACGAAGTCAATGGTTGGGTTCTATAATAGACTTCACAAACGGAGACTTCTTGCAAAACAACTGAACAAAGAATCAAAGTTGGTTGCGAAGGACTCATTAAAAGTGTTAGCTGAGTTTGAAAAACTTAACGATGAAGATTAAGCAATTTGAGATTTGCAAAACAGGAACTCTTTCTCCAAAATTATTCCGTTACATCAGGTTTCCGGACAGTGAGGGCTTGCGCAAAATCCAGTTCCAGTTAGAATTTATTAATTTAATACTGCAAGACTTGCTTCAAAGATTTTACAGTGGTATTTTTTCCTGTGACCGCGAAGACATTTGAACGAAGCCATGTTAATTAGATTAATACAATGAAAAATTATATTTTGTTAACTTTTTTGCTCACCCAGGGAGTGACTTTTGGCGGCTATTCACAGGAAATATCCGGCAAAGTGCAGGGAAGGGTGTATGATTCGGAGAACAAAGATATTTACTACATTGAACCATTGGAAGGAAAATATTTTGAGTCGAACTTAAAGAAGGCTGCGCTAAGTTCTGCGGGGTTATTCCAAATAGAAATTTATAGTTCGAAACCCGCATTTATATATTTTTTTTCACCGGGAAATTTCGATTTGTTGCATATGGTTTTTTATAAACCGGGTATGAAATCCACTATGAATTTCAGAGATAACAAGATATTAGGTTTTAAAGGGGATTACACGACGGAGAATGAATTTTTATCCGGATTGCAAAGATCTTATTCTCATTCTCCAAACCTGACTTTTATAAACTCCCTGGTAAAAAACAAAACCCCGGCAAATGCTTATGAAGAATGGAGCCAATATTTTGAAAATGAAACTGCAAACCTGGAAAACTATTTTAATGATACCCATTGCGATAACGATCTGCAGGAATTCTTACTTGTTGATCATAAGGCCTTCTTAGTAAATTCTTTTATTACATATATAATTAAGCAAAGCCCGGTTGGTTTCTCACAATTGACCAGAAGTCAAATGGATGATTCTCAAAAAATGGAAGTAAATACCTATGTGGCTGATTGGGGAAATATACTTGAGAAAGTGTTCTCTCACCTTTCTCTGGACAAAAACGCTTATTATTCTAAAGACTACAATGTGTATGTTGATAACTATATCGGTTGGTACCTGCTAAGATTTAGAGGAATTAACCAACCTTCTAATTTTGTTGACCTTGTAGATTGGCATTACAATTACTCACCAAAATTTGAATCGCATCTGCCTCCGGAAGCACAGGAAGCATGGCTGGCCCGCCACCTGCAATTCCTGAGAGGATTAGGATCGATTGCATACGATGTTGGTTTCATTAACCTGCAAAATTATTTCAGAAATAAATATCCGGAATCTGCTTACCTGGATCATCTTAACAATTTTTCAATTGATGTTTACAAGTATCTCAACAGCCCGGCATCTTTAAACGATTATAAAATTTTTCTTAGCTCCCAGTATGAAACATTAGAATCATTATATGAGAACATCGAAAATAAATTTATTTATGTGGACCTCTGGGCTACCTGGTGCAAACCCTGTATCGAGGAGTTTCAATTCTACCCTAATCTCAGGAACCAATTGAAAACTGATTCCGTAGAATTTTTGTTTATTTCTGTTGATGATTCGGCCAGTAGGCAAAAATGGCAGGAGATGGTTCATAGATTTGATCTTAACGGCGTCCATATAATGGCGAATAGCAACTTAAGAGCTTACATTTGGAATAAAATAATTAAAGAAAAGACTGAAGCGTATCCGAGGTATTTACTAATTGCTCCGGATGGTAAAATAATGGATGCAAATGCGCCTCCTCCCAGTAACGCTGAAAAGTTGATTCAGCTTATTAAGTGAGAAGGGAAGGTAATTTTTGTTGCCTCCCTCTTTATTGCCTTCGCTGGGTCTGCGCAGCGAACCCGTCGAAAACTGCCCGATGTATCATGCCGCGGGGTCCCTTGGAAAACCCACGGTAACAGAAAATCCGTTAAGTCCCAAAGGGACGACCTGTTTGTAGAAAATAAAACAATGCAATAAGCAGCTCCGTAGGAGCGACCTGTTTGTAGTAGAAAAAATCCGTTAAGTCCCAAAGGGACGACCTGTTTGTAGAAAATAAAACAATGCAATAAGGAAGCTCCATAGGAGCGACCTGAAATATGCCAAACACCTACACGCAAATTTATATTCAGATTGTCTTTGCAGTCAAAGGCAGGGAAAATCTTATTTCAAAATCACACCGCGAAGAATTGCATAAATACATTACCGGCATTGTGCAAAAGCGTGAACAAAAAATG
>DASWHX010000102.1:0-12453 GCA_036397995.1 Cyclobacteriaceae bacterium
AGACGTAACAAAACTGCTTGACTTTCTTTATCGCTACCAAAAAAAATACATCAAACTTGACAAAAAACAACGCCAGGAATTTTTCTACGACCAACGGACAAATTACAACTTGCAGCGTTTCAATATTGATTACGACAAATATTCCGAGCAATGGTTTCCGAGAGCGGCACAACTTATTTTTTTAAACAAGACTTGTTTCAACGGACTGTATCGTGTTAACTCAACAGGTGAGTTCAATTCACCGGCTGGCGACTATGACAACCCTACAATTTGTGATGAGCAAAATTTATTAGCAGTTCATCAAGTATTGCAAATTGCTGAAATCAAAAAAGCCGACTTCAAAGAAATTGTAACTGACTTAAAAGCAAAGTCATTCGTTTACTTTGATCCACCTTACAGACCAATTAGTAAAACTGCAAGTTTTAATACATACAGCAAACACCACTTTGCCGACAACCAACAAGTTCAATTAGCAGAACTTTTTAAACAGCTGGATAAAAAAGGAACACAGGTAATGCTAAGCAACTCCGATCCTAAAAACAATGACCCTTCAGACAATTTTTTTGACGACATATACAGCGACTACTACATTACAAGAGTTCCGGCAAGACGAATCATAAATTCCGATCCTACAAAACGTGGAACAATAAATGAAATCGTTGTTACCAATTATTCCATAGCATAAATGGAAAAAGAAACTAAAAGTATCGTAACAGGAAATCAACTTGAAGTGGCCTCAAAACTGTATTGACAAGTTGATATCCAATTCGTATAATATACCGTTTGGTATTTTTCAATTAAATTGTTATATTTGCTTCATGCTTACTAAATCGGAGCGAACAACTCAATTTATCCTGGAAACTGTAGCCCCCATTTTCAATAAAAAGGGGTACTTTGGCACGAGTATGAGCGACCTTACGGCTGCAACAGGTTTAACCAAAGGTTCAATATATGGTAATTTTGAAAATAAAGAACAATTGGCGCTTGAAGCCTTTAATTACAATGTGATGAAGGTTAATGGACTGTTGAAGAAACATGTTGGCTTGCATAAGAAAGCAAAAGATAAATTGTTTGCCCTGACTGAATTTTATAGAGGATATAAGCAGTATACCGGTGAATTTGGGGGTTGTCCGTTGATCAATGTGGGAGTAGACAGCGCACACCAAAACCCGGTTCTGGCAAATCGCGTAAAGCAGGTAGTGCATAAATGGAAAGAAAGTCTCGTCAGGATTATTGAGCAGGGAATACAGGATGGTAATTTTAGAAAGTCAGTTAAGCCGGAAAAATTGGCAAATTTAATCTTTGGTATGATTGAGGGTGGAGCATTTCTTACCGTTATCGCGGATGATAAAATGATAATGATTGATATGATGAATGAGGTTGACCGGATTATCGAAAGGGATTTAATCAAATAATTTTTTTTTGAATATATATATACCGATTGGTATTTTTATAAGACTTTAAACCATGACACAATGAAATTGATTCAAACCTCTACAAGAATTTTCTTCAAAATAACTTCACTTATAGCTCCGGCAATGGCGGCAAATATCGCATTTCAACTATTCCAGACAACCCGGAAAAAAGTTCGTAGCAAAGAGCGAGACTTCTTTCAAAATTCCACGCACTTCCACGTACCTGGTAACCAGGAAAATATTGATTGCTACGAATTGGGAAACCCAAAAGGTGAAATAGTTTTCCTCGTCCATGGGTGGGAAAGCAACGCCGGCAGCATGTCTGCCATTGCGGCAAAACTCGCATCACTAAATTACCGGGTGATCGCCTTTAATTTTCCGGCTCATGGCACATCAAATCTCAAAAAAGCAAATTTACTGGTTTGTTCACATGCATTTCTCAATGTATTAGGTTACATAAAACCAAAAGACCGGTTTTCGGTGGTCGGTCATTCCTTTGGCTCAGCAGTTTCTGCTTATACTTTATCTAAAGTTGACATGCAGATTAATAAAATTATGTTCCTGACCACACCTAACCGGATTTCTGATATTTTCAGTGAGTTCCGCAAAATGATTGGCTTAGGTGAATCTTCCTACAAGTTACTACTCCAAAAAGCCCAGGCATTATTGGGTGAAGATCCAGCCGATGTCAATGTGGAAGATAAAATGAAAATGGTGAAGTTTTCCCAGTTGTTGATACTCCATGATTTGTTCGATAAAGTATTAGCGCACAAAAATTCTTTGAACGTACATAAGGCTATTTCAAACAGCAGAATGGTGACCACATTTGAGGTAGGCCATTATAGAATGTTGTGGGATGAAAAAGTTCTTGATCAAATTGAAGAGTATTTTTCACCTGGTTTTGTCGCGTTACCTAAAGCATCCTAAGGCATATTTGATCCAAATACTTTTTAAGAAATAATCAATTCAATACATTTAGGGCGCTAAATAAATAATGCAATGTCGCCCATGACAAATGTTCGGAAAATCGGATTTATTTTGGGTCCGGTTTTATTTTTTGCATTGCTGAGCCTTCAGGAAGTTTCGCCCCTGGAACCAACTGCCTGGAAAGTGCTGGCCATGACAGCCTGGATGGTTACCTGGTGGATAACTGAAGCTATCCCAATTCCAGTCACCGCCATCCTTCCAATGGTTCTGCTCCCCCTGCTGCAGATTTTTAATATCCGGGAAGCTACGGCCTCTTATGCAGACCCGATTATTTTCCTCTTCATGGGCGGATTTCTAATAGCTCTTGGGCTTGAAAAGCACCACCTGCATACCAGAATTGCCTTGAATCTTATAAAGATAACCGGGACCAATTCCAATGGAATTGTGTTAGGCTTTATGCTGGCCACCGCTTTCCTGAGTATGTGGATCAGCAATACCGCCGCGACAGTAATGATGCTGCCTATTGCCATGTCCATAATTGAATTAATTCCCAGGAATCAGCCAGAACTTGCAAAGTCGCATGATTTCAAAATGTTTGCATTGTGTCTCATGCTTGGAGTTGCCTATGCGGCCAATATTGGTGGCACTGCAACAATAATAGGTACGCCTCCAAATATTGTCCTTGTCGGATTCGCGCAGACAATGCTGCACCAGGATTTGTCTTTTAGCAAGTGGCTTCTCATCGGCCTGCCTTTTGCTGCAACAATGCTTTTGTTAACCTTTTTTATGCTCACCAGGTTTTTATACCCAAGTAAAATGGGTTCTATATCCGGCTCAAGACAGGTAGTGGACCAAAAAATCAGAGAATTGGGTCCGGTATCAACCGCGGAAAAAAGAGTAAGTCTGGTGTTTGGTCTTACCGCTCTCAGCTGGATTTTCAGAAGTCCATTAAATCAATTGATAGGACAGAATATTTTAAATGATACAATAATCGCAATGACCGGAGGAATCCTGATGTTCATCGTACCTTCCGGTAATGGGAAAGCTTTGCTTTCATGGAAAGATTCCAAAAGGTTAGCCTGGGGCATTCTTTTGCTTTTTGGAGGGGGATTAACTTTAGCAAAATCATTGGAAGAGGCGGGGATAATACAAATTATTGGCCAGTCCATTCAGGAAAATGGTAGTTTTGGAGTTCTGTTAGTACTGTTCTTACTAATAACTGTGATGTTATTTATGACCGAGTTGATGAGCAATGTCGCCCTGGCAACAATTTTTATTCCCGTGGTTATTGGGATAGCCGGCGGACTCGGGGTTGAACCGTTGTATTTTGCAATTCCTGTTACTCTGGCCTCAAGCTGCGCGTTCATGATGCCAATCTCTACACCACCTAACGCGATTGTATTTTCAAGCGGATTTATCAGAATGGATCAGATGGTCAAAGCAGGAGTGTGGCTGAATTTGATTTCCATTTTTATTCTGATGATTTTAGGGTCAAGTATTGTTCGATGGATTTATTAGGCATAAAAAAACCCCGATTAAATTACCGGGGTCTTTGAGCCTGACCTTAAATCTGTATCAATTTATTTATTGAATTCCTTATTTTTCTTTTCTTCAATCAGATAGGATAACCCAAGACCTATTCCGCCGAAGATAAATAACATTGAAAAATACCCCACTTCTTGCATGCGGAAGTTCATATCCAGGAAATAACCAAATAACAGACCGGCACCAGCTCCCATTAGGAGCAATGAAGCTCTCAATGAAATTGAACTGTTCCGCGGCTCCGGCTTGAAATCTCCAGGGCTCATTCCCTTTTCAATCATCGCCATTTTTTCATGGTTTGAGAATTTTCTCAAGTAAACAACCATTATCAGTGCTCCTATACTGAAGATGATTAACCAGATTATTGCTAATATTCCTTCTTCCATTTTATTATTCGTTAATACTTGATTTGTCTTTATGACTTAACCGGTTGCAACCAGGTTACACCCGGCTGAGAATATTTAAAGAATATGCCAAATGCTCCTTAAATTGACGAATTAAACTGTAACTTTTATCATCATCAGGTTGTCAAAGAACCGTGGGTGTACAACAGGAAGAATACGAATTAATTGATCGTATACTGGAAGGTGAGGAAGCATCTTATAAAATACTTGTTGACAAGTATAAATCATATGCTTTTTCACTTTCATTACGAATTTTGAATAATCGTGAAGACGCTGAGGAAGCCAGTATGGATGCGTTTGTAAAAGCCTTTCATTCACTAAAGGGTTTTAACAGGAATTCGAAGTTTTCAACCTGGCTTTACAGGATAGTGTTTAACACTTCCTTAACCTATAAAAAAAAACAAAAGTTGAATCAAAGTATTGATGATACTTATCTTGGTGAAACGCTGGAAAGCGAAGAAACAGATGAATTGCAAGAGAAAGACCAACGGAAATTTATTATGCAGGCACTAAAAGAATTGCTTCCAATGGATGCAACAATCCTTAGTTTGTTCTATTTAAAGGAGAATACCCTTGAAGAGATTGGAGAAGTAGTCGGCATGAATCCAAATTCGGTAAAAGTCAAGCTTTTCAGGGCCAGAAAGCGCCTTGCCGATGAATTAACAAAAAATCTGTCGCATGAAGCTATAGCCTTAATAAAATAATGATTTAATTTGAGATGAAATGGAAAAGATAACAGACCAGGAATTAATTGACCTCATAGACAATAGGTTTGGAGTTGAAAGGTCCAGGAAGATGCTGGAACTTATTAATCATGATCAGCACCTGTTGAGACGTTATCAAATGATGAAGGTAATTCATCAACATTTAAGCAACTCAACACATGAGGAAGCTCCGGTCAGTTTTTCTGATCGGGTAATGAGAAATCTGCATAACCCGCAGTATATACAAGGTGTTATAGCAGCCCGGTATAATTCCAGGAATTTATTCACATTCTTTACCATCTTTGCAGGTATTTTGGTGGGAGTGTATATACTTGCTTCAGGCATTGTTGCCATTCCATTTTTTGATCAATTCTCTATAAATCCGGTCAACCTTCAGGGAAACAAAATCGATATAAATCCTATCATCGATGGGCTTACTTCAAGCGTAATTTTTAAGGTTTTTTTGATAGCAGATATGGTTCTGGCCTGGTTTATCCTGGATCGCGTCGTACTTAAACCTTACTTTGAGACAAGAAGGAAAAAATACGCTTATTGAATTGCTTTCAGGATTTCCTGAACGTCAGAATTTACCGGGTATCCTTAATTTTCCCAGAATTTATTCTGATATAATTTTCCTGAAAACTCAACTTCGCAAACTTGCAAAAACGTTTTTAGCAACTTCACTTTTCTGGCTTTTGTCATTTTCCCATAAGCGTTCTCAAATGAATTCCATCGCATTTGAAAATGGGGATGTAAGGATTGCAACCGCCGAATCAGGTTGTCATATTCCTCATTGAGTGTTTTATTTATATTCATATATTTAATAGTAATATATAAATAAATATAATAATTAGATATAATTAATACAATTACATAATGGTTATGGATGATGAAAATAACTTTTATTTTGGTCTTGTAGCCACAATCAAACCATCCCAGGAATAGGTTTTATCTAAATCTATGGAAACATCAATTAAATAGTTTTTTGATTCAAGTAATTGAATGCATGAATAATGCAATTCATTAGAATGGGTGGAAATGAAAAGGTGCCTGATCCTTTGGTCAGTCAAAAGCCTGGTAGCCCCTGTGAGCATTCTAAATTCAAATCCTTGAATATCACTATGTAGGATATCAATTTGGTCGATATTATGTTTGTTGACCAAATAATCAACACTAAATGTGGGTATTGGCTTTCTTAAATCAGATTTATTATCTATGTATCCCAAAATGAATTTTCCATTAAGTCCATTTAATTTGAAATTAATTTTCCCAAAATTCATTTTATGCGGGTCTGGTTCAATCATATAGCAGCTGGCATTGGGTATTTTCATAGCAAACCACATGGAATAAAATGCCCAATAGCTTCCTAATTCAATAATGCATCCATTTGCCGGAATTTGATCAATAATTTGTTGGAAAGCGGACTCCTCTTCAGGTTCATGGACGCCCCTATTTTCACGAATCAGAATGGCATTTCCGTAATCATAATAACTGCCCAATCCTATCTTAAGCCCATTATGCATCAATTGATAATTATTGAAGATATTACCCGCGTCCTTGATTCTATCAATTTTCATATTCTCCGGGCATTCTTTTACCCTTGAAATTCTATGGGACCAAAATTCCGGTAGCTTATATGCCGGAAAGAAGAATCTGAACCTTAAATTGAAATAATTAATCCTATTCAGGAAATACAGAATTGTATTATAAACCAAAGGCTTGCTTTTTAACCATAGCTTAATTCTCATCATCAATTCCAGTCAAATCAAAATAATTATGAAATATACAGCTCTGTAAATTACATTTTATCAAATGTATGAGAATGATTAGCTTTATATCCATCATTAAGATTCATATTTCATTCATGATAATTCAAAGGCTAAGAGGTGGACTTGGTAATCAGTTATTTCAGTATGCTGCTGGAAAAGCTTTGGCTGAAATACATGATACTTCATACAAACTCGATCTATACTATTATAAAAAGCATCCTTACAGAACATTCGATTTGGAAAACTTCAACATTCCCATAGAAATAGCCACAAGGAAGGAAGTCCATTCTTTCACTGGCCAGAATCCTGTCGCAAGGTTTCTTAATAAATATGAGAATTATTTTCATTGTCCAAAAGTATTTGTTCAGCCTCATTATCATTATTACAACCATTTCCTTAAACTTCCAAATAATTTATACTTATCAGGATATTGGCAAAGCGAAAAGTATTTTATAAGAATAAGAGACAAGGTACTTAATTGGTTTACTCTAAAGCATCCCCTGGATAAAAGGAACACAGATCTGATTGAGAAAATGAAAACAAATCAAAGTATAAGTGTCCATGTCCGGTTAGGTGATTATACTCACAAGAACTACAATGAATTTTTCGGTGAAATGGATTCAAGTTATTTTTCAAAAGCGATTCAAATAATGTTAGATAAAGTAAAGGATCCGGCTTTCTATATTTTTTCAGAAGATCTCCAGTGGTGCAAAGAACGCCTTAATCTGCCTGAAACAAGTGTTTTTATCTCTCATAATAAGGGGCGAGAATCTTATAAAGACCTCATTTTGATGTCTGCATGCAAAAACAATATAATTGCAAACAGCACTTTTAGCTGGTGGGGTGCCTGGTTGAACCCAAACAAAGACAAAGTTGTCATCGCACCGGCAAAATGGTTTCAACAGGATTATATGACAAAAAGAACACCTTCTTTTCCCACAAGACTTTACATTAATTCTGATTTGTATCCCGATGACTGGATAATTATATGAGTCCTACAGAAATTATTATGATTGCAGGGGCAGTTCATAAAGCATTTGATACAAGAATTTTTCATAAGGAAGCAAAAACTCTGTCAAATGCCGGTTATAAAGTTAGCCTTATAATTCCTCATGATAAAGATGAATTGATTTCAGGCATAAACATATGCGCAGTTTCACGTCCAAAATCCGGATTTCAACAATTATTTATAACCCCGCTGAAAATTTTTTGGAAAACCCTTAGCTTCTCCCGGAAATCAATTATTCATATTCATGATTCTGAACTTCTGGTAATCGGAGTTCTCCTAAGACTCTCAGGCAGAAGAGTAATTTATGATGCTCACGAGGACACTCCCCGGCAATTGCAATACCAGCATTGGATACCTATTTTAATAAAGCCATTTTATATTCTGTTTTATTTTCTGTTAGAACGGTTTTGCGGCATTTTATTTAATGCTATTATAGTAGCTGAACCAGTAATTGGCAGGCATTATCCAAAACGAAAAACTACACTTATCCGAAATTTTGTAATCAGCGAGTTCTTTCGGCCGGTTGAAATTAATGATGAATCAAAAAAAAATCAAATTATTTATATTGGGCTGCTAAGCAAACCACGAGGGTTATTTGAAATGGTTGAAGCCATGAAATTGCTTCCTCAAGAATTAGATATAAAACTTATTTTGGGTGGAAAATTTGCCCCGGCTGCCCTTGAGAATGAAATTGAAAATATACCAAAGATTGAATTCATTGGCTGGGTTCCATTTGAACAAATACCCGGGCTGCTTTCGGTTTCTAAAATAGGAATAATTACTCCACTGCCTTATAAGCGATACCTGACTAATTACCCTGTTAAATTATTTGAATACATGGCATCCGGATTGCCGGTGATCGCATCCAAATTTGGTGAGTCTGCCAAATTCGTTGAAGAGGCAAACTGCGGCTTATTGGTGGACCCTCAACGGCCAGAAGAAATTTGTGAAGCAATTATTAAGCTAATAAGTAATCCCGATCGAGCTATCAAAATGGGGATAAATGGGCAAAAGTTAATTTTTGAAAAATACAATTGGGAAAGTGAATCTGAGAAATTGATTGCTGTTTATAAAAATTTACTAAAATAATATCTTGATATAATTTAATGAACTTTGTAGACTTTTTTGCAAAAATTTATATTCCTCATTGGACGGTGTGAGATATATGAAGAGGCGACGACATCAGGTGAGGTTCAACTTATTTTTAACAACCAGCCTTATGCGTAAGACTTCTGCTGGATATAATACTTTTGAGTTCATTTCTCATCCAATTTTCCACTGCTCTTCATAACTATTTGTTTATGAATACTGAATTTCCCACTATGGTCTTAAATCATTATCTTTAGAAGTCTTTATTAAATTGGAGATGTTGAGGCAATGGATATTTGGCAGACATTTAAAGACGGTTATTCAGGCTACGCCAATTATTTGTACCAGGAAATCACCTTTCAATATGATTATAAACCCTGGTGGGAAAATTATTTCTACTGGTTATTACTGGTGTCCCTGTTTTTCCTTATTCTGGAATGGACAAGACCATGGAGAAAAGAACAACCTAAATTTCGAAAAGATTTTTGGATGGACTTCTTCTATATGTTCTTCAATTTTTTTCTTTTTTCCCTGATAATTTACAATGCTGCCTCCAGCGTAGTTGTAGATGTCTTCAATAATCTTTTGTCAATATTCGGAATTCGCAATCTAGCTGCTATTAACATTGCTGAATGGAACCGTTTTGCTCAGCTATTTACATTACTATTAATTAGAGATTTCATACAATGGTGGGTGCACAGGTTATTACATCGTTCCCCCTGGCTTTGGGAGTTTCATAAGGTTCATCACTCGGTTGAACAAATGGGATTTGCCGCCCACCTGCGATTCCATTGGATGGAAAATATAGTATACCGGTTTTTGGAATATTTACCGCTGGCTATGATTGGCTTTGGTATTAGCGACTTTTTCATTGTTCATATCTTTACACTTGCAATTGGTCATTTTAACCACAGCAACCTGAAAGTTAACCTGGGTCCTTTTAAATACATATTCAATAATCCGCAAATGCATATCTGGCATCATGCGAAAGATCTTCCACCTGAAAGGAGATATGGCGTTAATTTTGGCCTGACATTCAGTTTGTGGGACTATCTTTTCAAAACGAATTACATCCCATATACCGGAAAAAACATACCTTTGGGATTCCCCGGGATTGAAAAGTTCCCAAAATCTTTTGTCAAACAAAATCTTCACGGATTTAAGACAAAGAAATAAGGGCAAGCGATGGTTGAAAGTAAGGCAATATATGATAATCACGGAAGGCCAATTAATTACCTGCGGCTGGCAGTTACCGATAGGTGCAACCTGCGCTGCTTTTATTGTATGCCTGAGGAAGGTATAAAATATCTCCCTAAGAAAGAATTGCTTACCTATGAAGAGATGGAACGGGTGGTCAAAATTCTTTCACATCTCGGAATTAATAAGATTAGAATTACCGGTGGCGAGCCATTCGTGAGACAGGATTTGATCAAATTCCTCCACAGGATTAGACTGAATGATAAGATTGAAAAACTTTCAATAACTACCAATGGAATTTTGACAAGAGATTATATACCTGATTTAAAGGATCTCAAAATCTCATCAGTCAACTTAAGCCTTGACACTTTAAATCCGGATCGGTTCAGAAAAATTACAAGAAGAGATAATTTCGATAAAGTTTTTGCGACACTTCAGGATCTGATGGCAAACAATTTTGAAATCAAGATTAATATGGTTGTTATGACCAACCAGAACGTAGAAGATATTCTGCCTATGGTTGAACTTACCCGGGAATATCCGGTTAATGTCCGCTTTATCGAAGAAATGCCCTTTAATGGTGAGGGATCGAAATATGCCAGTTTAGATTGGACCCATCGCAAGATTCTTTCACACATTAAAAGTGAATATCCTGAAATGACCAAACTCGTTGATGATCCGCACTCTACCTCCATGAACTACCGAATTAAGAATTTCCAGGGCTCATTTGGAATTATTGCCGCATTCAGCCGCACTTTCTGTGGATCATGTAATCGAATCCGGATAACAGCGCAGGGAATTATGAAGACGTGCTTGTATGATGGTGGCGTTCTTAATGTAAAAGAACTGATCAGATCCGGTTGTGACGATAGTGTTATTGCCGGCGAATTTATTTCCGCGTTCAAAAACAGGTACAAGGATGGTGTTGAAGCAGAGAAAAATCGAGTTCCCATTCATGAGTCAATGTCTACTATAGGAGGTTAGAATGTTCCGGGTTTTTTACCACGCCATTTGATATTTATGAATCCGCTAATAAAGAGTTTTTAAATTTACTACTGAAGCCAAACTTTTAATATTGGCAACCTCCTTTTGCCTGGGCGGATTGGTCTGGTGGTGCAAACGAGAAATTGCCCCAGTCCAGATAAATAAAGCGATTCTCTCTGGAAATATCAGACATTGAAAATCAATCAATTTCACTAAAATAAAAAATGGAAGTGAGGCACACGTTGATGTTAATTTCATTTGGATTTAAACTGAGACATTACCGAATTGTAAGGCAGATTTTTTATCAGTACATTATCCATTATTCATTATTATTGTGTTGATTAAAAAAAAAGTATGCAAAGACTTATCTTTAAGAAAGATCTTCTCCCCCACCTGCTTGCCATTATAATCTTTTTACTTGTCACCATTGTCTTTTTTAGCCCTGTCTATTTTCAGGGAAAATCTCTGCATCAGGATGATATCTATATGTGGCAGGGAGGTGCTAAAGAATTAATGGATTTTCGGGAGGAAACAGGTGAAGAAGGATTGTGGACTAATAGCATGTTTAGTGGTATGCCCGGTTATTTAATAAATACTCAGTTTAGCGGAGACCTTATTTATTACTTCCAAAGAATTCTTGCCTTTGGATTACCTCATCCAACCAGCATTCTTTTCACCTCCTTTTTATGCTATTATATTATGCTGCTGGTGTTTGGTGTCCGCCCAGGTATTGCAATTGCGGGCGCATTGGCATTTGGGCTTTCCAGTTTCAACATAATTGGACTTGCAGCAGGTCATAACGCGAGAATTGCAGCTATATCGTTTATGCCTTTAGTGTTGGCCGGAATACACTTGTGTTTAAAAAGCAGGCCTTTATTAGGCGCAGTCATTACTTCAATTGGTCTTGCCATTCAGCTTCGGGTTAATCATATTCAGATTACCTATTATCTTCTCCTTGTCGTTTTAATCTATGGAGCGGTTTTCCTGGTAGAAGCTTATAAAAATAAAGGGTTGAAATCCTTCATCACAAGGTTAGGATTTCTTGTACTAGCTGTCCTCCTTGCGGTTGGAGCAAACCTCGGAAGACTATGGACCATTCTTGAGTATAATAAATACAGCATGAGGGGGATTTCCGAGTTAAGCAGAACTGTAGAAAGAGGTGAAAATGAAAGCGGTTTGGAGAAGTCGTATGCTTTTATGTACAGTTCCGGAATTTCAGAAAGTCTTACGCTTTTCATTCCCAATTATAAGGGTGGGCCAAATTATCAGTCTCTGGACAGCGATAGTAATTTGGGGCAGGCTTTGCGAAACAACGGCGTTGCTCCGGGTCAGATAAATCAGTATTTGCAAAATGTTCCTACTTACTGGGGCAAACAGCCTGCTACTGCACCCTATTATTTGGGAGCGATAATG
>DASWHX010000103.1:0-22913 GCA_036397995.1 Cyclobacteriaceae bacterium
TCGCTTAGGTTATGAGGTAGAACTGGCAAATTTGACTGAAAGTGGGCGAAGTTATATTTCAAAAGGATTTTTGGATGAAGCAAGGAAAATTGCCATTGAAAATGTTTCGAAAGCATCTGAGTTTGTTAATCCCGAAAATCCTTTAATTGGAATTGAGCCGTCTGCAATTCTTTCTTTCAGAGATGAATACATTGACTTGGTGGAAGTGGAAAAACGAGAAAAAGCCACTAACCTTTCAGAAAATTGTTTACTTCTGGAAGAATTTCTCTCCAGGGAAATTGACGCGGGTAAAATTACCTCAAAGCAATTTACGGATAAGGCCGAAACAGTAAAAGTGCATGCTCATTGTCATCAAAAATCGCTATCATCTCTCACTCATTTAAAAAAAGCTCTTTCAGTGCCAAAAAATTATCAGGTTCATTTTTTACGAACCGGATGCTGTGGCATGGCGGGTTCATTTGGTTATGAGAAAGAACATTATGACCTCTCTATGAAAATTGGAAATCTTGTACTGTTTCCGGCATTAAAGAAATTAACTTCAGAAATTGTTGCGGCTCCCGGAACAAGCTGCCGGCACCAGATCAAAGATGGGACGGGAATGAAAGCTTTGCATCCCGCGGAAATTCTGCTAAAGGCTTTACGGTAATGTGTGGGATCACCGGTATTTATGCTTTTAACCAAATTGGCCGGTTTCAAATGATCAATGCGGCTAGGGCGACGGAAGCGTTGCACACCCGCGGGCCTGATTTCCAAAGAACCATCAATAATGAATACGCGTCTTTTGGTCACCGGCGGCTTTCTATAATAGATACTTCTCCTGCGGGTAATCAACCGATAGAAGATGAGCGCAACTGGCTGGTCTTTAATGGAGAAATCTATAATTACCGGCAATTGCGTTCTGAACTTGAGTCTGCCGGCGAATCATTTTACAGCCATAGCGATTCAGAAGTGCTGTTTCGTCTTTTAAAAAGTCGTGGTTCTGAAGGGATAGAAAAATTGCAGGGAGATTTTGCCTTTGCATTTTATGATGCAGCAGAAGATTCGGTACTTATCGCACGGGATCGTTTTGGAGTCAAACCTCTTTATTATTTTAAAGATGAAGATAAATTTATTTTTGCATCTGAGATTAAATCCATACTTAGTTATGGACTTGATTTGGAATTGGATCACGATGCATTGTTAATTTATCTTCAGCTTAATTATATCCCCGCACCCTTAACCATTTTTAAGAACGTTTCCAAGGTTCTTCCCGGCCATTATCTCAGAATTTCCCGTTCAGGCATCCTGGATGAATCTTACTATGAATTATCTCCCGAAAAGTCAAACTTAACTTTTCAAAACGCTACTGCAAAGCTTGCTGAACTTTTGGAAGAATCTGTTAAAGACCAACTTGTTGCGGATGTTCCCCTGGGTTCTTTCTTAAGCGGTGGTTTGGATAGCTCCATCATCGCGTTGCTGGCTAAAAAGCATAAACCCGATCTGCATACCTTTTCCATTGGATTCAGGGGGAATAAATTCTTTGATGAATCGGATTATTCAAAGCTGGTATCAAAACATATTAATTCGAATCACACAGTCTTTGAGTTTGCTGAGAAGGATTTGCTGGAACAAGTATTTGCAAGTCTCGATTATCTCGATGAACCCTTCGCGGACTCTTCCGCTATAGCAGTTAATCTGCTATCCAGGGAAACCAGGAAACATAGTACTGTAGCCTTGTCTGGTGATGGAAGTGATGAATTGTTCGGGGGTTATAACAAACATACAGCCTGGGTGAAAAGTCTGGAAGGAGCGAGCGGATGGATAAAATCTTTCGTACCGGCACTCAGTCTTTTACCGGGTTCTCGTTCCGGTGCTTTTGGAAATAGAGTAAGACAATTGCGAAAATTTGGAGCCGGTGTAAAATTACCAACTAAGGAACGCTATTGGTTATGGGCAAGCCTGACAGATGAGAATGGGGCAAAGTCGTTGCTTAGTGAAAATTCCAAGTCAAACCTTTCATTGGAAAATTCTGAAATCTTGAAAAAAACCTGGCTGAGGTTCCTTGATAAGGAGAATCTTAACCGGCATTTATTGACAGATTTACACATGGTTTTACCTGACGACATGCTAACTAAGGTAGATCGAATGTCAATGGCTCACGGTCTTGAAGTGAGGGTGCCTTTCCTTGACAAGCGTGTGGCTGAATTTGCATTTTCATTGCCAGGACATTTCAAGAATGACGGCAATCAAAGCAAAATAATTTTGAAAGAAGCCTTCAAAAGCCAACTGCCGCCTGGAATTATTCACCGGTCTAAAAAAGGATTTGAGGTTCCGGTGCTAAAATGGCTTAGAAAAGATCTGAAGAAAATTATTTCTGATGATCTACTTTCAGAATCACTGCTGAATCAACAGGGAATTTTTAATTCCGGGGAGGTGAAAAAACTTCTGCGGAAATTACATTCAATGAATCCCGGTGATTCTCATGCCAGGGTGTGGGCGCTGGTGTGCTTCCAATGGTGGTGGAAGAAATACTACCATTTCTGAATCTCTTCAAAGAGCCAAATCGGAAATTGTTTCAAAAATCTTGTCTCTTTGTGATGGGCGCGGCGCTCTGGCATTTATGATTTTGCCCTGAGGATCTATTAATATATATCGCGGAATGGAGGTTCGGTTATATTGCACAAAGATTTCTCCATCAAAATCATCAGGCATGAATAAATGTGTACCGTCAGGGATATTAAATTGCTTCATTCCCTGTTTCCACAATTCCTGATTTCGATCAAGATTGACAAAAATGAATTCAAAATCTTTGAATCGTGAATCAAGCATCATAACAAGACTGTGAGGAAACTCGGCAATGCAGGGTTTACACCAGCTGGCCCATACATCCAGGAATAAATATTTACCAAAGTAATCCGATAGCCTAACTGTATCACCTGCTGTAGTAATAGCTTCAAAATCAGGAGCAGGATTGCCGGCCCTAAGTCTTAACCATATCTGAGCCCTTTGCTTTAAGGCTTCTATAAAGACAGGCGGTGAGTCCGGACTGGAAATGTATTTTTGGTACTCTTTTCCTAAATCACCATCAATACCGTAATCGCTAATCTCACTTATCATTATAGCTTTCATCCATAGCAGAATATAAGGATCCAAAGACGGAACGGAAAGTGTTTGAATTGTTGTAGTTAGCAATTCTCCCTGATAATATTCTGCCAACCGGTCGTTCTCAAGAAGGCTTAGGGTTACAAACAAGTATTGCAAGTCAAAAACCAGCCTGTTAAAATCAAAAACTTTCTTTAATCCCGGATTATAAACAGAAAGCTCATGAAATAAAGATGCAATTTCAGAAGTATCAAGCGCGGGTGTGGCCATGAACTTACCGAGTTTAAAATTTAGTTGCCTGGACCAATCAGCAAGACTGTCATATCTTATTAAATGGGATTCGAAAGATGCAGAGTTTCTTTGGCGACTCCACTCTGATCTCATCCTGTCGAGTTCAACTAATTCATTTTCGGGTTGAGTTTGCCATGATTCCAAAACAAACCGGCTAAATTCCAAATCCTTTTTCAACAAATAATTTTGAAACGTGGAATCACTACCTGTTATACGAAAGCTATAATGGTTGGGCAATGAATCCAGTACTATTGCAACTGCCAAAGAATCTCCCGGAGTTACCCGTAACCTGAGCTGATTCTCAATCAATGTAGATTCAAGTCTTACCTCGGCTGGAAATTCCAAATCCAGCGACACCGTTTTAAAATTCACTCCCTCAAAATTTAATTGTTGGCTAACAGTAAAACCCAGACTATCAAGGGTCATTAAATACAATTCCCCTTTTGAGGGCACTTCAACAGAAAGTATGGTATGGATATGATTCGGCTGAGTACAGGAAATAAGCAAAAAGCAAATCACGAAGCAAAGATTATTAATAGTTTTCTTAGTCATACTATGGAATTTCATAACGAAGTACGATGAAAATCATAAAAACCTGAGGTATAATGATCCCAAATTCACAATAACTACCTGACTTTAATTCAAACATCAGGATTCAAGGCAAAATTGCATCAAATGATTCTGAGGAAGGCAAAAACTGCAAAGAAATCGAATTTGGGGTAAAAAGTTTGTGCCAAAAGTTATAAAATCCCTTATTTCCTATAGCCTGGGCCTCTTATTGCCTTTCCCGGCCTTGCGCCGGTATGTTCTCTATTGGCGATTACCGGAATCCCATTTACCCAAACATGCTCTACTCCAATAGCCAGCTGGTGTGGATTCTCAAATGTTGCCAGGTCATCTATTGTTTCCGGATCAAAAATAACGATATCGGCATAGTAGCCTTCTTTTAGTGCCCCTCGCCGGGAAAGTTTCAGATTTAGCGCGGGTAATAAGGTTAATTTTCTTACTGCTTCTTCCAATGAAATAATCTTCTCTTCCCGCACATAGTTGGATAGCAGCCGTGCAAAAGATCCGTAAGCACGGGGGTGAGTGGATTGCTTCAGAAAAACTCCTTCCGGAGCCATTGATCCGGCATCAGAACAAAAACTCATATAAGGCAGGGCAATCTTTTTGCGGATATTTTCTTCAGACATACTGAAATAGACGACCTGGATCCGGCTACCGTCTTCAACAATAAGATCGCAAAGAACTTTAGATACAGCCTCATCTCTTTCCGTGGCAACTTCAGAGAGATACTTTCCTGTTAAATGCCGGAGATTTTCGTTCCGGAAACCAACCAATAGAATTCGATCCGGTGGTGTGTTCCAGTCAATTTCAGATTCTATTTGGCGACGCAACTCAGGATCACTTAATCGCTCAATCTCTTTTAAAATTCCTCCTTCCTTTGCCCAATTCGGAAGCACTATGTCGAGTCCGGTTGAACTGGCGGGGTAGTTATACATATCAGTTGTCAATGAAATGCCTGAATCCCTGGCTTCCTCGATCAAATAAATAGCGCTATCAAGTTTATCCCAGTTGGAGGCACCGGATGCTTTCAGGTGGTATATTTCCGCCCGAATGTTTGCTTCTATGGCAATAGTAATTATTTCACGAACAGCCTCCAGCAGTTTTTCTTCCTCATCACGAATATGAGAAATGTACATGCCGCCGTATTCAGCCGCAATTTTTGCAAACTCAATCAACTCATAAGTATCACTGTACATGCTGGGGACGTATTCAAGGGAAGAAGAAACACCAACAGCACCTTCTTCCATTGCCTGCCTGATTAAATTTTTCATTTGTTCACGCTGTTCGGTATTAGCCTCAACATTATTCATCCCCAGCACATTTTGCCTTATTGTAGAATTACCCACAAAACTTGCTATATTCGTGGAAATACCCTTACGTTCCATAAAATCAAAATACTCTCCCAGTGTATTCCATTCAATTTCATATTTATAATCAACCATTCTCGCTTCGATTGCAGCTTTCATGGAGTCATTCAGAGGTCCCATTGATGACCCTTCACCCATTACTTCCATCGTAACGCCTTGCATCAGATCGCCAAGCCCTCTTCCGTCCATGATCAAAGTCTCGTTGGCCCAACTCAGCATATTAATGAAGCCGGGAGAGACGGCCATCCCTGAAGCATCAATTTTGTTACCTGCATTCGCGAAGCCAATCTCACCTATAAATGCGATTGTATCTCCTTTAATGCCAATGTCGGCAATGAACGGTTCGCCTCCCGTTCCGTCATAAATGGTGCCGCCGGTAATAATTGTATCATACTTCTGTTCACAAGATATCAGGAGGATTATCAGGAAGGGAAGAATTTTTTTCATGTATATAAAGTTTGGGACTATGAAAGTAAGAAGAAAAGATGAGACTGGATAACGCGGATTCATGGATTTGTATTTCGCTGAAAAATTTTTCCTTATTAATTCAAACTCATTAATTCACACTCAGACTTAAAACTCTTCCATCAACCACATAATTTGCTTAGCGCTGGTTTTCTGCGGTATTAGGCTGATGAGCAAATTCCGGATTGCAATAAGAAACAGATTCTCGCTCTGGGCTATTTTTCCGAATCTCCGCGAATTAAGAATTACTCTCCTCGTTTTATCAATTCGTCTTTGTTCAAATAATCTGAATGCATCCTCAAAAGTAGAAGTACTCCCAATGCATTTATCAAGAATTGCGGCATCCACAATGGCCTGACATCCACCCTGGCCCATGTTAGGTGTGGTAGCATGAGCAGCATCACCGGTTAGCAAGATGTTCCCAAATGCAAATTGATCTACGGGATCAATGTCTATGATGTCGCTAAAAATTATATTCTCTTCCGGAGTCTCTTCAATAACTTTAAGCATGCCGGGTTCCCACTTCCTGAAGAACTGAAGCAAATCATTTTTCTTTGACCGTATCATTGCCAAATCTTTTTCAGGGGCATTCTTAACAGCAAACCAATACACCCGGTTAACAGGCAGGGGAACTATTCCCAACCTTTGCCCCGGACCCCAGCTTTCGTTTGCATATTCTCTCCATTTGTATGAAGCCGGCATTTCTCCGATTCCACGCCAGCAAGTATATCCGGAATACACCGGTTCTGAATGTACTATCAGCTTTTGACGGAAAATGGAATGAACGCCGTCTGCGGCAATTACGTACTGAGTAGTGGTAGAGGAACCGTCAGAAAACTTTATCTCAACATCTTTTTTAGTTTGAATAAAACCGGTAACTTTTTTTCCCAGCAAAATTTCAGTTGTGTTGAGGGAATTCTTCAACGCCTCCTGCAAATCCCAACGGTGAATTGCCTGTGAAACATCCCCAAAAACAGGAAGGAACTTGCTGTTATCGAATTCACTAATAATCTTTCCATTGTAAGAAGTAATCAATGCTTTTTGGATGGCTAAACCTTTGCTTGAAACTTCCTCATAAATACCAAGAGACCGGCAGGCTTGCATGGCATTGAAAGCAAGAGCAATGCCTGCACCAACTGGTTTCAGTTCCGGAGCAGATTCATATAATGTCGTTTGTAATTGATTTTTTTCCAGCGCCCTGGCAATCGAAAGCCCGGCTATTCCTCCTCCAATAATTACGACATCCATATAATCTTGAGATTATTAATGACTAAGTTCCTAATTTTTTGCAATTAAGATTTGCATAAGTTCTCTAATCGTTAATAAGATTAAGTATAAAAAATCAATAAATATTTATATTTACGAATGTATGGTAAATTGTTAAAATGGTTGCGCAATTATTTTGGATTCAGTAAAACTGAAACCTATGGAGTAATTGTGGTCCATCTGGCCATATCAGTGATGCTTGTTCTTCCAATTATTTTGGAATACTATCTTGAAAAGGATTTCCAGCCCGGTGAATATAATTTACATGAGACCAAAGTATCAAATGCGGTTGAAGTGAAACCGGAAATGTTACCAGCAGATTCATTGTTTGCATTTGATCCAAATCTTGCCACTTCAGTTGAATTTGTAAAATTGGGGCTGAAAAAATTCCTGGCGGAAAGAATTATCAATTTCAGATCCAAAGGAGGTGGGTTTCAGTCGCCGGATGACCTTAATAAAATATTTGGAATTGATTCCGCCTGGGTAGAAAAAGTAAAGCCTTTTGTTGAAATTCAACAAAAAACCACGGTTAAATCGAGTGCACCTCCAATGAAACGTAACCTGGTTTATTCAAAGAAAGATTCAGCTGGATTCACGAAATCAAGTCCAGTAATTTTGGACGTAAATCTTGCCGATACCACCGACCTCAAAAGGTTGCGTGGAATTGGTTCAGCCCTTTCATCGAGGATAATAAAATTCAGAGACCTCCTGGGTGGTTTTGTTGATATGCACCAGTTAACGGAGGTTTATGGTCTTTCTCCCGAAGTTCTTGAACTATTAAGTCAGAATTTTTTAGTTGACTCCGGATTTCTCCCGGAGCAAATAAAGATAAATGAATGCACGAAAGAAGAGTTGCAGAAGCATCCTTATGTATCACCCAAAACCGCTGAGCTTATGATCAATTACCGGTTAAATCACTATCCTGTAACGCCCGCGGATTTGGAGAAAATTCCCACTATTTCCAGGGATCAACTGGAAAAGATTCTCCCATATCTTAGTTTCGAATAGGTATTGATTTAATCCAAGCGTTTTTTGGTTTATCTTGATACATCTTTCAGGAATGGAGAAAATCCTTCAGACATATCTTCGCAGGCTGGTAAATCTATCCAGCAATAATCGCTCTTTACTTTTACTCAGGCTCGCATCAGACCAGTTTATTGACATTCACGATTTCAATTTTCTTGAAAAAGATCCCTCGTTCGCAATAATTGAAAAACTAATAGCCAGAAATAGTGAAATTTTGTTATGCAAACAAGTTGATAGCCGTGATGATCAATCAAACGAAGTAAGCAGGAAATTAAAAAAATTAAAACGCATTGATGATTTTATTTTTGAAGAGAGAGGCTCACGGGATTTGTTTGTAGGCTGGCCATTTATAAGAGGAAAATTTTCTGATGGAACTCTGGTTCGGGCACCATTGCTTTTTTTCCCGGTTTCCCTCGAGATAGAAAAAAACAAGTGGGTGCTTTTATTACGCGAAGATCTTACTATAACATTCAATAAATCTTTTTTGATGGGTTATTCATATTTTAACCAGGTAAAGCTTGATGACGAATTAATTGAAAGAACTTTTGAAGATTATGATCCGGACAGTACAGTCTTCCGCACGGAGATATATCAAACATTTCGGGACAGCCCGGTCGATATAAATTTTAATCCCGATAATTTCACAAACAATCTGGTTGCATTTAAGAATTTCATTAAAGCTAATTTTGAAAAACACGAACAAAACGGAGAGCTGAAATTATATCCTGAAGCTGTCTTGGGTATTTTCCCACAGGCAGGTTCTCAACTTGTTCCCGACTATCAGGAAATGTTGGAAAGGGGTGGTGATAAAGATTTGGAGGAATTTTTCCTAAAACGAAGTATTGAGCACGATAAAAATCAATTGCATTTCGCATTTCTTGATCAAGTGCGGGAAGAAGACACCTATACTCCCTTTAAAATGGATGCGTTTCAGGAAAATGCACTTAAAGCGGTTAAGAAAGGAAATTCATTGGTGGTGCAAGGACCGCCAGGTACAGGAAAGTCTCAGCTAATCTGCAATTTAATTTCCGATTTTATTGCCCGGGGAAAAACCGTTCTTGTCGTAAGCCAAAAAAGAGCAGCACTGGATGTCGTATTCGATCGGATGAAGTCCGAGGGTTTGGCCGACTTCCTGGGATTGGTGCACGATTTCAAAAATGATCGTAAAAAATTATATGAGAAAATAGCTTTACATATTGAACGTATTGAGGAATATGAGTCCAGAAACAATTCATTAGATATAGTACATCTGGAGAGAACATTTCAGCAGGCAAGCCGGAGGATAGATCAGATTTCGGAAGAACTGGAGGAGTTTAAGTTTGCACTATTTGATACCACTGAATGTGGCATTTCTGTTAAGGAATTATACCTCACCTCAGACAAAACGCAGCCCGGCCTCAATCTGAAGTTTGAGTATAGAAATTTCAAGTTTGACGACCTGTCTAATTTCGAACTTGAATTTCAGAGCTACGTAGAGTTAAAGCAAAAGTTCGCGAGCAATCATCCCTGGAACAATCGTAAGTCTTTTGCAGGATATGGTCTCTCGGAATTGAAAAGGATGGAAGAAATCCTGGTTGAAATCCAGGAAAGAGCGATAGAAATAAATGCTGAAATGAACACCATGATAACCCATTTATTCTCTTATGATGAACTAATTAGCCTTGAAGAAAAAAAAGAAGATTTAAGAATCATGCGAAGTGATTTAAGTAACAAGGAAATTTTCAATCATTTTCTATTCGCTGTAGAGTTTTCTGATTCTGACTCTGAGCTTTTATGGGTTTCCAATATGGAACGAATAATGATGGAATTTTTTGTCAGGGAGGGAGTAGAAAAGTCACTGGCTGCTAATAAGTTGGGTGAATTCCAGGAGGTTCTTCAAAAAAGACTTGAAGCCAGAAAGAATCCTGTCAAATATCTAAGATGGCTGATGTTCAGCAAAGACAAATATTATTTGAAAAGAGTAATGGTTGCCAATGAATTAAGACCAACTTCAAAAGAACTTAAAAAACTGGTTAAGAAAATCGACAATCGGTTAAACCTTGAACACAATCTCACAAAGCTAAAGGAAAAGAAATGGATACAAGAAATTCCGGTCAGCATTACTAAAGTGGATTTTCAAACCTGGTTTGAAGAGTTAAAACAAGGACTAAGATTAAAAAAACAATTTACCTCAGTCCGGCTATTGCAGGATTACTTTTCCCCAATCAAGGAGACTCAGGAAGAATTTCTGCAAAAGATAAGCCGGTTAATTGAATTACTTGAAAAAGTATTTGTATGGAAAACTTCCTGGGAAACTTACCTGTCTATCAGGCAAATACAAAATATTTATTCCGGTGAGTTAGATATTAAGGCAACTATAAAAACGCTTCATAAAGATTTTGATAATCTCTGTGAACTGGATAATCTGATTCAGAAGTTGAGCAATGATGAAATAAATGTAATTGAAAAAGCGCTTGAAAAAAGAAATGAGTTAGGTGGTAGTTATGACCCCTGGCCGCTTTTTAGCAATAGTCTCAGACTTGCCTGGATTGATCACATAGAATCAAAATATCCAATCTTGCGATCGGTGTCTTCAATAAAATTCGGAAAACTTGAGAAAGAACTACAGTCCAAAGTGAAAGAGAAAATAAAAGTGAGCAATGAAATTTTATTGGTGCGGGTTAGGGAGAAAACATATCAAAATGTTCTGTTTAACCGGCTGAAAAACAGGATTTCTTACCGGGATCTCCATCATCAGGCAACTAAGAAGAAGCGGATCTGGCCGTTAAGAAAGTTAATAGATAATTATGCCGAAGATCTTTTCAACCTGATACCATGCTGGCTGGCTTCTCCGGAATCGGTTTCTGCAATATTTCCCATGATGCCATTTTTTGATCTTGTCGTTTTTGATGAAGCTTCGCAAACGTTTACCGAACAAAGCATCCCTGCCATGTACCGGGGCCGTCAGATTGTAATTGCCGGCGACAATATGCAATTGCGGCCAAATGATCTTTATAAGATACGGTGGGATGATGAATCTGAAGATCCATCTGTCGAAGTGGATTCGCTTCTTGAATTGGCGAGCCAATATTTAATGAGCATCATGCTGCAGGGTCATTACAGGAGTAAATCGCTTGACCTGATAGATTTCAGCAACCGCAATTTTTATAAAGGAAAGCTAAACTTGTTGCCGGATAAGAATGTGATTGAACGAGGCGAGCCTTCTATTAAATACATAAAGGTAGAAGGAATCTGGGAAGACAATAGAAACGATCTGGAAGCAAGAGAAGTTGCCAGGCTTGTATTTGATATAATGAAAAGAAATTCAGACAAAGAAATCGGAATAGTTACATTTAACGCGCGCCAGCAAATGCATATCATGGATGTGCTGGATGAAGAATCAATAGTTCGAAAAATACTCCTTCCTCAAAAACTGTTCATAAAGAATATAGAAAACGTTCAGGGAGATGAGCGGGATATCATAATTTTTTCCACAGGATATGGACCAAACCCCAATGGAAAAATTATTTTACAATTTGGAAGTCTTAATGTAGAAGGTGGTGAAAATAGACTGAATGTGGCAATCACAAGAGCAAGAGAAAAGATTTATGTGGTATCCAGCCTTTTTCCACAACAGTTGAAAACTGGGGATTCAAAGAATCCAGGGCCGAAGTTATTAAAGGAATATCTTGAATATTCGTTGGAGGTAAGTGAAGGAAAATTTCAAACCCGCCCTCATGAGCCGGCCTTTAAGCCGGAATGGTACCTTAAAGAAAAATTGAAACCCATAGTGTTGTCATTAAACTCAGATTTGAAAGTGACCCAGGAACTGCCCTTTGCTGATTTAACTATTAAGAAAAATAATAATTACCTGGGTTTGATACTTACCGATGATGACCTCTACAACGATAGCCTCTCCATCAAACAAATGCATGTTTACAAACCCTTTACTCTTTCTTCAAAACATTGGAAAGCTAAAGGTATCTTCAGCAGAGAATTTTGGAATAGCCAGGCTGAAGTGGAAGACTCCATCAGAATTTTTGTTCACCAGGCTAAGGATTAGCCAGCCTTTTTGATTTTGATTCCAGCCTAATAATCGCTATTTTATAAAAATGCAAAATTCTATATCTCAAAATTAAGATTTTAGTGTTTCCCGATGGAGAAAATTAATTAATTAAACCAAACCAATCTTTTAACCTGTTAACTTTGAAAGCTAAATTTTAATACGAATGGAACTGACAAAGAAAAAGAGCGAAGAACTAATGGCTCGTCGAAAAAAGGTAGTAGCCGATGGAGTTGGCATCTTTGTGAATTCAACGGTGGCCAAAGCATATAACGGAACCATTGTAGATACCAATGGAGAGGAATTGATTGACTTTGGCGGGGGAATTGGCGTATTGAATGCGGGTCATTGTCCACCTCCGGTTGTAAAGGCAATCCAAAAACAGGCGGAACAATTAATCCACAGCTGTTTTCATGTCTCTACTTATGAACCTTATCTTGAATTGTGCGAAAAATTAGCGCAACTCTTCCCGCATGGACCACAAACGAAGGTAATGCTTACCAATACTGGAGCGGAATCTGTAGAAAATGCGATTAAGATTGCGCGTCAGGCCACGGGCAGATCCGCAATCATTGCTTATACCGAAGCTTTTCACGGGAGATCAATGATGGCCATGAGTCTCACTTCAAAAATTGATTATAAAAAGGGTTGCGGACCATTTGCCCCTGAGGTTTACCGGATTCCATTTCCCAACTATTATCATCTTGGAAATGGAATGGGTGAAGATGAATTTTCGAATCAGGAGCTGGCCAGGTTGCAGGATGCCTTTAAGAGCATGGTTGATCCAAAAAATGTCGCGGCAATAATAATAGAACTTGCACAAGGGGAGGGCGGATTTAATTTCGCGCCGAAGAATTACGTTAAGGGGTTAAGAAAAATTTGTGATGAATTGGGGATTGTTTTGATTATCGATGAAGTGCAGTCAGGATTTTGCAGAACCGGAAAATGGGCCGCGTATCTTCATTATGATATTACCCCCGACATTTCCACCTGGGCAAAATCAATGGGTTCCGGAATGCCTATAGGTGCAGTGGTAGGTAAAAGAGAAGTGATGGATGGTGCCGCTCCCGGAACAATCGGTGGTACCTACCTGGGCAACCCGGTAAGTTGTGCTGCCGCGATCGCCACTATTAGTTATATGGAAGAAATTGATTTGAATAGCAAAGCTTTGCAGGTGGCAAAACTGGTTTCAGAAAGTATGCACCGGATGAAAAAAAGCTGCAATCTCATTGGTGACGTTCGCGGATTGGGCGCCATGCAGGCAATGGAATTTGTAAAAGACGATGATCCGAATAAGCCAGACCCGGAGACAGTTTCAAAATTCATGAACGCTTGCCTGGAGAGAGGTCTGCTGATTTTGAATGCAGGAATTTATAAAAATGTAATCCGCATACTGAGTCCGCTAACGATGCCAGAGAATCAATTAAAGAAAGGCCTGGCTATTATGGAAGAGGAGTTGGAAAAACTTTGTAAATAAATTCAGGATGAAACCATTTTCTATTGCAGGAGTGCAAATGAACGTATCTGCCAGTCATTCTAATGTACCGGCCATGAAACATCAGATTGATGTAATGATGGCGGTATATCCATGGGTGCAAATGGTAGTATTTAGTGAACTATGCCCCTTTGGACCATTAACGTATAATGCCCTGGAATTTCCAAATTCCATTGAAGGTGAATTCCGGGAAATAGCTAAGAAATACGGTATCTGGCTCATCCCAGGTTCTATGTTTCAGAAAAAAGATAATTTAATTTTCAATACAGCATCAGTAATTAATCCCGAAGGAGAAGTAATTGGCAGGTACAGCAAAATGTTTCCATTTTATCCTTATGAAGCCGGTGTAACCGGTGGCAATGAATTTGTTATTTTTGATGTACCTGAGGTAGGGAGATTTGGTGTTAGTATTTGTTATGACATGTGGTTTCCGGAAACCAGCAGAACACTTGCGGTTCAGGGAGTTGAAGTAATTTTGCACCCTACGCTCACTGCAACTATCGACCGGGACATCGAACTTTCGATTGCGCAAGCCACAGCAGCTACCAATCAATGTTTCATATTTGATATTAACGGTCTTGGAGATGGAGGAACCGGAAGAAGTATAATTTGTGGTCCGGATGGCAGAGTAATGCATCAGGCGAGTACCGGCCCTGAACTTATCCCCATTGAAATTGATATTGAACGCGTTCAGCGAAGCAGGGAATTGGGTGTACTCAGACTTGGGCAGCCGTTGAAAAGTTTCCGTGACAGGAGGGTGAATTTCAATATTTATGAAAAAAATAAAAAGCATCCTTACCTGGATTCACTTGGGCACCTGATAAAGCCAACCAGGCTAAAATTATTGAACAATGTTTTACAAACTCCTGTAAATCCCGATGAAGTAACTGATTTTACCGACCTTGATGAAAATAATAAAAATAAATAATTATGAAGTCACCTGCTAAAGACAGTAAACCAAAAAAGAAACGTAAGGAAAAGTTGAATGACTACGTGGCCTGGTTTGAAATTCCGGCATACGAAATTAACCGTGCTGTTGAATTCTATAATCATGTCTACGATCTTAGCCTTCAAATCCAGGATATGGCAGGATATAATATGGCAATCTTTCCAACTAATGACGGGATTGGAGGTGCAATCGTAATGGGTGAGGGAGCAATCCCCAGCGACAAAGGCTCACTGGTCTATCTCAATGGCGGGAAAGATCTGGATGTTTACCTGAACCGCGTTCCGGAAGCAGGGGGAAGAATTATTTTAAAGAAAACTTTAATTAGCAAAGAACATGGCTACTTTGCTTTATTTATAGATTCAGAAGGCAACAAAATGGCTTTCCACTCAAAAAAATAATTATGACTGTAGTCAAGAAACTTCTGGCCAACCAATATTTTAATGTGACACAATTTCGCATTGATCTTTGGAATGAACTCAAGTATGCTGCCAACAAACTCAAAACAACAAAGAAAGATAAGGCAAATGAAATGAATTCAATTGAATCTCTTTTCAGGTCATTATCGGCGCTGGAGAAATACTGGGCTTTTCCGGGAATGGAAAATTTTGCTTCACTCAAACAAATGTTTAAAAGAAAAGAGTACACTGCTTTTTTTAATGAAATTTCTGAGATTGTCAGAATGCTCAGTAGTGAAGCATACCGGAGCCAGCCAGGCATGCCGGAGCCTAAACAAAAATCAAAGCGGATAAAAAAGGAAGAAGAAGCAAATTCAATAACCCGAAATTATTTTGAAACTCTTTTTGTAGATAACCTTTCTTCCAAAGAAGAAAAAAATATAAAAGATAAACTCTCAAAGCTTCGCAGTAGCGATGATCCCTTTATATATGAAACCCTTGTTGCCAACACTTTTCAGGATGCTTTAATCGCACTGTTATTTAATTATAACATTCAGGTTTGTGTAATCCGGTATGGTATCCCATTCAAATCAAGCAATGATATTTCGGATATAAAAACCTTTATTTCTTCAATCACAAAATTGAATTTCAAAAATAAAAGTGAAAACGAATTGGGGTTATTACTTTGCGATTGGATAAAAAATTTGCGGCCCGAGTTAGATGTTTATTATGTAACCGATACTGCCGTTGGAGATATAGATGATGAAGCTTTGAAAAACTTCCGGCGGATTTTTTATAGAAAGGAAGATTTGCAGGAAATACATCTTAGTATTAACCGGGGGATAAAGGAAAGATTTGAAACGCCATTCTTCACAGCTTTGAAGGAGTACAGCCAAAAACCTACCGGCGTTTTTCATGCAATGCCTATTTCAAGGGGCAACTCTGTGTTTAAATCTCTTTGGATAAATGATTTTGGTGAATTCTACGGGAGAAATCTTTTTCTGGCCGAGACTTCCGCCACCACCGGCGGGCTGGACTCTTTGCTGAAACCCACCGGTCCGCTTAAGAAAGCTCAGCAGCTGGCAGCAAAAGCTTTCGGTGCCCAGCAAACTTTCTTTGTTACTAACGGAACATCGACAGGGAATAAAATCGTGGTGCAGGCTTTGATAGAGCCGGGCGACCTGGTGCTGATAGATAGGGACTGCCATAAATCTCATCATTACGGACTTGTTTTAGCCGGTGCTTATCCGGTTTACCTGGATTCCTATCCCATAGAAGAATACTCAATGTACGGTGCGGTTCCTATCAAAGCTCTCAAAGCAAAGTTAATGCGCCTCAAAAAGGCGGGCCGGCTTGACAAGGTGAAAATGTGTCTCCTGACAAATTGCACCTTCGATGGCCTGGTGTACAATGTGGAAAGAGTTATGGAAGAAGTGCTCGCCATAAAATCCGACATGATCTTTCTTTGGGATGAGGCCTGGTTTGCTTTTGCATCATTTACCCCAACCTATAAGCAGCGTACTGCGATGTATGTGGCAGATAAATTATATAAGAAATATTCTTCTGAAAAATATAAACGTGATTACGCGACTTACAAAGAGGGAAATGGCAGTACTGAGAAACCCATGCCGGATCCTCGCCGGGTTAAAGTGAGAGTTTATGCTACGCAAAGTACCCACAAAACCCTTTCCTCCTTAAGGCAAGGTTCAATGATTCATATTTATGATGAAGAATTTAAACGAAAGACTGAAGAGTCGTTCATCGAATCATATATGACGCACACCTCTACTTCACCAAACTATCAAATACTGGCTTCCCTGGATTCAGGACGAAGGCAAGTACAGTTTGAAGGTTACGAAATGGTAGAGAAAAGTATTGAAATGGCCATGATTCTGCGGTACAAAATTAATGAACATCCAAAGCTGAGAAAGTATTTTGATGTGCTTACGGTAAAAGATTTTATTCCTGCGGAATTTAGAGAGTCAGGCATTGAAGAATATTATCACACAGAAACTGGATGGACACGAATGGAGGAAGCCTGGGAAACAGATGAGTTTGTGCTGGATCCAACTAAAATTAATTTGTTCATAGGGAGAACAGGAGTTGACGGTGATACTTTCAAGAATAAATATTTGATGGATCAATTCGGTATTCAAATCAATAAGACTTCCCGCAATTCAGTCTTGTTTATGACTAACATTGGAACGACGCGAAGCTCGGTAGCTTATCTGATTGGCGCTTTATTAAAGATTGCGGAACAACTTGATGAGAAATTCAAATCATTGAATAATGATGAAGCTTTGATTGAGGAGAATAAGATTTACTCTTTGACAAAAGATGTACCGCCACTTCCTCACTTCAGTCATTTTCATGCCTCTTTCCAGGCTGTTCCCGGAGTTCCGGGAGGTAACATCAGGGAAGCATTTTTCCAGGCATACAATGAAAAGAAATGCATGTACATAAAACTTGAAGATTGCCAGAAAGCCCTGGATGGGGGAAGAGAAATCGTCTCCGCGTCTTTCGTTATTCCTTACCCGCCTGGGTTTCCTATCCTGGTGCCCGGTCAGGTATTAAGTCCGGATATTTTGGAATTCCTGATGAAACTGGATGTGAAAGAAATCCATGGATACCGGGCTGATCTTGGCTTACGAATCTTTACCTCCTCGGCACTTAATCGCCATGAAACGCCCACCGCAATGATGGGCGCTGTTCTGAAAGAATCGAAGGCCGATAAATCCAAAAAAATGATTCAGCGAAGCTCAAAATCTACGAAGGGAATAACGAAACAATGAGGATTGCCGCTAACATGTAATAATTGATAAAAATTCTATGGCAAAAAAATCTACGCAACCAAAAAAAACAATCAGAAAATCTGTAAAATCGAAAGGCAAAAAATCAGTTAAAAGACCATCTCCAAAAAAACCAAAGAAAATCACTGGCAAAACTCCCGGGAAATCCAGGCAAAGAAAATTGAAAGTAACCGGCACAACCCGAAAGGTAGCAGCCGCAACTAAATCAAAATCAAAAACTCAGGGAAAAAAATCTACAGGATTGTCTCCCAAACCTTTGAATGGAATTTCCGATATCCGCAGATTCTTTTTCAGAAATGAAACACCTGTTTATTTTATTTCAGCTACAAATTTTAACCTGTTAGGTGCCGACGAATGGATCAAGGGGTTTAAGTTCATTACTTACATTGAATGTTTCGATGGCCTTCATCCTAACGTGTTTAGTCCGAAGCAACAAATTGAACATGATGAATTTGAAAGTATTGAAGATATCAACAACTATTTACTTGAGCATAAAGAAGTAATAGATTATCTGGAATCCAGGAAGAATTCAAAAAAGACCGGTAAAGTGCTCTTCTTAATGTTTGACTCCAAGACTGAGAAACTTGCAAAGAAACTTGGATTGGAGATATGCTTTCCTTCAGCTAAAATGAGGAGCTTTATGGATAATAAAGTAAACACAAACCGGATCGCCGAGAAAGCGGGCGTGCCACCTGTTCCCTATGTGCTGGCTAAAGTTACCAGCTACGTTAAACTTCAACAAGTTTCAAAAAAACTAGGCGGGGATTTGGTAGTACAATTACCATATGGTGATTCAGGTCACACTACTTTCTTTATTTCAAATGAAGATGATTGGGATAAGTACGCTGATGAAATTATAAGCGAGAAGGAAGTAAAAATCATGAAGCGTATTAATTGCCGTGGAGCGGCTATTGAGGCGTGTGTAACCAGGTATGGAACAATCGTTGCTCCGTTAATGACAGAGTTGGTTGGTTTCAAAGAATTAACTCCGTACCGGGGAGGCTGGTGCGGGAATGAAATATTCGCAGAAGCCTTTACGCCTGCCATTAGGAGAAAAGCCAGGCAATACACGCGGAAATTTGGAGACCAATTGATGAAGGAGGGTTACAAAGGATATTTTGAACTGGATTTCTTAATCGAAGAAAGTACTGATAATATTTATTTGGGTGAACTGAATCCGAGAGTTACGGGGGCAAGCTCCATTACGAATCACGCAGTTTTTGCACTGGCTGATGCCCCATTGTTTGTTTTCCACTTACTGGAATGGATGAATTATCCTTATAAATTGAATCCTAAAACTATTACAAACAGGTGGTTTAAACCTGAAAACATAGATACCTGGAGCCAACTGGTAATCAAGCATACCGAAGATTCGGTAGAAATTATAACTGACGCTCCCCGTTCCGGAATCTGGCGGATGATGCAAGATGGAAGTATAAAATTTGACAGGATGGATACACACCGGCGGGCTGTGGAAAAATCAACCGAGGCTTTCTTCCTGCGAATTTCCCGGAAAGGTGATTATTTATACGAAGGTGCCGACATGGGTATCCTGGTAATGCGAGGCAGATTAATGACTAATGAGTTTAAATTAACTGGGCGCGCAATTAACTGGATAGATGCCATTCGAAATCTATATAAGAGCGAAGCTCCGCATGACTATTTCAAGACAAGGGAAAAAGTGGGTATAGCTGGATTTAAAATGATGTAATGCACCTGTGCGTAAATTTTGTTCATGAAGAAAAACCCGGCCCTAAATGGCTGGAAATTTTTGATCGCACCTGGCCTTATTATCAGAAGTGGTTCTTATCTGATAACAACAAAGAACGCCCGGGATACCTGACCTGTGTCGAAAATTTTCAGAAATTTTTGCCCGAGCTTTACCCGGTTTATAATGAAATTGTGGAAACCGCGGGTGGAGGAGATCTTGCCGCAAGATACCTGAGCATGTTTAATCCCCCTGCCTACATGTCAGGTTGTACGCAGTTGGCCTGGAAAAAAGAAAATGTGGCTCTGATCAGAAATTACGATTACGATTCAAAATTCTTTGAGGGTACCATGCTCTATTCAAATTGGCTAAAGCCTGTAATTGCCATGGTCGATTGCAATTGGGGAGTGTTGGATGGTATAAACAAAGACGGTCTTTCCATTTCATTAACTTTTGGAGGCCGCAATATTACCGGATTTGGATTTGGGATTCCGGTCGTGCTAAGATACCTGCTTGAAACTTGCAGCACAGTGGGAGCGTGCATGATCAAGCTGCAAAAAATTCCCATTCATATGTCTTATAATCTGACTATCGTTGATGCGTCGGGAGATTTTGCGACCGTATTTCTCAGCCCCGACCGGCCAATAACAACATCCTATTCCCGGGTAACTGCCAATCATCAGTCTGAAGTGGAGTGGATGGACTATGCAATCCTTACTTCAACCAGGGAAAGGGAAAACTTTTTGAATAATGTGCTTAATGATCCTGCAATCACTGAAGAACAGGTAGTGCAAAAGTTCTTCCAGAAACCGGTCTACCAGCTAAAGCATGACAAGGGATTGGTGACTTTATACACCGCCCTGTACCATCCGCAAACCCGCGATTTGCAAATCATGTGGCCGGATAAATCAGTATTTCAATCCTTTGATTATTTTACAGAGAGAAAAGTGTACGTCACGCTGGGGAGACCGGTTTCGGGAAAACTTACTCTTTAATTTTCAGGCTGAAAATTATAATTGGATTACACTTCAGATCTAGCCCTAATTGAAAGGATATAATTTTCAAAGTCCTTTTGCTCTTTCTCTGCCAATTTCCTTAGTTTTTTAAAAGGTTTCCGGCGTCTATGCATAAGGGTTCATTATCTTATCTTTCATATAAGTAAAGGCAATCATTGTAAAATATGCAAATAATTGCTTTACTAATTAACCCCAAAAAGCTCATTTATTACCTTTTATCACCTAAAATGTATCATTAAGTGAATGTTTTTCGTTAACTTGTAAATAAGACTAAGAAAAAGGTAACTTTTGCAGTCATTTTATTAAATGCATTTTCTTGCATGCTTTTATCCTGGATATTTTTTTGTAATTTATCATCCCCTTATAAAGTTGAGGTGAAAATTTAAAATAATGGAAGCAACTGCAGAAATCACAAACAAAATCAATAAGCTTTATTATAGTGCAACTGTTATCTATGCAGAAGCATCAGAACAAGAATGGATTGATAATTTATTAGATGGAATTAATGCGCATAAAATAGAGCTTCAAACCCTAAATGATTTGTTTGAGGAAACTTTGAATGATGTTTATGGTGAGGCATCAAAATTATCTAGCAAAAAAGATTATATTATTTACAAAGAAATCCTTCAGCCATTATATGATATATCTGAAAAACTGTATCATCAGGCATCTCATCATTCTTGGAAGGGTTGTTTCAATACAGAAATGAATGATTTTTCAATTTTGAAAGAAGATCTACATGAATTATTAATAGATCTGGAAAAAACAATTAAGGGGAACAAGAAATCCGAACAATTATTAAGGATAAAATAAATGAAATTTGGCCCTTCTAGAATCCCAAACTTATCAAAAGGCATATCAAAAATTAGTTAAAAAGAAAACCTCATATAACTCCATTAATCAGGATTTGCATGAATTTTTTAATGAACATAAATTTGATGAGATATGGCAAATGAGGTTTTTTTTAAGAGGGAATGGTGGTGTTCGATTGCTCAAATTAAGACTGAAAAATAACAAGCAAAAAAGGGGTGCGAGCGGTGGCTATAGATTAATTGTTCGTTGTCAACAAAATACCAAAGAAATCTGCTTGTTATATATTTATCCTAAGACCGGGCCTCTAAGACAAGAGAATATTGAAGATACTTTTGAAATAAAATTGTTGAAAAAATATAACGAACAAAGAAAACAAGGAACTCTAGTCCTTTCAAATATACCTATATGATCACATACCAGGACAGTGCCAAATTATGCATAAACTCCGCGACTAAGTAACTGCATAAAGGATTTAAATTTGCAAACGGTTTTCGAGTATAGCTAAAAATGGGTTTACAATAAGTGGCCAATTCCGAATTGTCATAATCTTTCTTTTTGATAATCTCCTTTAAGGAAGTATTGTTTTCGACTAACTAAGATTTCTCAAATTATACATTACCTCTTAACATACTTTAATTATGAAAACCTGAATACTGGGAGAATCTTGCTAGGCCTAATTCGTTTTTTCGCTTCTTCCAATAATTTATATATTTTGGGATACTATCATGGTGGCGGTCTTAAAGAAAGAAGAACCTTACGGGAAAAGTATCATTAATTCAATTCCAATTTCCGAGATTACTATAAGGATTTATAAGTAGAATTCTTTATTTCCCGACAATCGGGAAAACTTACCCTTTAATTTTCAGGCTGAAAAAATTCCACCCGTGCTCCAACCGACATAATATTGCCAAGAGTATCTTTACGCATCATTTGCGCGAAATGTAAACTATAACTTCCTGATGCAGTGAACTTATAATTTTCAAAAACTTTGAACTGATGATCGAAAATGTCTCCAACTCCGCTTGAACCGAAAGGTTCACCTGTTTGTGAATGAAACAACTGAAAATTCAGAAGCTGATCCTCCAACACTTTATTCAGAGAGTCCTTTAACTGGCATTGAATATAAATATTTTGAAAGGGATATGAAGCAGTATTTCTGAGGTTCATATAAAGGCTATATGTGGAATTGCTGTCTGTTATGTGGAATGAAAAAGATTTAAGTGAATCTTTATGCCAGTATTTTTGGGAGAAATTTTCATTGGTTTCAAAAATCCTTTCAGAATCGCATGATATTAACACGCCTGCTAATAGGAAGATGATAAAAATATTATGAATTCTTATCATTAGGTCTTTGCCTGTTATTAGGGTTCCGATTCTTGCGTTTTTTGTTCTTCCGTTTTTTGCGTCCGCCTTTATCTGCAAATTTTTTATCCAGACGTTCCAAATCACGGCTAATCGCTCTGACTTTTTCTTCACGGGCAAAGTCGGTATCTTCAAGCAGTGTAGCGGGTTTTTTGCCTTGTTTATTCAGGCTTTGAATTTCTACAACACGGGATACATCCACCGGATGCCAGGTGTTTTCGCCCTCATATCCAAACCACATAAGCTTTCTAAAGATGTCT
>DASWHX010000104.1:0-9256 GCA_036397995.1 Cyclobacteriaceae bacterium
CCACTCGTAAAATCTTCCCAATTTCCGGTAATGGTGTAACATTTTGGAGCGAATTAGAAGGTATGAACCAAAGCAGGAAGTGATTTAAGAGCAACTGGGTAGCTGGAAGAAAACATCAGACTTCAACACAGCCGGGATATCTGACTTTCTTTCGTTAAAGCCAGAAATTACCTCCAATCAGTAAGAATGTTGCGGACAAATCTGATTGCTGTGCGGAAAGGTTTATTTCCAGGGCTTCAAGAGTGATTCAAAGGGAAATCCGTCTTTCCACGCGTAGATTATTAAAAGAATTACAATGCCGATTTCAATCCACCATATTAATGGAGGCTTATCTTTTAGGAAGATCTCAACTTATCGCACAATTAGTTCAAATTGTGTGATTTTTTTCACATTCATGTAACTAATTGTGTGAATTATGGTTTTTCAGAAGGTATTCCTTAAAAAATATGGAACACAGAAACGGATTAATTAATATTCCATTGTTCCTGATTGATCGGACAAAAGATTTTATCGAACAGGTGATTTAAGGGAGACTGAGCGGCTGAAGAAAACTTCAGACTTCAACACAGCCGGGATATCTGCCTTTCTTCCTTAAACCAAAAATTACGTTCAATCAGTAAGAATGTTGCGGGCAAATCTGATTGCTGTGCAGAAAGGTTTATTTCCAGGGCTTCAAGAGCGATTCAAAGGGAAATCCGTCTTTCCACGCGTAGATTATTAATAGAATTACAATGGCAGTTTCAATCCACCATATTAATGGAGGTCTATCTTTTAGAAAGAAAATTAAAATGAAGTGTGCAGCCAGAAGAATTGATCCTGTAATTGTGAATGTAGAGGCAACAACCCACCCCCACCCACCAGATCTATCCGTAATTACCTGGATTATTGATGCTGTGATAAGGATGAAAAATGAAATTGTGAGTGGAGAAAGAAATTTTATGGTCATTTCAATTTAAACGGTTAGGCATCAAACGAACTCGAAAGTTTTTGGCAGCGCGAATGTAAATTTCGATCCATGCCCGTATTTGCTTTCACAGAAAATTCTCCCACCCTGCTTTTCAACAAGATCCTTACAAATGATTAATCCGATTCCCGAACCCTTTTCCTTTTTTGTTCCCTCCCGGGTAAACCGGCTTCCCCACTTGAACAGTTTTTCACTTACCTCATCGGCCATACCTAATCCTGTATCAGTTACGGAAATTTCAGTGCAATTATCTTTCTCGCTGGCTATCACTTTTATTAGCCCATTCTCTGTAAATTTAATTGCGTTTGTAACCAGATTACTTAATACAAGTCTAAGCAAGGTGGGCTCCGAATGAATCTTAATTTCCGCATCAACCAGGTTTTGCAATTGATTCTTTTTCAGGCAAGCCTGAGCTTTCAATGTTAAAAGTATTTCATCAATCACCGGCCGCAACAGAATGTAAGATTTTACTAATCTGGTATTGTTCATCTGCATAACTGACCAGGAAAGCATGTTATTTAGCATTATGGTTGTTCCATCCAGGGTTTCTCCCATTTTACTCATGAAATATTTTAACTCGCTTTCACTTAACTGTCTATCTTCAAACATTTTGGAAATCCCTGCGAGACTTGAAATGGGCCCACGAATATCATGTGAGATTATGGAAATTAAACGGTTCTTTACCGCGTTGGCTTCCTGCAATTTTTCTTTGGTCAGAATTAATTCACTTTTTTCATTTAACAGCAGTTGCTGGTTTTCATAATCCTTTCTGAACATTTTTTCACTTGTGCTTGAGGCCCACGCCCCAATTACTCCTGAGCCAAGAAGAAAAAAATTGTTATTAACTAATATTGCCAGTTCTCCTTCATTGAGAAAATCAGGATGAAAAATAAGAATTACCAGGTTGTATCCGCAAATAGTTACCGCGCTTAATATCAGGGCAATGCTGTGCCGAAGTCTAAGAATGCTGTGTGAAACAATTATACAAAGGATTAGTCCGCAATAATAAAACCTGAAAGCTGGCTCGATCCTATCAACAATCGCAATCATTGCCAGAATTCCGCAAATGCCAATCATGGCGACACCAAACAAGATTACTTCATTATAGAATGTAAAGGCTTTTCTGAATGTCAGATAAAATGCCATTGAAAAGCTGGGGATTATTATTATGAACCGAATGATCCAGATTTCCTTTAATGAGCGCGGGGCCATATAAATATCCAGAACACTGAAAGCCGCATACAGGATAATTGATAAGAGCAATGCATAACGTATTGAAGAAATAGAATTGGTCAGATAATATTTCCAGAATCCGTCTTTCTGTCTTTTAGGGGTTATATGTGACAAAATTCGACTTATAATTTTTTTATGTTTGAATGTACCTAAAGGAACTAAATTGGAGAATACCTTCAAATTTACCAATAGTATATTAGATATTATTATTTAAAGATATTATTGTATTAACTATGTAATATTGCCGGTAATTTAGTATTTATTATGATCAATCAGGAACATATTGGAAGGCTTGGGAAAAACCTGAAACAAATCCTGGATTCAGAGATCGCTCTGGGAAACAGGGTCAGTGAAACAAGCAAAGGCTGGCCTAATTCCAGAACAGTGATTGTTTTTTTGGAGAAGCCATTCCTTGCTGATTACCCTATTCAAGGTAAGGGAATAATTTTCCGGGAAGTCAATGATCCTCATTACTGGAAATCTGAATACTATGACCGAATCAATGATCATGTACTGGCTTGTAAATTTTAAGCAGGAATTTTTTGTTTCGATGTTTCTTTTATACCCACCTGATCTTAGGATTTCCACCCATATTTATATACTTTAGGAGAAAAATACATTCCCATGAGAGCTATTTGGAAAGGACATATTCGATTCTCCCTGGTAACCATTCCGGTCAGAATTTATGGAGCAATCGACGCGCAGCAAACTATCAGTTTTAATCAGATCAATAAGAAAACCAATAATCCGATCCGGTATGAGAAGAAAGATAAAGGGACCGGAGAAACCGTGAAATCTGAAGATATTGTCAAAGGGTATCAGTATGAACCCGGGCAGTTTGTTATTATGAATCCGGAAGATTTTGAGAAAGTAAAACTGAAGTCGACCCGGGTTATAGAGATTGAAGGTTTTGTGGATGCGAAAGAAGTGCATCCTGCCTTATTTGATACGCCTTATTTTGCCGGACCGGATGGAGAGGTAGCCGCAAAAACCTATTCATTGTTATGCAAAACCTTGCAGCAGAGCGGTAAACTTGGAATTGGCAGAGTAGTTCTACGCGATCGCGAAAACGTTTTGCTCCTGGCTCCTGAAAAGAATGGTATTCTTCTATATAAACTGCGTTATCCGGAAGAGTTGAGAAATATTACCGATGTTCCTGATATTACCGATGACCAGGCTGACAAAGAACAATTAAAGCTTGCCAAAATGCTTGTGGATAATATGACAACCAAATTTGAAACACTTGAATTAAAGAACCGATATAACGATGCTTTGAAAGATATTATCGACAAGAAGATTGAGGGTGAAGAGATCGTGGTTTATGAAGAAGAGGAAGCTCCGGTGGTGGATATAATGACGGCATTAAAGGAAAGCATCAGTCAGGCGAAAGAGCAAAAGAAACCGATGAAAAAAGCGACGGGCAAAGCCAAAGAAGAAAAAGCCAGGTCATCAACCAAAAAGAAAAAGAAAACCGCATAAAACCGAATGGGTCGAGTAATCAAATTTCCTGTAAATGCTTCGCCCCGGTTTAAGCTCAAACCGGTTCTCTCAAAGAAATCAAAAAAAGGAGCGGAGAGCCAGTTAGATATTTTTAAGTCACCTGACAGCAAGCTCGTGCAAATGTCAGGTAGTCTTTCACCTTTCGAAGAGGCTTTGATTTACGATGAAAATGGAAATTTGAAAGCCCGGGCTATGTACGAAAAAGCCATCTCCATGAATGATCACTCACCGGATGCCTGGTGTAACCTGGGAATAATCGAATACCTGGAAGGAAATAAAAGTAAGGCGGTAAGTTGCTTCACTCATTCATTAAAAGAAGATCCCCGTCATTTTGAAGCACATTACAACCTGGCGAACGTTTACCTGGATATTGAAAACCTGGAGCTTGCTCGGTTGCATTATGAAGTTGCAGCAGAAATAGATCCTGAGCATGCCGATGTTTTTTATAACCTTGCCGTTGTATATGCCATGGAGAAAGAATTTGAAAAAGCTATTGATTCATTGGAGAATCATTTAAAATTAGTTTCACAGAAAGACTCCAATGATGCCAGGGGATTTTTGCTTAGCTTGAAAGCCAGTATCGAATAGGTTGCCCCAGGCACATAGTATTATTATTTTCCCTTGAAGAATTCCCAACTCCGGTTAAATTACTGCCGTACATGGTAAATTTAATATCAAAGCTTAATCATCTGCCCTCCGAACATACTGCCAATCTTGAATCAATCTGTGATGAAATCATTGAGACCGGCAAAGCTGATATCATTATTCTTTTTGGATATTTCGCTTTTTCCCACACCAAGATTCCGGTAAATTCCTCCTATGAAATTCTGGTTATTACCGATCATTTTGAAACCCGGGAGCAATTATCTAATGAACTGGCGGTTAGGTTTCAGAAAAATTCTCCCCCGATTCATGGTGTAATTGAAACGATCACACTTTTTAATATTAGTGTTGAAGAGGGATTATTTTATTTTTCCGATATCCTTCGGGAAGGGATTATCCTATACAATAATGAGGAGTTCGAGCTTGCCAAACCTAAGGATCTTTCTCCCTTAAAGAGAAGAAAAATAGCAGAAGAAGATTATCATCAGGGGATGGCACAGGCCAAAGAAGCCTGGAAAAATTATCAGACAGAATCAAGTAAAAATAACCACAAAGGATGTGCATTTCATCTTAACCAGGTGGCTGAGTTTTGTTATATGGCTGTGGAGATGGTCTTCTCGCATAATTACTATGATGAGCATAATATCAAAGCGCAACGTGACAGGATACGTGCATTTGATAAAAGAATTCATAAGGCTTTTCCACTGGATAACAAATCTCAAATTGAAGCCTTTGAATATTTAAGCCAGGCATACGTGGGTGCTCAATACATGTCTGATAGTGATTTCCCGATTTCACAAAAGCAAATTGACTATTGGGCACGTGAATCCAGGAAATTAATTGTATTAACCGATTCGATTTGCAAAGGTAAAATCCAAAGATTAAAGGATGTGAGAAGAAAACTAAGGGAAAGCCGGAACTGATTAGAATCCTTCTCCGTTGACGGCTTTTAACGTATCTTAGACCAGATACAAAAACAAAAACTCATGAGCTATTATTTTAATACAATTGTAAAAAACACCGATTTTGAAGGGGCGGTTGTAAGGGTAACTGAAGAACTTAAAAAGGAAGGTTTTGGTGTCTTAACTGAAATTGATGTTAAGGAAACCCTAAAGAAGAAAATTGATGTGGATTTCAAAAAATACAAAATACTTGGTGCCTGTAACCCGCCCTTCGCTTACGAGGCATTGCGGGCAGAAGATAAGATTGGAGTATTTCTCCCTTGTAACGTGATAGTTGAAGAAAATGAAGACGGGCAAGTTGAAGTTTCAGCTGTGGATCCTGTTGCATCCATGTCTTCGGTTAAGAATGAAAGCCTTGGTACACTGGCCAACCAGGTACGGAAGAAGTTGCAAAAAGTAATTAAAAACCTTTCCGCTTAATGGCGATAAGAGCAATTATTACGGGTGCAACCGGAATGATTGGTGAAGGAGTAATGCATACGTGCCTTAACCATGATAAGGTAGAGTCAGTGATCGCTATTACCAGAAAACCATCAGGGTATAATCACGAAAAGCTCACTGAAATTATTCATTCAGATTTTGGCAACATTGAATCTATCAAAAATCAGCTAAGAGACAGCAATGCAGTGTTTTTCTGTGCCGGCGTTTCTTCTGTTGGAAAGAATGAAGCTGAGTATAAGAAGGCTACCTATGATTTAACCTTGAATTTTGCACATACCCTTCTGGAAATTTCACCGGAAATAAATTTCTGTTACATTTCAGGTGCAGGTACAGATAGTACAGAAAAGGGCAGAACCATGTGGGCAAGAGTAAAAGGCAAGACGGAAAATGATTTGTTGGCCCTGGGATTTGATTCAGCTTACATGTTTAGACCTGGGTATATTCAACCCATAAAAGGGTTAAAGTACACGCTGCCCATGTACAGATATATTTCTTTTCTTTACCCATTATTGAAATCTTTTATGGGAAAATATGTGGTAACACTGGAAGAATTAGCTTTAGCAATGATTAACAGTAACCTGTCCGGATATGAAAAGAAGATCCTGGAATGCTCTGACATTGTAAATCTTGCGAGAAGAGAAAATTAAGAAGCATGGTTTCAGTTAATACTTTTAGAAAAATGGCTACTTCTTTCAAAGAAGTAGAAGAATTGCCTCATTTTGATAAGACTTCCTTTCGCGTCAGGAAGAAAATTTTCAGTACGCTGGAGGTAAAAAGAAAAAGAGCTTGCTTAAAGTTTACCGATATGCAACAAGCAGACTTCATTGCCTATAATTCAGATATTGTTTACCCAGTTCCGGGCAAATGGGGTAAAATGGGCTGGACCTACTTCGAATTGAGCAAGGTTCCATCTTCTATAGTGAAAGATGCATTAAGAATTTCCTATCTGGATATTGCTCCTAAAAGTTTAAGATAAAATTTAATGAGAAATAAATTATATGATTTCTGAACCCGTGATGAAAAATGAGATTATTAAGCTAATAACGCCTAATCTTTTTTTGCGGATTTTGAATAATTCAGATGCTGAAAATTTGAGAAACCTGTTAGCTAGAAATAAAAATTTCATGATTCCCTGGATTCCCTGGGCCAGTGAAGAGCCGCAGTCGCTGGAAAAGAAAATACAAAAAATTCAGGAATGGAAGATTGAATTTCTTGCCAATCAAAAATATACTTATGGCATTTTTACTCCGGATCAAAAAGCTATGATTGGATTAATTTTCCTCTTTACCCGGCAGGGTAAAGGCAAGCTTGAAATAGGATACATTATCGACTTTGAAGAATCGGGCAAAGGATTTGCCACCGAGGCCAGCTATGCTATGACAAAATTAGGTTTTGAACATCTTAAAATTGAAAATATGGTTATTCATTGCAATTCCAAAAATATTGCCAGCGCAAAAATTCCTGAAAAATTAGGATACCAGATTGTGCAGAAGAAAATGGAAAGCAATATTGAAATGTTGATTTGGTCTTTCCCAAAAGAAAAATTCCAGATTATTAAAAACTTTGAGCCGGTATTACTGCTAAATGATAAAATAAATCGGAAACGAAAAAGTTTAAGATCCTGAATGGAAGAATTTTACTGCCTGGGTTGACGGGCAATTGTCTTAGTAATTTTAATTAGCCTCTGCAAGCCCTGCAGAATTTTTGCTTGTTTTTATTCCTCATGATTAATGTTGAAGTTTAGAGTCAAAGACACAATCACTTTGAAATGATTGTTGATGGAGAATTTCGCCATCAGTCCAGAGTAACTAAATCAGAGGATGGATTTTTGATAGATCTCTTCATTTTTTGGATTCAAAAAGATAAGGAGGAATATCATAGCAAAAGCAAGTTCATAAACTTCCCACCTTTTGCTTGATGGAATTATCATTATTAAGGCTGTCACTGCAATGAATGCAATGGAATGATGCAGCCTGGGCAGGGGAACCCCGAACAAGCTAATCAATTTATTAAGCCAGCTCCATTTGGTGTAGAAATAAGGTATTATCAGTAAGTAAATAACCAAAATAACCGTAAGAAGCTGGCCGAATATCAGTTTATTTATTTTTGTCTCTCCAACAACCAAATTATGAAAGTTGGTTTCTTTCTGAGCATTATTCTTCTCAAAAAACTCAGAGGTTTCCATTCCAAGAATCCTTTGCCCCCAACTTATTTCTTCTCCGGCTCCAAAGAAAAACAGGGCGCTTAATAACAACGTGCAAAGCATCCGAAATTTGGGTTTGGCCTTCCTGAGTAATATGATTCTTGATACCAGGTAAACACTGCTCGCGAATAACAATAAAGTTGTTGTCCATTCTACAATACCATCTTCCACCGCGAAGTTATTTTCAAAATAATGTTCATTTGAAAATCCAATAATTATCGCTCCAATAAGGAATAAGGACAAAACTCCAAAACCTATCTTATCTGAACCGGTAATTTTCATAATTAAATCAAAAGTCGCAATTAATGATGAATTGCATTACAAAAGTTTTCATTTTAATATAAATTTGAAAGCAATTTAATTATTGAATATAATGAGTACTCCATTAAAAGGTTTAAGAACTACTATTTATTATGTCTCTGATCTGGAGAGAGCGAAAGAATGGTACGCCAGGGCATTTGGACAAGAGCCATACTTTGACGAGCCATTTTATGTGGGATTTGAAATTGGCGGCTATGAATTGGGGCTTCATCCTGGTGAAAAAAAGAAGGCTGAAACTGAATCTGTTATATCGTATTGGGGTGTCGACGACATTCAAAAAGAATTTAAGAGGTTGATGGATCTTGGCGGGAAATCACACCAGGAGCCAATGAATGTGGGGGATAATATCATGGTTGCATCCGTTAGAGATCCCTGGAATAATATTGTCGGCATTATTTATAATCCAAACTTTAGAGTGAAATCTTCCCAAGCAGGCTAATTTTCTTTTAAAGTATCAGGATCATTTTCATTATAATTTTCGATACTTTCCTTAAAATTGGCAAAATACTTTTTCATTTTATCATCATTTATCAAATCCATTTCTTCTGCCAAAATCTGATTTATGTGTTTAGAAATCCTATCCAGCCGAATAACATTTTTCTTAATTTCACGTAACAAAATTTCATCTTCCATTTGCTTATTACCCTCAGTTAGTTGAACCAGACCGAGTAAGGTGGTAATTGGTGAACGCATTTTATGGGCGTTGAGAAAAGCATAGCCGGCAAGTTGCATGTTCTTGTGATAGATACTTTCTGTCTTGGATTCCACAAGACTCTTCAGGTTTCGGGCATAAATTGAAAGTTCATCCCGTTTCTTTTTCAATTTCTCTTTTTCTCTTTTCAGGGATCTATTTAATCCGGATACATATCGATATAGAATAATAACAAAAATAGTGAAAGCAGTAAGTAAGCCACTTGCAATTATTAAAATGATTATTGCTTTTTCACGACGTTTTATTTCTATATCCTTAACCAATAATTTCGTTTCCTGTTCATTTTCTAATATCCGGAGATTTGCATTATATACATT
>DASWHX010000105.1:0-13138 GCA_036397995.1 Cyclobacteriaceae bacterium
AATTATTTCAATGTTCTTCTCCCTCTTTTCAAGCAAGGCGAGCGTTTGCCTGCTTTTCATGCACCTGGGATTATGGTATATGGTAACCATCAAGAGTGATTGTTAGAGCGTACCGTAACTATAATTTCTCAATCACAAAATTATGATTCGTATAAATACAAATATCCGCCGCTATGGTCAGGCTTTCTTTTACTATTTCTTCGGCAGATAAATTCCCTGAGAATTTTTTAAGTGCCATGGCTGCTGACTGCGCATACATGCTTCCTGAACCAATTGCTGCAATATCATGATCGGGTTCTATAACATCCCCCGTTCCGGACAAGATCAAAATTTCTTCTTTATTTGCCACTATGAGCATTGCCTCCAATCGCCGCAGGAATCTGTCCGTTCTCCAGTCCTTAGCTAATTCGATAGCCGCTCTTTTCATATTTCCACCGTAGCTGCTTAGCTTTTCGTCAAATCTTTCCAATAAGGTAAAGGAGTCGGCAGTAGAACCCGCAAAGCCGGCAATCACTTTTCCATCCTGGAGCTTGCGAATTTTTCTAACGTTACTTTTTGCCACATAATTTCCCATGGTAGCTTGTCCATCGGCACCAATAGCAACGCTATCCATGTGACGAACCGCTATGACAGTAGTGGCATGTATCTCAGTTTTTTTCATTTTTATACAAGAATTCTGATCGGTTCCTCCAGCATTTGCTTTAGAGTCTGAAGAAACGCCGACCCGATGGCACCATCAACAACGCGGTGATCACAGGAAAGTGTGACTTTCATTACGTTGCCAGGCACGACTTCCCCATTTTTTACCACCGGAGTTTCTTTGATTCCCCCCACCGCGAGGATGCAGGCATCCGGCGGATTAATAATCGCGGTGAATTCTTCAATACCAAACATCCCTAAATTTGAAATAGTAAACGTGTTACCTTCCCAGTCTTTCGGTTGAAGTTGTTTGCTTTTTGCCTTCACCCCTAAATCCTTCACCTCAGCTGAAATTTGTGACAAGGTTTTACCATCGGCAAAACGAACTACAGGAACCAAAAGTCCTTCATCCACTGCCACCGCTACACCAATATGAATATGCTTATTATAGCGAATCTTATCACCTAACCAGGAGCTGTTAACTTTTGGATGTTGTCTCAGCGCAGCAGCTGATGCTTTAATTATGATATCATTAAATGAAATTTTAACCGGAGATATTTCATTGAGCGCATTTCTTGCAGAAATACACTTTTCCATATTAATCTCCATGGTTAGATAAAAGTGTGGGGAAGTATATTTACTATCTGACAAGCGCTTTGCAATGGTTTTGCGCATTTGGCTGATTGTAACTTCTTCGTATCTTTCTTCACCAATCACTTCAGGTATTACTACCTGCTGTACGGCAGGTTTTGATTTTCCAGGTATATAAGCTTCAACATCTTTCTTTGTTACGCGGCCATTATCACCGGTTCCTGTTATCAAATTAATGTCATATCCTTTGTCTTTCGCCATTTTCCTGGCCAATGGAGAAGCTAAAATTCTTCCGTTGGCCAATCCCTGTTTTTCTGGATTTGTTTCCTGTATTTGCTCAACAGGAGCTGATTCAGCAAAAGGCGGAGCCTGCGTTTTAACTGTTGCTGAAACTGAAATAGTCGCTTTCTGTTTATGAGCCTTTATTAGAGATTGGTAATCGGCACCTTTCTCACCAATTACGGCAATCACGCCATCTACTTCCACCGATTCCCCGGCTTTAACTCCAATATAAAGTAAAGTACCGTCCTCATAGGCTTCGAGTTCCATGGTCGCTTTATCGGTTTCAACCTCAGCTATTATGTCGCCCGATTTTACAGTGTCTCCCACCTTCTTCAACCAATTTGCAATTGTACCCTCCGTCATGGTATCACTCATTTTGGGCATGGTAATTACTGAAGCCTTTATATCAGAGGTGTCCCTTTCTTCTTCATTTTTTTTTGAAGTTTCTTTTCCATCCATCCCAAGTTTCTTATCATCCTTCCCGTTGGAAGATGCATTCCCTCCTTCATCCTTCAGGAGATCATCAAAACTCTCTCCTTTTTTACCAATTACGGCGATAATTCCATTCACAGGCGCGGCTTCACCATCCTTAATTCCGATGTGCAATAAGGTTCCATCTTCATAAGCTTCCAGTTCCATTGTGGCTTTATCTGTTTCTACTTCCGCGAGTATATCGCCGGCCTTTACTTCATCACCAACCTTCTTCAGCCATTTTGCAATGACACCTTCTTCCATTGTGTCACTCATTTTGGGCATTCTGATAACTTCAGCCATAAATTGGGTGTTTCTTCAAAAATACCTGTAAATATATCTAATTTCAAGCTAGCGGAATGCTCTAAAACCCAAAACTTCCAATCAGGAATTCGTAACTAAAGGGGTCTTGTCCGGAGCCAAAGGGGTCGTTCATGAAATTGAAGCGAACTCCCATTTCCAACGGATAAAGCAACCGGAATAAATTAAAGTCAAAAGTTATTTCAGCTCCATAGGATAAATAATCAACTGTAAATGGTGGAAAGGCAAGATTTCTGTCCGGAATTCTTACAGATTCTCTGGTTCCTCTAGCAAAATCCACAAACAGGTTGGCTTTTATCCTTTGGATATAGACTACAGGACCAACAGCGAGATCAGGATAAAGCAAAGGCATGGCATAAGTGACTGAGCCATAAGAATAATTATTGAATGAAGATGCTCCAAAGCCTCTTGGAAATTCAATCTGGTTTCTGAATCGATAGAAATCAGAATCCAGTGAAAGTTTCTGAGACTGAACTCCACCGCGAAGAAATAGAGAATGATGTCTGAAAAACCCCGGGAAGAACAGGCCGGCCCTGAATGTAGTAATGTTACCCGTATAGTCACCGGCAATGGTACCGGAGGTTCTGAAAATAAAATACTGTCCGAATTTGCTATTGATATCGCGCTTGCTCCGCCGCCATAACCGGGAAAAAAAGATACTAAAATTATTGGAAATGATATTACCATTTCCCTGGGACACAGGAAATATAAGAAAGTTATCAGGATTCTCATTAGGGTTTTGATATCCCTCCTTATGGATATAAGACACGGAATTCTCAAATGTTAGGCCTGTAAAATTTCTTCCATTGGTGAGATTTAAAGGAAGCGACAAACCGGTTTCCACTTCAGTTTCATACCAGGATAATTCAGTGATTTTGTTTGGGTTTAGTGTATCAGCCAGATCAAGATAAACAACTGTTTCATATCTCTTTCCATATATTATTGAAGAATTAATGGGCGTATATATACCTTGATAGCTAAAACCGCCCCTCCAGCTTTCAGTACCTTCGGTATTATTATATATATATCCGGCATCCCAGGCAATGTTGCTTAGTACATCCCTTGAACGAACTCCAATAAATAATTCTGAAGTAGTGGCATCCAGATAGGGTCCCCAGCTAACAGGAGTAAATATACCACTAAACTTTCTGTAGCGCTTTGATTCAAATTGAGTCTCAGGAATTGTATTAAGAAGGTCAGGATTATCCTCCTGCTGAACGATAGACCCATTAATGTCAATATTCCTGTCCTTCACCACCTCTAACGGTATCCATGAAGAAGGGTCCAATTCCTTTCTTACAATGTCCATTCCATTCGCCTGGAATAAATTATAGTAAAGATACTCTCCATCCGGACTTACATGCGGGTTGTAAGCTCCAAATTTCGCCTCTGTTATCTGAAATATCTTACCGTTCGATATTTCTACTGCGTAAATATTATCAATACCATTGTAAGGCGAGTTATAAAATACATATTCTCCGTTCTGAACGGGATATCCAACGTTTTCCGCGGATGGAAAAGTTAATTGCGTTTCGATCCCGGTTTCAACATCAAGCAATACAATACTTTTCCCCTCTTCATTCAACTTCACCACAATTACACTTTTGTCATCCTCCATAAATCGCGGGTGCTGATAAAAACTGTTGTCCGGGTTAGGAAATTCCCTGATAACGGTCCCAGTCGCGCTTTGAAGTATAGCAATTTGCTGTTTCCCTTCTTCCGATGTATACACGGAGACAATTTTTGTGAGGTCATAACTAATGTCTGCTGAAGCAAAATTCTCATTAATGGTTAACCGGGTTACCAACTTTGTTGCATTATTATAGATTTTTACAGAAGAAAAAGTCCGCTTAGACCAGCGGATATCGGGTACATGTTCTGTCCATACGATCAAACCTTTTTTTGCCGAAATCATTGGTGATCGATTCAAAACTCCAGGCGTGAAAATCTGTTTCTCTTCTCCTGAAGGAGACATTGTTATAAATTGCTGAATGTTGCCAAGTCCTTCTCTGACAACAAGAATTGTGGTATCATCAAGATGTTGTGGATAGAGGTAGTTGGTAAAAACTTTGCGGTTTTCATTAGAAAAAATTTCAACTTCCTCTTCTTCCACTAAATTTTCCTGCCATTTGCTTTTCATTTCACTCATCATTTCCTTAAAAATCGGTAGCAAATATTTGCCTGTATTTCTCTTCATGGCGATAGAAAAAGTAAAGGGAAGGAATGAATGAGCATTTGCTTGTTTAAGGATGGGATCCCATATCTGTCTACCGTACTTATTTCGCAAATATGTTGACATAAAATAACCGATCCGGTAATGGTCTGGAATAAAATCCCTGTAAGATCCCAGGTATTGCTTGTAGTAGGAATACGGCTTGTCATTAGTCAGCAGCGGTGTTCTGAACTCAATATCAAATTCAGGATTTCTTCCTCTGCCGCTTCGGCTCATCGAGGTTTCAATAACAACCGCATCTCCTTCCCAAAACCATGTTGGTGTTGCAAGCACTGCCATTGCATTAAATGCCTCAGGACCAAAAAGCATATAACTCAGCTTACTAAATCCGGTCTTAGCTTTTTGAAACTGAACGATATGCCTGTACTCGTGGAGAGTTACGAATGGTATCCATTCATTGCTTCCAACTAAATTGTGATCCTGGGGAGGTGCAGTAAAAATTTCTGACCGCCTTGGAGCCATCGAGACAAAACCATTGGAAACTGAAGTCTGATTATTTACTACGACGCGTATCTTTCGAGGTGATGTATTCAGGCTTTTTGACGCCGGACCATAAAAGTGTTCAAGTGCATTGGCAATTCTTCCGGCCTGTTTAGCACCTGATTCTGGATAGATAATTTTGAAGTGTGGTGTATTTATTTGCCACCATTTTATGGAGGCTGGGTAACTTTCCAGTTCCTGGGCCTTCAGGGAAAAACCGGAAAAAAGTATCCATCCCAGAAAAACAGCCCTTTTAAAGTTCATAGAAGTCAAAACCTAGTAAAAACAATGCCAATATAGTTTGATTAATGATAATTATTCTTAGTAAAAATCAACGGTGAAATTTTAATGCCCGATAACAATGGTATTTTTATGAATGGTTTTAATAAAAGGTTCAAAATTCATAATTTTGATGCCTTCATAACAAAAAATAAGAATCATGAAACTACCAAACAAGATTTTCAAAAATTCATTATGGCTGGTTATTCCGCTCATTGTATTTGCCTGTGTACCTGCGAAAGATGAGTCTGCAGGTAATAATCTGCGAATTGATTTTGAGAAGTACGTTTTGCCTAACGGCTTAAACATTGTCCTGCATGAAGATCATTCAGATCCGATTGTTTCAACTGCAATTTTATATCATGTAGGTTCTAATCGCGAAACTAAAGGCCGAACTGGTTTTGCACATCTTTTTGAACACATGCTTTTCCAGGAATCAGAGAATGTAGACCAGGATCAATTTTTTAAGAAAATTCAGGACGCCGGAGGCACATTAAATGGTGGAACCTGGCAAGATGGAACCATCTATTATGAAGTGGTACCTAAAAATGCCATGGAAATGGTATTATGGCTTGAGTCTGACCGTATGGGATACTTTATAAATACAGTAACGGAAGGCGCATTTGTAAACCAACAGGAAGTTGTTCAAAATGAAAAGCGGCAAAGAGTGGACAACAATCCCTATGGGCATACCAATTATGTAATCCATAAAGCAATGTTCCCTGATGGCCACCCTTATAACTGGCAGGTTATTGGTGAACTGGAAGACTTGCAAAACGCCACGGTAGAAGATGTTAAAGAATTCTACCGTAACTTCTATGGACCCAATAATGCAACCCTGGTTCTGGCCGGAGATTTTAATAAGGATGAAGCAAAAGCTTTAATAGAAAAATATTTTGGAGAAATTGAAGCGAGCGGAAACACCGGAGAATCACTCGCTCTAAAATCTCTGGAACCTATGAATGTTGCTATTGATGAAACGATTCGTTTGTATCATCAGGATAACTTTGCAAAGGTTCCCCAACTTAACATGGTTTGGGCAGCAGTACATAGCAATCATCCTGACTCCTATCCACTAAACTTTCTGGCGCAGTTGCTATCACAGGGAAAGAAAGCTCCGCTATATAAAGTTTTGGAAAAAGAAAAAGAACTTACCTCTGATCCACAAGCGTTTAATGATGCAATGGAATTGGCCGGCAAATTTCAGATACGAATAAACGCCAATGATGGCGTTGATCTGGATGACATTGAAGAAGGTATCTTTGAGGCGTTTAAAAGATTTGAAACAGAAGGCATTACGGATAAAGATGTTGAAAGAGTGAAGGCAAGTCTTGAAACCAACTTCTATAATGGGATCAGCAGTATTTTAGGCAAGTCTTTCCAACTGGCCAGTTACAACGCATTTAATGGTGACCCGGGATACATTGAGCAGGATATCGAAAATATCCTTGCGGTAACCAAGGATGACATTATTCGAGTATATAATCTTTATATCAAAGACAAACCTTTTATTCTTACCAGCTTTGTTCCTAAAGGTCAAATGGATCTCATGGCAGAAAATAGCAACCCGGCCCAGGTAAAAGAGGAAGCCATAGTTGAAAATGTTGATGCACAAGTGGCCGAGTCTGATGTAGAGGTCGAAAAGACTCCTTCAGAAATCGACCGAAGCGCCGAGCCGCCAAAAGGAGAGCAGCCAGGTTTGCAAATTCCGACCAGCTGGACTGTCACACTGGACAATGGAATGGAAGTCTATGGCATCAGGCAAGATGAACTGCCATTAGTGAATTTTAATCTGGTTATTAAAGGTGGCCATATGTTGGATGATTTTGGCAAAATTGGTGTGGCCAATTTGATGACGGATATCATGCAGGAAGGAACAAAGAATAAAACCCCTGAAGAGCTGGAAGAAGAAATAGAATTGCTGGGAGCCAATATTAATATGTTTACCAGTGATGGAGCCATCACAATTTCAGGTAATACGCTGGCAAGAAACTTTGAGAAAACTCTTGATTTGGTTGAAGAGATGTTACTGGAGCCGAGATGGGATGAGGAAGAATTCGGCAGAATTAAAACAAGTACTGTTAATCAGGTAATTCGCCGGGAGGCTAATCCCTCCGCAATAGCCGGTGATGTCTTTGACAGGATATTATATGGTGATGAAAACATGAGGGGATATAATACACTTGGCACTCCGGAGAATATTAATTCCATAACCATTGATGATTTAAAAGGATTTTATGATAATTATTTCTCTCCATCAGTAACGAATTTCCATGTTGTTGGAAGTGTAACCCAGGAAAGAGTGATGGATGCCCTTAAAGATTTAGAACTGAAATGGGCCGCCAGGGATGTTACGATTCCGGAGTATGCGGTAGCAGAGCAAACCGACAATGCCAAGTTGTTATTTTATGATGTTCCGGATGCAAAGCAATCCGTAATAAACATTGGTTATCTCGCCCTGAAACGGACCGATCCTGACTATTACCCGGTTCAGGTGATGAATCACGGATTGGGTGGCTCATTTAATAGCAGAGTAAATTTGGTATTAAGGGAAGAGAAGGGTTACACCTACGGAGCAAGAACTTTTTTCGATGGAACTGACATCGTAGGCGCTTTTAATGCTTCATCCAGTGTAAGAACTAACGTAACTCTGGAAAGTGTGAAAATTTTTAGGGAAGAAATGGATAAATACCGCGAAGGAATTAGTGAAGATGATCTCGAATTCACCAAGAACGCCTTAATTAAATCAAATGCCAGAAGATTCGAAACTCAGGGTAGCCTGCTGGGCATGCTACAGACTATGAGCGCGTATAATTTTGGTTCTGATTACATTAAGAAGGAAGAGGATATTGTTCGTAACATGACACTGGAGCAACATAAAGGACTTGCACAAAAATATCTCATTCCATCAAAAATGATTTACCTCATTGTCGGTGATGCAAGAAGTCAATTCCCAAGATTTGCTGATCAGGGCTTTGATGTAGTCGCACTCGTTGATAAGGAAGGAAAGGTTAAGGGAGACAAAATTAGTATTGAAGTAAACCAGCAGGATTAGATCCCTCCGGACAATAAAAAAAGAAATGCCTTTCTCCAAACGGAGGAAGGCATTTTTCTTATCAGGTAAATTATTTTAAGCCTAGAATTTCCACACCCTGGTCAAAAACTATATCTCTGGGAATCCCCGCATTTGAAACTCTGTTCAAATCATTTTGCAAATCTTGCCTAACCATTCCTTTTTCATTGAACAAAGCAGCAGTACCTTCATAATCACCATCACCCTGCAAAGTCAGGATCTTCTCAGACAGACCGGCCATAGCTTTTTGAAAGTTTTCAATATTTACACTATAGAAACCATTATCATCTTTTGAGAAGGCATCCATTTCTGCAAAGTAATTGAACCTGATCATATTTGCCTGGCCATGAGCACTGGTGGCTCCAAAACGGACTGATCGGAAAATACCTGCAAGAAAAGTAACATAGTAATCCATAAGGTCACCCTCAACCTCACCCATATTGTGAAGCTGGGTAACCATGTATATACCCAGGATATCCGCCTTTCCTTCTTCCAATGCACTGTATTTCTCCTTCAATGCTTCGCGAATTGATCCCTTATCGGTTATCGTGTTTTTAACACCGAGCCCATGTGCAACCTCATGAAACATTGTGTTTGCAAAAAACGCATCAAAATTAACATGAGAACGTTGATCCGCAGCAATCAGAAGTTCCGAGATGGGTACCATTATTTTATCAAACTTTGCCCGCATGGCATTTTTTAATTGTAGTCTTCTTGAACCTTTTTGTAACTGCACCTCTACATCATTGGGTAAATTAATCGCGATAGTTTTACTGCCTGAATTACAATCTCCGGCGTAATAGATCACATCATAAGCATTAATTTGTGATTCGGTGCCGGGCTTATCTTGTTTATAGGCAGCCGGTACCGGAAGCTCCTGCTGGAGTCGCGGAAGAAAATTGGCAAACCTCGACAATCTTTCGCTCCACTGAACATCTTTTATCAGGATATATGCTTCGTGCGCCGCCTTGTAATTGAATAATTTATCTTCGTAATTTTCAATCGGGCCAATCACTACATCAATGACGTTGGTTTTCATTTCCATCCAGGCGAAATCACTGGGCTGATATTCATCAGAAAGCAAAGCAGCTGCCCGCAAGGTTAGATATCTCTTCAACTCATCGTTTTCAGCGAACTCCGCAGCCATCCGGAGTAAGTCACTCGCTCGCGTTACCTCTTCCTTAAAAAATTCATAATAAGGAATAGTGATAAGGCTGCCATCTTCCGCTCTTCTAACCATTGTATAAAGGCTTTTCTTATCTTCTGCAGAAAGGGATTCAAATTCTTCCTTTGTAATATCTTCAGGATAAAATTGAGCACCTGCGGGTTTTGAACCGAAACCATCAATAAATGGCTCATCTCCTCTTAATCTGTCCCAGGGTCCATAATTTATTTTAGCAAATTCCCGGGCATTTTCATCGTTGATTGAACTTAGAAGTTCCGCTTTGTTTCCATAGGCTTCTTTCCAAAAAAGATCATCCATAATAGCTGCCGCATCTATCAGAATTGGGATCATTTTCCTTTGATTTTCAGTCAGAGAAGATAAATCCGCCGTAAGCGGCACGCGAGCATATTCACTTAGCCTCATTTCAACATTAGTTTCGGTGTCTTCATTTTCATTGGGTGCTTCATTGGGTGGTGTGCATTGCATGATTAGTAATAATGTACATGCGAATATTGAATTCCTGAACATGGCCTTTAAGATTTTTTGTTTAACAATTTAAGCAATTTAACGGTGGCATTATTTTTCAGTAAATGTATAATACTTTTAATTAATTATATTATTTTTATATTTTATATTATTTTTCATATATGTTGAAATTGAAGACTCCCCTGATAATTATTCTGATTCTCTTAGGTGTTACTGCCGGATTCATTTTGTCAAAAGGCTTAGCTACAAAGGTTCTTTCACCTCCCCTGGTTTTCAGACTTAATGAAATCAAAAAGGTTCGACAACTAAAATTAGTTACTTACCATTTTGAAGAAATAATTCCTATAGAAAAAAATGGGAAGATTAAGCTATTGCTTATAGTACCTGCAACTGTTTCCGGTTACATAGATTTGGATGCTTTGCAATATCGCATTTTCAACGATACTCTTATCTCAGTTTCCTTGCCTTCCGCCAGCGTTGACAGTGCTAATTTCCAGATTGAAAATGCAGTGAACTATGATTTGGAAAAGCGATTTAGCATAAACCTCGGCACAGGCCTTTACCAGGAAGTTTTTGAGGAACTGAAAGAAAAATTAAAAATCAGCAAAATAAATGTAACCCAAAAAGCATTTGAACTAGGACTTGAAAGTTCGACAAATAATGCGGCCAAAGAATATATCTCCGCCTTGCTATCAGACTTAGAATACGTGGTCGAATTCAAGGATAAAAATTTACTCAATTACTCTGATTGATTTCTTCTTCACAGAGGAAACCTGAAAAACACCCAGCGCACCATTGCTCAGGTTTGTAAGCGGATTAGCAGGAGGTGGTGAGAACATGCCGCCATCATTGCCCAGGACACTGGCAAGTTCAGAATAGAACAAATAAACCTTTCTGCTTATACTGAATACCCGAATTGTTGCGGAGTCTCCCAGGGCATAATTAAATGGAAATTCTAATCCGGAAATCTTACCGGCGAGGAAAATATCGTCACTTATGAATACATCCGCATCGTTCCTAAGCAATTCATCATTGGCGAAGAATTCAAAGTAATAGTAATCTTTAGTCTCCTGGGGTTCAAATCCGTAAAACAAAACGTTGTATAATAAATTATCTTCAATATCATCCTGGCCGGGGTCTGGATCTTTCCTCACTGATAAACTATCCAGCTCAAAATTGGGCAGCATGGGTTCAGTGGCAGAATAAGTAATTCCATTCAATGTAACATCCAGCGTGTAGGTATTGTTTATTATTCCGGTAAAAGCCGGCTGAGGAAAATAATATCCGCTGCTGTCCGGATTAGAGGTATCATATTCAACAAAATCATAAACATTCCCAATGTCATCTAAAACCAATATACTTGCACCGCTTATTCCCGGTATTTTTCCCTGGTAATAAAAATCAACGTTGGATGTTATCCGCACATAATTTAAATCCGGATCGTCCGTAACCAATGCTTCAATTACAATTTTCTGATCTGTTTGTTCCGGATCTAGCTGAATCACTTCATCGCAAGACAAAGTAACAATCATCATTATTAGTGTATAAATCTTTCTCATTTCAAAATTCAACGCTATATGTTATGGATGGAAGGATCGGGAACAGGTAAATCATGCGGGCTTGTTTCCCCACCACCTCACCGGACTCAAACCGATCTTCAGTAAAAAGACTAAACGGATTCTTACGGTTATAAACGTTATACAGGGCAAAAACCCATTTCGAACGAAGTTTCCGAGGTTTCTCTCTTCCGGGAGTAAGTGTTGCCGAAATATCCATTCTATGATAATCAGGCAACTGGTAACTATTTCGCTCACTGAAATAATCAGCGCTATAGTATTTATATTGATACCTTCCCGTAGGTATTGTGGTGGGCCTGCCTGTGTTATAGACAAAGTTTAAACCAAATGACCAGGCGCGATTTAATTCGTACACCCCGCTTATGCTTACGTTATGCCTGCGATCATAATTTGCCAGAAAGGTTCTGCCCTGGTTTACATCAGACACTTTGCGGGTTGTTTTAGATAAGGTGTAGCTGATAAATCCATTTAACTTGCCTTCCTTCTTATTAAACATGAGTTCCCACCCATAAGAAGTAGATTTACCCTGCCTGAACTCGGTGGCCAAATCTTCATTGAAAAAGATCATTGCATTATCCGCAAAGTCTGTGATCTTGCTAATATTTTTATAATATAGCTCGGTTTCAAATTCAATAGTATTGGATCTGAAATTCCTAAAAAAACCAACCGCAAATTGATCCGCAATCTGTGGCTTAAGGTAAGGATTGCTTGGAGTCCAGGTATTTAATGGCAATGGAACAGTACCGGAGCTAACCAGGTGCACGTTCTGAACCATTCTGTTATACGAAGCCTTTAAAGAACTCTGGGAATTAAGAAGAAATCTTCCTGAAACTCTGGGCTCAGGATTTACAAATGTCTTTATATTCTCAAACTGATCATACTTCCTTTCCCCTGTCACTGTTGTTGAAGACCTGTTATTTATATCTTCATAATACCTTATTGTAGTTTCGCCAATGTTTTGGAATATGCTCAGTCGAACTCCCAGCTCAAGCGTAAATCTTTCGGATATAGTCTGCTTGCTTTCAAGATACAGGGCATGATCCAGTGCGAACTGGCGTTCAAGTTCCGAAGTTGTAAAAATTGAGCCGGGTTGATTGGGTTCAATCTTCCCAGGGAAAAACCTGCGGTAAGATAAATCATATCCAAATTTGATCTCAACTTTTGGACTTGCGAAGAAATGATTATCGGCTTTCAAAGTAAACTGTTGAATTCTGGAAGTCCATTCAAACCCTTGTACAGGGTCTTTTAATTCCAGCCCATACGCGAACTGACTGCCTATAAGAGTAAGGTTTGAAAAAAGTTTTTCAGTATAATGATGATTCCATCGAAGTGTGGCGGTACGGTTGCCCCAGTCGAACCCAAAAATTTTATTAAAACTGAATGAATCTTTACCGACATAAAATGCGGCAAAGAATCTGTTGTTGTTGTTCAACCTCCAATTTGCCTTTGCATTTATATCATAGAATGAAACCCTTGCATCTTCTCCCGCTGCCGCGATAAAGATATCTGCATAAGACCGACGGCCGGAAACCAGAAACGAA
>DASWHX010000106.1:0-14759 GCA_036397995.1 Cyclobacteriaceae bacterium
TTGATAATTGTTCTTTTCTGAAAAAATTCCCTGGTACCTGATTATTATCCCTTTCTTGTGGTAACTGATTGGATTCTCGGCGGCTTTGCAACTTTCGATTTATGAAGACTTCGGGTTGGTATTTGCAGGATTGACCGGTGGGTTTATATTGTTCATCAAACACAAAAAAATAGTTCCGGCTGATCAATCTTTTGTTTAAAAATCTGTACCAGGACTATTCGCCGGCGAGTTTGTAAATTTTTCCATCAAAAGCACAGAGGTAAAGCTCGTGATTTTGGTCAATTCCAAATGATGAAATATTTAATGCTGATGCAATTAATACTGAGTTGACCGGATTGTTTAAATCAGAAAAATCCAATGCCCATATTTTTCCAGAACCATAGTCAGCGTAAATATAGCTGTTCATAAATTCAAGAAAATCAGATCCTCTGTACACGAATCCACCGGTCACAGAAATTCCTTCACTGCGCCCATACTCCCATACCGGACCCTTCAATCCAGTTTCATTACAATTGGAAGGCGGCTCATAACAGTGATTGCCTTCCATTATATTCCAGCCGTAATTTCCTCCTTTTTCAATTATGTCTATCTCTTCATAGGCATTCTGACCAACATCGCCCGCCCAAATCCATCCTGTAACGGGATCAAAACTGAAGCGCCACGTATTTCGCAAACCATATGCATATATCTCTTCACGAAATCCTGAAGAATTATTTGCAAATGGATTATCCTGAGGAATTGAATAAGCATTGATTCCGGATTGATTATTTACATCTATGCGGAGGATTTTGCCCAGCAAAGTTGAAAGGTTTTGCCCGTTTCCCTGCGGATCACCACCAGATCCGCCATCACCGGTTGCAATATATAAGTAACCGTCCGGACCAAACGAAATTTGACCACCATTGTGATTGCTGAACGGTTGGGTAAATTCTAAAATCACCATTTCACTTGCCGGATCCGCAAGGTTTGCATTCGCTGAAACTGAAAAGCGGGAGATAACCGTTCTATTAGGATTGGATGCCGTGTAGTTTACATAAAAAAAACCATTGGCAGCATAATTCGGATGAAAAGCAAGGCCTAACAGACCCTCTTCATTACCGCCATCATCAACCAGGTTGGAAATATCCAGGAAAACATTTTTTACTTCCGTAATTTCATCATTGGAAAAAACTGAAATGAGTCCGGCTTGCTCCACAACAAAAATCCGGTTGCTGCCATCACCGGCGTGCTGAAAATCAACAGGACGTGCAAACAAAAGTTTTGGAAAAGCTTCTACAATTTTATAATTACCAAGAGGCTGCTTTGCTAAATTGTTAGACGAGCAGGCTGTGATTGTAACATTGATAGCTGCAATTAATAAAAGATTCCGCAAATTGAGATGTTTTTGCATCCTATATGGAGTTGATGGGGAATGAAGACATCCAAAATTAATGCCGAACAATAAGATTGTTACGCAGCCAGCTCGTTCGCGAGCTTCAGAGCTTTCGCAAAAGAGTCGCAGACGTGAGACTTTTCCACTAAATCTACTATCCCAAACTTTTCAAAATCTTCAGTTACGGATAGATTAACGCCTGACAGGATAATCAATACTCCTTTACTGCGTAACATTTTAATTGTTTCTTTGAGATTGTGCATTCCGGTTTGATCAACAAAGGCAACATGGCGCATCCGGATGATGAGAATTTTACTGGTAATCCCAATTTCTTCCATAACTTCAGAATATCTTTTTGCAGAAGCGAAAAATAATGGTCCGCTAATTTCAAACACCGAGACACCGGCAGGGAGATTAGAATAATCTTCGATGAGATCCGTATCTACGACATGGTTTAATCTCCGATCGCTTATATCAGACATTCTTTTCATAAATAATAATGCGGACAACACTACTCCGATTTCAATGGCAATTGTCAAGTCAACTAAGACTGTCAGAAAAAAGGTAGTTAAAAGAACAATCACGTCAAATATTGAACCCTTCATTATTGCTTTAAATGATCGCCATTCGCTCATATTATAGGCAACCATTATCAGAATTCCTGCCAGGCAGGACATTGGGATAAGTTTTGCCCATTTACCCAGAAATACCATTATCAACAACAGGGTTAATGCATGAATAATCCCAGCGACCGGAGTTCTGCCACCGTTCTTAACATTAGTTGCCGTTCTTGCAATGGCTCCGGTTACGGGGATGCCACCAAAAAAAGGCGTAACGATATTGGCAATCCCCTGGGCAATAAGCTCAGTATTCGAGCGGTGCTTCCCGCTAATCATGCCATCCGAAACAACAGCTGACAATAAAGATTCAATGCCGCCAAGGATGGCGATCGTCAATGCAAGCGGAAGATATACAGTCAGGCTTGCTAAATCAATTTTTGGGATTGTTATACTGAAACTGTTTGGGATGTCTCCAAAAAACGTTTCAATAGTAGGAACGGGAATTTTCATGAGCTGAACACCCACAGTAATAAGAATGATGGCTATTATGGACCCGGGAATTTTTGTTGTTATCCTGCGGAAAAATATTGTAATCAGAATGGTGATCAAAGCAACAGCCAGCGCGGTAAAATTGATTGTGTGCATACTGTTCCAGTAAACTATCCACTTCTCGACAAAGTTTGCAGGCAGGGTTCGAATAGTAAGACCAAATGCATCTTTAATCTGGGTTGAAAAAATCACCAATGCAATCCCGCTGGTAAATCCAACAATTAAAGGATGGGGAAAATATTTAAGTAAAGCTCCAAGTCTTAGCACTCCAAAGATAATCAGGATAACTCCCGCCAGGATGGTGGAAATCATCAGACCATTAATCCCATATTGTGTTAAAATTCCATAAACGATGATAATGTAAGCACCCGTTGGTCCGCCAATCTGGACTCTGCTTCCGCCAAGAAATGAAATGAGAAAACCTCCTATGATTGCTGTTATCAGACCTTTTTCCGGCGATACACCAGAGGCGACAGCAAATGCTATGGCTAAAGGAAGGGCGACAATTCCAACCACAACTCCAGCCAGGATGTCCTGTGAAATTTGCTTCTTGTCAATTCCATCCCGAAGCAATGTAAAAAGCTTCGGCTTAAAGATTGGATTCATTATCTAAACAACTGGCCACAAAAGTATGTTGAATTTTTTCACGCCGGCTAAATCTGTCAAATTTTTTCTCGTTTTAGATAAACCCGTGAGATGATGCCATTGCAGGAGGCAAAGAGTTTCCTCAACCTCAATTTTGGTTAAGCTTAAGTTGCCGATACTCTGAAGGAGATTATAGTGGCAACTTCGCTAATTGATGGTGTTGCCGATTGATTTCATGAATTTAATAATTCCCTCCACATAGGTAACCTGGTCGTCATACATGGCCATGTGACTTCCATTTTCGCAATGCAAATAACTTCCCTTTGGCATTTGTTCTGCCATCCATTCCATATGTATTGGATCCATAGTATCGTGTTGAGCTCCAATTGTCAGTGCAGGAACGGCAATTTCTTTAAGCCTTTCTTTAATATCCCAGAATTCCAGTTTGCCTGAAGCTCCAAATTCGCTTGGACCCTGCATAGTTACATACAATGAGCGATTCATTTTGGAAAATGATCTGTCCACTGGCTCAGGCCACTGATCAACAGGAAGCCGCAAAATGTGGACTGCATAAAAATATGGCATTAGCAAGTCCATGTACGTAGGGTTTTCATAGTCTCCGGCGTCTTCAATCTCCATAATTTTTCCCAGGATCTCCGGATCCATTTGTGGTGCCAGTACTTCCTCTGCATACTTGTTATAATCGGGGATACTGGCCATCATATTGGAAATAATCACTCCCTTAAGATTCTGTTGATATTTCAATGCATATTCTATCGCGAGAATTCCGCCCCAGGAATGCCCCAGCAGGAAGAAATTATCTTTGGTGAGATTCAGCGCTGTCCTCACTTGTTCAACTTCCTCAACGTAACGAGGCAAATCCCACATAGAAGTATCATTAGGATTATCGGAATTTCCACAACCCAGCTGATCATAATAGATAAACTCGATTCCCTGTTGCGGTAAAAAACTTTCAAAGCATTCGAAATACTCATGAGTGGCCCCTGGTCCGCCATTTAGCAGGAGTAATTTTATATCCGGATTATTTCCGATCCTTTTCGTCCACACGTTGAACGTTCCTTTTGGCGTTTCAATAGGAATAACCTTTATTCCGCCGGTCTTTATCCCTGCTTCCTGACTTTCAAAATAATAAGGAAGGGAATTCTTTTCCTGCTCTTGAATCTTCCCTGCGCAGGAAAGAACCAGGCAGCAGGCAATTCCGAATTCAAGTTTCAAAATTATGGTCTTCATAAAATTAATGGTTGTTTAAAATGAATTTGGTAAAAAAGATAACCAAATCCCATTCCACGACTACATTTTTCTAAATAGCCGGAAAGTTCAAGGCATCAGGACTTCCTTGTAGCATTCGAGTCTTTATTTTGGATGATGATTAGAGACGGTTTATTTTTCCCTGAAGTTGAAGCATTGATAATTTTGAAAATATTATTAATTAAGGTACAAACCTTGCGGACAAAAGTGGTGTCTAATAGTAAACAGCCAATTATGAAAACACGTGCAATTTTTATTTTGATTAGTTGCTTTTTTACCTGGGGATGTGAGGATAACTATGTAAGCCAAAATATTTACGGAACCTGGGAATGGGTTAAAACTACAGGAGGGTTAATTGGGGAGCTGACACCGGAAAATTCCGGATACTCTGAGATTATTGAAATAAACCAGCAAGGCATTAAGGTTTTTCAGAACGGAGCATTGATGGAAACTAAAACCTATCAAATTCTGGAGGATGGTTCTGATTGCATTTTGATTAATCTAAATAATTCGGCCGATCAACGGAGAATACATTTTGAATCAACCGAACCTGATCAAATCAGTATTTCTTACTACATGGCAGAAAATACAGTTTGTAATGACTGCCCAACGAGTTACTATATAAAAGTTGGGGACGTGAATGAAAAATAGTAAATCGCGTTTTTTAATTGCCAGTTCTAAAATATTTCCTCCTGATATCAATTAAATCTTCAATGGCATCCCCTTTTACCAACCATGAAATTCCAAAAGCCATCACGGCAATAGTTTCAAACAAAATAATATCATAATCAGACAACTGAAATTTATCAGACCATATAAGTTGACCGGCAAATTCAAAAATAAGTACACCCAGGCTAATCCAAACCAGGAATCCGCAAAATTTGTACACTCTATTGTTCCGTTTTTTTTCTGCTGATAGAATAACATTTTCTTTTGTCTTGGTAAACCTGTAAATCGATATCCAGCCCATAATAAACAGAAAGAGTCCGGCACTGATTAGGTGAACTGCACTGACATATTTATTAACGTGACCGAACATAACCAGCCCTTCAGAATAACAAGTAATTGAGAAGCCGCCACTTCCTAAACATGAAGTTGGAAAAAAGATTACCATCAGAGCGGCGAATCCGCCAATGTTTGTGATTGTGTTGTCACTTAGTTTCTCGGTTTTGGTATCTTTTTCATAGCCACGGTAAGAAATCAGGAAGAGACCAAAAGAAAACATAATCCCGATAAAAAACACCGCAGACCTGGCGTAATAATAATGACTGATTGAAGTAAGAAGTTCGCCGTGAAAAAAGATTACTAAAGCCGGTAACAATAAACCCAGGATACCGATTGCCTTTCGGATTGCCAGGTATGACTTCCTGATTTCCATTTTATTTAGATTTTGAGATAAAAGAAATTCACTATTTCAATTCCCGTTCTTTCAACCTGAAATTAGTAAAATCTTCCTCTAATTTTAAGCACTAATCGAAATTTTTATGGTTTATGGTAAAATTACTATGCCAAAATTCTCAGGAATCAGAAACCTGACCATAGTTTAGGAAATTAGAAAGAAATAGACTTTGCAATAATGGATGTATTTTTTTTTAAAAATGAATCGTGGGAAATCTTCTTTTCAGTATATTTTGAATTACGGAAACAGCAAGAATGGTATAACAAACTCTTGCTTGCTTTTCAAACAGGAATAAGTATGTCACACCCGTGATCATCAGTTGGTAACCCCATTTAATATGTAATTTTCAATCATCGCAAAATTATTCAAAGTGTTTGAAGGATCATTATCCGAGGTAATAATGATTAGTAAATTATGTTCTTTGATTAAGAAAATATACTGACCTCCCAGGCCAACACCATAAGGTACCTGGATAAGCTGACCGCCCTTATCTTTTACCTTTTCATTGCGCCACCATTGATAGCCATAGGTAAAATCGCCGGATACTACAATGTTAATGTGCGGAGAAAGTGATAGTTCTACCCATGTCTGACTAATCACAACTTCGTCGCCCCATTTGCCGTCATTCATATACAAAAGGCCAAATTTAGCCATATCCCTTGAGCGGAGGTGTAAACCACCAAATGACCCACCTGTTGCCGGATAGTCGCCGGGCATATAAAACCATGAATAATCGTTGATGTCTAGCTTTGTTAACAGATGATTATGCGCAAACTCATCAAATTTTTCTCCGGTTGCTTCCTCCACTATCACGGAAAACAAGGTGGAACTACCCGTATTGTAATTGTATTTTTCACCGGGCGAATATTGCATCGGCAGTTCAATCAAATACTTAATCCAATCACTGCTTGTCATCATCTTATAGTGGGGATTCTCCGGATTGTCATACGGAGTGCCGTATTCGTCCCATTCAAAGCCCGATGACATGGTGAGAAAATGTTTTAAGGTAATTCCTTTTTTTTCGTCTGTCCAAGCGAGGTTATTAAACGATGGCAAAAGGTTGGAGAGCGTTTCCTGTTCACTGGAGATAAACCCTTTATCAATAGTGATCCCGATTATTGCCGACGCGAAACTTTTGGTAACCGAATACATCGGGTGAAGATCATTCTGATTCCAGTTATTAAAATACTCTTCAAGTACCAGTTTATCATTTTTCAAGATAAGCATACTGTGAAAACCTCCATATACGCCGGCATCAATTGAATCCATCAAAACTTTTAGTGACATTAAGTCAAGACCTTCGGTGATTGGGTCAGAAATACTTAAACCATCTCCTAAATCAGAAGGTTTTTCATATCGATATTTCGTCTGGACCTGGAGATCTTCTCTTTCACAACTAATAAGAAAAGTCGCGATTAAAAGTTGAAAGCAAGGAAATATCAGGTTTGTAAATTTCATAGCGCAATAAAACAATACCTAAATTATCAATATCATGCTTTACAATCAACATTCTTTGCTAAAAATGCGGTCATAAATTAATCCTTCCTGATTCTTTAAAAGATATTAATCCTGTTTTGCTAAATCACTGATACCTTTAGTATTATTGCTATAAAAGGTAAATCAAATGTAGTATGATAAAATTAAACGGTATTTTTCCGCCCCTGCCTACCTCTTTTGATGCGCTTGAAAATCTCGCAACTGATAAAATAAAAGAGAATATTGTCAATTTAAGCCGGTACAATTTGGCTGGATTTCTTATACTGGGTTCCAATGGAGAACTGGTAAATCTTACAGAAAAGGAAATCCAGGAAGTATATGTGGCATCAAGGGAAGCGATTCGCGCGGATAAAATTATGCTGGCCGGCACTGGTGCACAATCTACCCGCGGAACAATAACGAATACTCAAGCTGCCGCTGCTGCAGGTGCCGATGCGGTATTGGTACTGAACCCATCCTACTATAAAAGTCTAATGACGACAGATGCACTCGTTGCGCATTATCATGCAGTCGCGGATGCCTCAGCAATTCCTGTTCTAATTTATAATATGCCGGCAAATTCCGGCCTGGATATGGATGCGGAAACAATCTTGAAGATTTCTGAACACGAGAACATTATCGGACTGAAAGATTCCGGAGGCAATCTTGCAAAAATGGGAAATGTAAAAAGAATGGCAAAGCCTGACTTTCAGATTTTGGCCGGCTCAGCAGGTTTTTTATTGCCTGCCTTTACTGTTGGCGCTGTAGGTGGAATCTTAGCTCTCGCTAACATCGCACCTCAGAAGTGCATTAGTATTTATGAAGATTATTTTTCAGGCAATATTGAAAAAGCACAAAAAACGCAGCTGGAATTAATTCCGGTAAACGCCGCGGTTACCGGCAAATGGGGAGTACCGGCTTTAAAAACCGCCATGGATTATATGGGGTTATTTGGAGGCACCGCAAGGAAACCTTTGCTTCCCCTTAAGGAAGAAATAAAAAAACAAGTAACAGACCTGATTGAAAAACACGTTAAGTAGAATCAATGAAACTATTGAATTGTATAATTAGTAGCCGATAAACAGGGGTGAGTGCAATACATCACTCTGTCGACTCACTCTTTCCTTTTTCGAAATTATTCCTTTCTATCACTGTATCATTGGACACTGAAAGTCAAAACTTTTCAAAAAATCTCCAAACCATGTCCAAATTTCAAAGTTTCCTTCGTCAATTGGATGTAACTAATGAGTAAACGTTATGAGCATCATAAGACAGATTGGTTGTGAGGCAGCAAATGTTTAAATTTTGAAATAAATTCTATAACTAAAACTAAAATCAAAAAAAAATGAAAAAGTTAATTCTCTTAATCCCGGCGATGTGGATAATGAGTTTCACAGGTACAGGACCAGGTATTACTAAGGCCGAACGTAAGGCTGCCATCGAATCCCTCAACAAAACGCAGGACGATTTATTGGCTACCATTGAAGAGCTTTCGGTGGAACAATTAAATTTTAAAAGCAGCCCCGAATCATGGTCTGTATCGGAGTGCGTTGAGCACATCGCAATATCAGAAACGAATCTGTTCGGTATGATTCAGGGTACATTAAAAGAACAGGCTGACGCCGCTTTAAAAAGTGAGATTAAACTTACCGATGAACAGGTATTTGCAGCTATTGTCGATCGTACATATAAGGTTAAGACACAAGAAGCATTCGTGCCCTCCGGAAAATTTGGTTCACATGAAGCTACGATTAAGGAGTTTCTCAATAAACGTAAAGCAAATATCGATTATCTTAAAGATACCCAGGACGATCTTCGTAATCACTTTTTCACATTTCCGGTGGAAGCCCTTGGTACGGTAGACTCTTATCAACTATTTTATTTTATGAGCGGACATACCAAACGTCACACATTACAGATTGAGGAGGTAATGAGCGATCCTTCCTTTCCCAAAAAATAATTCATATTTCATCATAAAACTTTAAAAACGAAAAAATGAAAGATTATTTATTATTGTTTCGTGGAGGCGAAGCTCATACTGAAAGGCAAAATCCTGAAAAATGGCAAACCCACATGCAAAAATGGATGGAGTGGATGAGAGGACTTCAAGAACAGGGAAAACTTGTTGGAGCTCAGCCGCTTGATGAATCAGGTAAACAAATAAAGGGGACAAAGAAAATTGTTACCGATGGGCCATTCATGGAGGGTAAGGAAATTGTTGGAGGATATTTACAATGCAAGGCGGACTCGTATGACCAGGCGCTTGAAATTGCAAAAGGGTGCCCCATCCTTGAATTTGAAAGCGGCATTGTGGAAGTAAGGGAAATTCAGGAACTGAAGATGTGAGGTAGGATTGACAACCACAATCATACATTTAAGTTCCTTTATTAGAATTCTGTAAAATAAGTTTGGATGAATAACTAAATTTAAACCTTTCAATTTGAAGGGTGCCCCAATCCGATGTCAACATACTGAAACTTGCTGACCATCTTTTTCGAAATGAATCGAAGAAGATGGTCGCTGTTTTGACTAAAATATTTGGAACAGAAAATCTGGAAACTGCAGAAGATGTGGTTCAGGACACCTTGTTGCACGCCATCAATGTTTGGAAGATCAAAGGCCTGCCCGACAACCCATCCGCCTGGCTTTTTCGGGTAGCTAAAAACAAAGCAATTGACATTATTCGCAGAAACAAACACTCGGTCAAGTATGATTTCAGCATCGGCGAAACAGCATTGCTTGCTTCGGAATATACCCTCCATACCGCTATGGATAATTTTTGGAAGGAAGAATTGATTGAAGACGATCTGTTAGGAATGATGTTCGTATGCTGTCATCCTGAAATTTCTTCGGAAAACCAGATCACCTTAATCCTGAAAACTCTTTGTGGATTTAGCACTGCGGAAATCGCTAAAACCTTTCTTACGACAAATGATATCGTCTCAAAACGGCTTTATCGCACGAAAGAATTTTTCAGGGTACACAAAGTAGCTTTGAGTATTCCTTCTAAAGAGGAAATCAAAAAGCGGACTGAGGTTGTACTAAATTCGATCTATCTTCTTTTTAATGAAGGATACAACTCCACACACAATGAATACCTAATCCGCAAAGATGTGATTGAAGAGGCGATGGCATTATGCAAAATGCTTTCAGAAAACAAACACACTCAGATTCCGGAGGTATTTGCGTTGTTGGCTCTTATGTGCTTTCATGCAGCGCGACTCAATAGTCGTCTTACAAGAGATGGAGAAATTATTCTATTGTCAGAACAGGATCGGAGTACTTGGGATGAAGCATTAATTGAGCAAGGGAACGAATTCATGGATAAAGCAGCCTTTGGCAACTCGATCAGCAGCTACCATCTGGAGGCCGCTATTGCGTTTGAACACTGTACTGCAAAGACGTTTGAGAGTACAAACTGGAATCGCATTCTGGAGTACTATAACTGGCTCTGCACCCTATCCCCATCACCAATCACAGAACTAAATAAGGGAGTAGCGATTATGCAGGTTCATGGAGCAGAAGCAGCACTCAGGGAATTGAATTTGATAAAAGAAAGAAAAAAACTGGAGTCATACTATTTGTACCATAGTTTAATTGGTGAAATCAATTCCAAAATGAACAACACCAAGCAGGCCATTGCAAGTTTTAAATTGGCCATGCAGCTCACAAACTCCGAACCTGAAAAAAGGATTCTGCATTCAAAAATTACAGCTTTATTAAATTAGGTTCGAAATAATCTGATCCTCTAAGTTGACATTGTTTGTGGAAAATTGTCCCCCTTGTTTTAAGGGGACTACAGGGGGTTTAAATACTATTTAAGAACCACCCCTAGGAAAATTATTAACCACCCACCTTCGGTCGCCAGGCCCCACCTTCGGTCGGCAGGCCTACCTTAAAATAAGGAGGGGAAAGTACCCCTGCCTGTAAATTGTCCCCCTTGTTTTAAGGGGGACTACAGGGGGTTTGAACACCATTTTAAGAACCACCCCACCTTCGGTCGGCAGGCCCAACCTTAAAATAAGGAGGGGAAAGTACCCCTGCCTGGAAATTGTCCCCCTTGTTTTAAAGGGACTACAGCATAGTTAAGCAAGTGAGGCTTTCCACGCGGCTCTTTTATTCTAAATATTTCGGGAATTGCATTCATGAATTTTGTGAATTATGTTTACAAAAAAATCTATATGTGGAATATTAATACGCCGTGGTTCGATGTTTCAGTTATAACTTGTCTGGTAGCACTTGGAAGTATTTTCCTTGGCCATTTTGAAACAGAAACTCCCAAGCTTCGAAAAGTTCTAAAATTGTTGGTAACAGTGGCCATAATGGTTACTTTATCTGCTACAGTAGGAAGGATTTGGGCCTTTACTTTTTTAGGAATTATGATATTAGCTGTCCTTTACATTCATATCATGTGGCTGCCTTCCAAAGGAATTAACGGATGGACGGGGGAGCCTCGGAAAAAATATTACGAGCTGCGGGGATGGAAATGGAAAGAATAGGAAAATATTTTTGCCTATCCCGGGTTAGTCTTGCATTAAACACGATTGAGAAAACAGAATGCTGGTGAATACTTGTTATGAGAATAAAAAATAAAGACTGTCAGAATAATAGCAGTTGTCAAACCGTGTTTGAAAGATTTTAATACAACTTAATGCAAGAGCTAAATAATCCAATTGGCATGGATTTATTTACAAACTACGGACCGGTTTTGCGGGTAAAAATGTCGATCCAATCGACCACATAGACGTCACAAAATGTAATCCTAATTCATTTGGGATAATATATTTATCACTTCAGAAGTTTGGGTTTGATGATTTAAATCTAATACTCTAAAATTGCTTGTGCACGGATAATATTTCCGCGCCAACTGAGGGGATGGTATATTTTGATCATTCAAATAAATGTGATGCGATTAGCAGATTTGAAATTTGGCCTAAAGTACAAAGTCATTCAAGACTTTCAACTTGCGTTGTCTGACCAGTTCTTTTCCAGCGATGAGCTTGTCTTCCTGGGTTCATGCACCATCTTTTGAGACAAATTTGATGTGGATCATCATGAACTCCATTTTTATGATCAAAGCCGTGAAATGGATTTGATATGCAGGTACGTTGATCCGGAACGCATAGAGGAGGTGCTGGAGACAAACTTTATAGAAGCCGGCGGTTGGAGACATCCAGGGAAAGGTGAGTCCCTTCCTGACACGGTTTCGCCAGGAGATAATGCAACAGTACAATTCTTTATTCCATACTTAAAGTCACTGGTGGAAGGTGACCCGGCAACTGAGAATTGGTTTTTTTGGTTAAAGCGGAATTCCAAATTGCTTGAGTTGACGCTATCCAAAATGCAACACTTGCAATTGAAAATCAGCCCTATCCGGGAAGCCAAAGTGATACTGGATTTATTGGGTGTGACATATGATCCAAGTAAGTACTTTCAGTGGTTGGACAAGAAGGTCACCTAACGTAAAATTGGCCGCTCCGGATTTCCTCCCCCTCAGAATCCTTTGAGGAGAAACAGCCAGGGTTTTTTATTTCAGTGATCCCCGCCTCTTTGAGTCGGGCAAGCAGCTGGGATTTTAGTCTATTTGATCAGATGGGTAAAAATCTCAATTAATACCGCAAATATCAGCCTGGTTATTAAAATCATAACTTCGTATTCAAATTACTTCAATTAACAGGCTTACTTATTGCCATCTTTTTTGAATAAAATCTTGTGCATATTTGTGCATTATATGTTCCTTAGTTATACACCATTATGGCTACAAGATTTTAGCGATGTTGTACCATTCATGAATAGTTTAATTATAAGTTTGAACTTTAATTTGTTTGATTTCAACTGTGATGTTGTAAATTGTTAGTGTAATCATACTAATTGACAGTATGAAACGATTTAATCTCATAATTCTTCTGTTATTAATTCAAGTTCTGCCTTCCTGTCAAAATGATACTGCGATACTCATAAAAAATAACCTTGAATTTACGAGTGGAGTTCTACTTTTAAGAATAGTTGGAGACAGCATTCAAAATCATTATATCGTCAATGCCAATTTCATGAACAATTGGGACTTTTCCAATAGACAACGGATCAGCATAAAGTGCAGTTCTGGCACTGATACAATCATTACCGTTAACTTAATCAAGCCTAACTATTATAGACTGGAGTTGGTAAGGTCGATAAGAGAAAAAATTATTGGGTGGACCTATTTCTGAAACAAGATGAATATTTGGAAATCCAAATCAGAGAAAAAGATGAGCCTGACATTGAATTTGCCGGGTCGTAAGCTGCTATTAATAATTATCTCTTAGAAAAGGAAAATGCTGCGAAAGCAGATAAACAAGCCTACTGGATGAACTTGGTAGTTTCGTAATAAATATCTGACAAATCCATATCTTTATATCCCCCAGAAGCTAAATAACTGATTTGGGCAAAATACGGGGATAGAGAGAAAGTGGATGAAAAAAGTCATTTTGCTTGTCCTAACATCATCATTATCCGCCTTTTCTTTTGGGCAATCAAAATCATTAGAAACTGGTAAGCAACTCCCTTACTCTGACAGAAAACTGTCTGTAGGAATTAACTATGCAATCGGTAACTTCTATAGATTGCCGACCATCAGCAGCACTAAGGATTTCTCAGGATTTGCATTTGGTGGCATTGAAATTGAGAAGCATCTCAAAAATTACCTTACCCTTTATATCAGGTCTTCATTAATAATCAATTCTTCAATTCCAATCCCCCTCGGAGAGTGTTTCGATGATTGTGAATATGCTAATGTTTGGGAAAACGCCGCGGGTCTTAGAAGAAATTTTACAGTTGGGAAAAAAAGCTTAATTAATCTTGGCTTAGGAATCTCATTAAATCATTATCTCTGGTCTCATAATTACTCAATCCAAAGTACAACAGATTTTATTAAGGTTAAAGATGAATTTAATAATACTGGAATAGGTTTTGATTCGAACATCAATTATTTTTTTAGAGTAGGTGAGGGTAACATAAATCATTTCGGAATTGGATTCAATTATTCTCCGACTTTTATTAATTCACAGTTGGGAAATAAATACTTCTACTCAATACATTTCAAACTCATTTATAAGCACTCCTTCATCAAAAGAAATCGAAAAGAATAAGGTTAAATACCTCATCTCCCTCAATTAGCATATCATTATTTATGACCTCTTCCCTTCGCAAACCCTATCATTTAATGAATCCAAATCCCAAATTTGGGAAACTCTTCGAAATTAGTAAATCAAGGGTACTTTTTGTACTTCTGTGATTCACTGGTCGACAAGGACATCCAACTTTTGAGGCAGATCTTGGCAACCAGAGATTCTTAAAGGCAGCGAAGTCACTCTACGTTGTGTTCTCCACGATCGCAGAACTACTTAAGCACGCGTAGAGATTTAACTCAACTTTCTCATTAGATTTCAATGAAAACCAAATTTAGTAACTCAATTCATGAAAGTATCTGTAATACGCAGGGCAGAAAATTCAGGTAGGAAATTAAAGAGTGAGTGTCAGAGTATGTGAGTGAGAACCTTCACTCTCACTC
>DASWHX010000107.1:0-19241 GCA_036397995.1 Cyclobacteriaceae bacterium
GTTATAAGCGGAAAAAAATAGAAGTGTTTCAGGTCAGATGGTTTAAGCGCGTATCCCTTTACAGATTTAACATACAAGTAGGCGAGTGGGCCAAAAAGGAGTACTAATTTTAGAATGAAATTAAATATGAGTCCAAACCGGCTGGAGATCCCTGACCAGAAGAAGACATAAAAAATAAGCGTAATGGAAAACAATATGATCAAAGTCGACAAGAAATAATTCGCCTGACTTTTATTTTTCTTACTGAAGAGTATGGTGGCAAGAAAAATTCCCTGCGTGGCGGCAGCCAGGAACAAAAATGTCCAAAAAGTTAGTTTGATTTCAGGCATTTGAACGGGTTAACGCCGGGCAAATCCACAAAAACTAAACCACATTCGTTAGCGATTATCGTAAACAATTTGCCCGCCGACTAAGGTAAGTACGACAGAAGCGTTTCGGATTTCTTCCGCAGGAATGCCGAGCAAATTGGCGTTAATCATTACAAGGTCGGCGAGTTTTCCCACACTAAGACTTCCCTTGATATCTTCATCGAAACCAGCATATGCGGCATTAATGGTATATGCAATTAATGCTTCCTCAACTGTTATTTTTTCTTCCGGAACCCACCCGTCCGGGTTCGCTTCATCCAGGGTTCTCCTGGTTACTGCAGCATAGATTCCTTCCAGCGGAGTAGGGGGAGCAACGAACCAATCACTGCCGAAAGCCAGCCTGGCATTATTTTCAAGAAGTGACTTAAACGCATAGGTTGTTTTGATTCTTTCTTCACCGATTACATTTTTTGCCCATCTACCATCGTCAATGGCATGATAGGGTTGCATGCCGGGAATTACATTTTGTTTACTGAACCTTGGTATATCTGGTGGTGAGATGTGCTGAGCATGTTCAATTCGAAATCTCCGGTTAAGGTTTTCATTCTCCAGGGCAACCCGCTCATAAATATTTAGCAGGGAGTTAATTGCTTTGTCACCAATTGCATGAACCATCACCTGCAGGCCTGCTGAATCAGCGCTAGAAATCCATTCATACATCTCCTCTTCAGAGTTAACCAGGAAGCCGGAGTCGTCAGGTGTATCACTAAAAGGCTCAAAGAAAGCTGCAGTATGAGACCCGAGTGATCCATCCATGAAACCTTTAAGTCCACCGATTTTCAACCAATTATCACCACGGCCATTATTTTCAATTTCACTCAATAAGGATTGCCATGCCGGTAGTGGAAAAATATCATAAATTCTTACAGTTAAATTGTTATTCTCTCTTGCCTGCTTCAGTACCTGATGTTCGCCCGACCTTCCGCCCATATTATGGACACTTGTGACTCCATTGGAAACAACGTAATTCATTGCAGCAGAAAGAGCGGCATTCTTTTGCAAATCTGAAGGCTCAGGTACGGCACTATAAATCATACCCATCGCGTTATCTTTGAATATTCCAGTTAGCTCACCTTGGATGTTTCTTACGATTGTTCCTCCATCCACATCCTGGACCGATTTTGTAACTCCCGCGGCTTCGAGAGCCGCCGAGTTTGCCAGAATCATATGTCCGTCTAACCTGTTAATGACCAGCGGGTGACCGGTCGTTACGGAATCTACCCATTCGCGGCTGGGAAGTTCACCACCCCAATTCGTATGATCCCAATCACCACCCATAATCCAGGTACCGGGCTCAACAGTTTGCGCATATTCCTTTATTCTTTTTATAAATTCAACTTTTGTTCCGGCATCTCGCAATTGTACTGATAATAAATTGAAGCCACCATCCAAAAAATGCACATGACTATCAATAAAGCCGGGGGTAATAAAATTTCCGCCGGCATCAATTACTTCTGTTTGATTTCCATGATAGGTTAATATTTCTTCAGTCGATCCAACGGCGAGAATCAAGTCTCCGCTGATTGCAATGGCTTCCGCCACAGGAACCAATTCATCGGCTGTCCATATAACAGCGTTCGTTATGATTAGGTCAGCTTTTTGAGAAGGTGAATTGCAGCCAACAATAATAAATGTTACAAGGGAGACAATAGTTAGATTTCTCATTGTGTGATTTCATTAATTTTCTTTCTGTTCCAGGAGATGCACCGGAATTGATAATTTAATTTTTTTCCAATGGATAACCAGGTCAGTAACAGGAACTCCTTTACGTGAAAAGGTAATCTTAAGATGTTCATTGTAGGAATCGTCCGGAATTATTGCTGCTTCAATTCTGAAAAGATCCATTTTTTCATTGTACCGGTAGGTACCGAATAGGCCAACGTCTTTATTAATGATAATTGTCCAGGTGGAATCATTTGGTATAGTGAAAATGGAATAAGCGCCGGCAGCAAGGGTATCTTTTCCAACCAGTAAATCTCCGGTTGTCATAATTTCTGCCGGCTCATTGGCACCTAACTGCCAGAGCATTCCATTCTCCAGTTTACTGGTTGCGGCAAGAGCCTGGGTGTAAGTAATCTTGAGGTATGTCTCATGATAAAGCAAAGTTTCCATTTCCAACGGATAGGCTCTTGGAAGACCTTCTGATTGTCCTAAAAGAAGAATTGGATAGGAAATCAGGATTAGACTAGAGATAACTGTTTTATTCATTAAGTTAATTACTTTCGAATCGTTAATTTTGGCTTACAATATATATAAACGATTAAAGAAAGCGAAGGTAATTACAGATGAGTAAACCTGCATTTGATGATATTTTCATGGAACTGGCTGTAAATCTGGCTACCAGGTCGCATTGCATTAAAAGGCATGTGGGCGCGGTTCTGACAAAAGACACCAGGATAATCTCAATCGGATATAATGGACCGCCTTCCGGTACCCATAATTGTGATGAAGAATGGCCGGACACCGGTTGTGAAAGAGATTCAAAGGGAAGCTGTTCCCTGGCTATTCATGCCGAACAGAATGCTATCCTTTATGCTGTGAAAAATAATTCTGTAGTTTCCGGCTCAACTTTGTATGTAACGCTTGCACCCTGCCTTTCCTGTGCCCGGATAATTTTTACCATGGGAATTGAGAAAGTTATATACTTGAAATCTTATGCTGAATTTAAGGGAATCGAGTTGGATGAAGGTGTTGAATTTCTGACTAAATTTGGCATTAATGTAGAAAAATACCACGGGCAACTAAGTAATGTTACCCATATGATCTAACATATAATCTAAACTATATTTACTTCCGCTTCCAGGATAATCCCAAACTCATTGAGAACAGAACTTTGAATTTCCAGGGCTAATTCATGCACTTCCTTGCCGGTAGCGTTTCCATGGTTAACTAAGACCAGCGCCTGTTTTTCATGCACTCCCGTATTGCCAACTCGTTTTCCTTTCCAGCCACACTTTTCTATAAGCCAGGCAGCAGGAAGTTTCACCCTGGCTTCATCCTGATTGTAGGCGGGAATTTCGGAATGATTCATTTTAAGACTTTCATAATGAGACTTTTCAACAACCGGGTTCTTAAAAAAACTTCCGGCATTACCAATTACTGATGGATCTGGTAATTTTGATGTCCGAATTCTGATAACGGCTTCTCTTACGTTGACCGGATTTAACGGTGGACTTCCCATTTCTTCAAGAGTTTTCTTAATTGCACCGTACGAAATATTCACCTGGCGGTTCTTCAACAGCTTTAAGGTAACATCCGTAATAATATATTTTCCCTTTCCTTCTGTTTTAAAAAAACTGTTTCTGTACTGAAAGTTACATTCTTTGGAATTGAATTTAACAAATTTACCAGAGCTGAGATCAAAGGCATCCAGGCATTCAAAAACATTTGCCAACTCTTCGCCGTAGGCTCCAATATTTTGAATGGGAGCAGCTCCAACTTTTCCCGGAATAATACTGAGATTTTCTACCCCTCCCAATTTATGAGCAATTGCATTTTGAACCAGGTGGTCCCAAATTTCTCCGGCGCCGGACTGGACAAGAGTTGAAATACTATCTGAGTCAAGCGTTTTAATGCCGGAGATTTCAATTAGCAGTACCTGAGCAAGCGTAGGTTTTGTAAAAAGAACATTACTTCCGCCTCCAAGTATTAACTGGTCAGGAACAAGTAATGTTTTATCATCATATAACTTTTGTAGGTCTTCCTTGGCCTCAACTCTAATTAATTTCTCTGCAATGCAATCAATTCCAAAAGTATTTAACGACTTTAAAGATGAGTTTTTGGTAATTTTCATTCCTTAGCTGGATGCCAGCAGTCGGCGGTGGTAATTTACCTGGCCAAGGTGGTAATTCAAATGGCCGTGCAGGTGAACCAGAAAGAATCCGGTTGTAATTTTGCCTCCAAACATTTCTATTGGGTATTCTTTTGCCAGGATTGAATCATCAAGATTAGATAAGGCCAATGAGATTGAATCTTTAGTTTCCTCAATATTTTGCAACAAGTCAGACTTTGGCACATCTTTTTCACTGAATTCTTTATCGCGTTCCCTTTGGTAACCGGAATTTCCTAAGATAGCCCCGATAAAATGTTTCAAATTTCCGCAAAGATGAAGGCATAAGTTCCCAGCACAATTATTGATTCCTGGTTTAACAATCCATAAATCTGATTCTTTCCCGTACTGTGTAATCTCATTAGCTAAAGTTGTAAGATCACGAAGCAATAATGATTTTATATGTTCAACCATGCGTATTATTTAAGTTTAAGGCTCTTTATAATGTCATCCAATTGGTTATCAAGACCGTGGCTAATTTCAGAAAAATTTTCCTGGTTTACAGCCCGGTGCACACTAAAATAGAATTTTATTTTAGGTTCTGTTCCTGATGGACGCACTGATATTTTACTGCCATCTTCCGTAAAAAACTGGAGAACATCTGAAACGGGCTGCCCGGTTGAATTTACTTCACCTGTAAGCATATCAACGTCTTTATTTTCTTTGTAATCTACACTTCGGACAACCTTAGATTCGTTTATTTCGTCCGGCGGATGGTTTCGAAAATCATTCATCATGTTTATGATTTCCCCGGCGCCTGTTTTACCTTTCCTGGTAAGAGTAAATAATCTTTCTTTATAAAGGCCGAATTCAAGGTAGATATCTTTTAATAAATCCAACAGAGTTTTACCCTTATCCTTCATTGCAGATGCGAGTTCGGCAATAACGGCGCAAGCAGAAACAGCGTCTTTATCCCTTACAAAATCTCCAATCATATATCCGTAACTTTCTTCACAACCGGCGATAAATTCTTCATTGGGTTTTTTCCTGATCACTTCGGCTATGTATTTGAATCCGGTTAAAGTATTGTAGCACCGGACCCCCTTTTGTCTCGCAATTTCATCTATCAAATCTGTTGTTACTATTGTTTTCGCAATGAAAGCATTTTCCTTATTTTTTGTTTTATCTATTAAGTAATTAAGAAGCAATATTCCGGTCTGATTTCCATTTATTAAATGATATTCTCCTTCGTGATCACGCACAGCTATTCCCACCCGGTCAGAATCCGGATCTGTAGCCATAATTAGGTCAGCATTTATTTCTTTGGCTAACTCAACTGCTTTAGATAAAGCTTCCGCTTCCTCGGGATTGGGAAACACCACCGTCGGAAAATCACCGTCCGGTTCTGCCTGCTCTTTAACAAGTTTTACTTTTTCAAAGCCTAATTCTTTGAGAAGGCCAGGGATGAGGGTAGCTCCCGTTCCATGCAATGGAGTAAAAACAATAGAAAGGTTTTTGTTGAATGGATAGGAATGGGTAAATGGTTTTATAGCTTCCAGATATTGTTTATCCATTGGTTCTCCCAGAAGGTGAATCAGTTTGGAATCACCCTTAAAATTAATTTTTTCAAACTTGGTTATTTCTCTTATTTCAGCAATGATACCTGAATCATGGGGAGGTAGTATTTGTCCGCCGTCATCCCAGTACACTTTATATCCATTATATTCCCTGGGATTGTGAGAAGCGGTAATTACAATCCCGCTTTGGCATTGCAAGTTCCTGACCGCGAAAGATAATTCGGGGGTGGGACGCAAATTTTCAAACAGAAATACTTCAATTCCGTTTCCGGAAAGAATATTCGCGGCAGTTTCTGCAAAAAATTGGCTATTGTTCCTATTGTCGTACGCAATGGCAACCTTGATCTTTTTACCTTCAAAATTCCGGAGTAGATAATTGGATAATCCCTGCGTTGCCATACCTATTGTATACTTGTTCATGCGATTGGGACCAACTCCCATTATTCCCCGCATACCTCCGGTGCCAAATTCCAAATCTTTATAAAAGGAATCTGCAATCTCTTCTCCATTTTGCTCTTTAAGATGCAAAATAGATTTCCGTGTATCCTCGTCTATTGGTGAATTCAACCAGGATTCAATTCGTTCTTCAATTGTCATTGATTTTTTTCCTTAGAGATTGCCTCTTACTTCCTGCTCCCTTTCAATAGCCTCGAACAATGCTTTGAAATTTCCCTTACCAAATGATTTCGCGCCTTTCCTCTGAATTATTTCATAGAAAACTGTAGGTCTGTCCTGAACTGGTTTGGTAAAGATTTGCAATAAGTAGCCTTCTTCATCACGATCTATTAAAACATTCTGTTCTTTCAATGATTCCAAATCTTCTTCAATCTCACCAACTCTATCCAGAACGTCATCATAATATCGCTCCGGCACATAGAGGAATTCAACCCCTCTCTTGCGCATTTCGCTAACGGTGTCAACAATATTATCAGTTGCAATTGCAATATGTTGAACACCCGCGCCATTGTAGAAGTCGAGGTATTCTTCAATCTGAGATTTCTTCTTACCTTTTGCCGGCTCATTGATTGGAAATTTTATATAGCTATTTCCATTTGCCACCACCTTTGACATCAGCGCTGAATATTCTGTGGAGATATCCTTGTCATCGAATGTTACCAGCAAGCTGAAGCCCATTACCTTTTCATAAAACTCAACCCACCTGTTCATTTGTCCAAGTTCTACATTACCGACACAGTGGTCAACATATTTTAACCCGATAGGAACAACTTTAAGTAAAGAAGGTCTGCTGATATACCCCGGTAAAAACGGACCCTGGTAGTTCTTTCTTTCAACGAAAGTGTGAATTGTTTCTCCATAAGTGTGGATACTCGCGATTACCGCTTTACCATATTCATCAGAAATAGTTTGAGGTGGGGCAGCCGGTTTGGCTCCACGATTAACAGTTTCATGAAATGATTTCCCGGCATCATCAACCCACAAAGCCAATACTTTTACACCATCGCCATGCTTTTTAACGTGCTCTGTAACAGGGGAGTCCTGGTTGGCTGCCGCGGAAAGAACGAGTCTTACTTTCCCTTGTTCCAGAACATAAGAGACTTTTTCCCTGTTTCCTGTTTCCGGACCCATATACGCAATTTGTTTAAAGCCAAATGCGTTTTGATAGAATAGGGAAGCCTGGCGAGCATTTCCAACATAGAATTCTATATGATCAGTGCCGTTTATGGGTAAAAAATCCGTTTCCATGGCAAATGTGTTTGAGATTTTGAAATTGTTTAGTAAATCTAGCGCTTTGGTTAATTTTTTGAAACTTTTGATGTTTCAGATTTTATTTTAAAAATCCTTGGGAAGTTTAACTTCCGGTATTAAATTTTGTGAATCAATATAAGATATGGATATAGACTCTCTAGACCGGTCATTACGACAAATAGCTGAAATGAAAAACAAGTTGGCAGCCCTGAATTACGCTGATGAAGCTTACGATACTATTGAAGAAGAATTGCATACTCTTGAAGATGACATGATGGAAAAACATGGCCCTTATCTTGAAGAGGCAATTAATTATGTTCACGATGAATTTTGCCCCGATACAGAGGTACTTTCTCCGTTAGCTTACCTGGCCAAGAGGTATGATTCGGAAAATGGCAATTTTAAAGTGGACCTCAATGAGGGCGTTCCGGTGGAGATAGATGATTACCCCGGCAAAGAAACTCGATTGGTGATTGTTCCTGGTCCGCCCCGCATTATTCTTCAAATAGGAAATGAAGGCCAGGAGGTGGTTTGGAAAGCTGCAAAGGGATTTTAAAAATAACCGAGTTTTTTTCTTACCCTGTTTAGCACTTTATCTGCAATCCCCGCTGCCTTAACTTCGCCGGTGTGCAACTGTTCTTCAATTTCATCTGGGTTAGTTAACAGATCGTTGAATGCCTTTCTTTCCTTTTCAAACTTGTTTATAAGAAGATCGTATAATTCCTGCTTAGCCTGTCCATAACCATAATTACCATTCAGGTAGAGTTTTCGCATTATCTCTACATCATTCGGCTCCGCCAACAATTTATAGAGCGCAAATACATTGCATTTGTCCGGGTTCTTTGGTTCTTCCAGCGGTAAGCTATCAGTAGTTATAGACATTATATTTTTTCGAAGAGCTTCATCAGACTGAAAAATACTAATGGTGTTATTATAGGATTTGCTCATCTTCTGCCCATCTGTTCCTGGAATCACCATCACCTTCTCATCAATCAGAGCTTCAGGAATAATGAAAGTATCTCCATATTTGTGATTAAAGGCACCGGCAATATCCCGCGTAATTTCAAGATGCTGCTGCTGATCTTTACCCACCGGCACAAAGTTGGCATCGTAAAGAATGATGTCGGCTGCCATTAGCACCGGATAAGTAAATAACCCGGAGTTGACATCTGCCAGTCTTTCTGATTTATCTTTGAAGCTGTGCGCGTTAGCCAGCATAGGAAAGGGTGTAAAACAATTCAGATACCAGGTAAGTTCGCACACTTGTGGCACGTGAGATTGCCGGTAAAAAGTATTCCTGTCCGTATCAAAACCAAAAGCCAGCCAGGCGGCAGCGGTGGAGTAGGTATTTTGGCGTAGAACTTCGGGATCCTTGATTGTGGTTAGGGAATGCAAATCGGCGATAAAGTAAAAGCTGTCATTATTCTCTTTCCTGGATAATTCAATTGCGGGTATGATGGCACCCAGCAGATTTCCCAGATGTGGAATACCTGTACTTTGAATGCCGGTTAAGATTCTGGACATAAGTTGTAATATTGTTTGTTAATATAATGTTATAAGAGAGACAATTCTTTGATAAAAATGAAAAAAACCCAAATTTTGTAACGGTTACAAAACTAGGTAAAACCACATAAATCAGAGGGAAAACAGAGTTAAAGGATAAATACAAAAAAAATGAAGAAATTATCAATAATTACAAGCATTATCTTCTTTTCAATAACAGGGCATGCTCAGATTAATGAAATAACTTTTAAGGAAATGGAGCATGATTTTGGGTCGGTAAAGGAAGAAGATGGTCCGGTTACGCATGAATTCACCTTCATCAATAATACCCAGGCGCCTCTCAAAGTATTAACTGTGAGAGCCAGCTGTGGCTGTACTACCCCAGGGTGGACAAAGGAAGAGGTAGCTCCCGGAAAATCAGGCTTTGTAAAAGCACAATATAATCCTTACAATCGCCCGGGTCCATTCAACAAGACCTTAACAGTGCAGACTACTTCCAGTCAAAGCATTGTACTAAAAATTAAAGGAAATGTACTTCCCCGACTAAAAACCACTACGGAGCAATATCCTGTGGTTATCGGCAATCTCAGTTTCACGACCACTTCATTCAATATGGAAAAAGTTACGCCCAAAACGCCGGTGACGCGTGAGTTTGAAGTGTTAAATAGTGGAACTGAGCCCGTTGAATTTATAGAAGCACCAAATATTCCCGGTCATCTGAAGATCATGTATTTACCCAGGCTGGTTGCAGCCGGAGAAACCGCGAAAATTGTAGTCATCTATGATGCTAAAGTGAAAGGTGATATGGGTTTTTTAATTGATGATATAAAACTTTTTACAAATGAATCCAGTGATGGCGAAAAGGCAGTGAAAGTTTATGCAACAATTGAACCCTATATTCCTCCAATGACCAGAGAAGAAAAGGCTTTAGCTCCAGTGCTTTCGATTGATAAGTCAATAGTTGATTTTGGAACTATCACCCAGGGAGAAAAAGTGGAAAATGAATACTTATTGAAGAATTCCGGAAAAAGCACACTCGAAATTGTGATGACCAAACCAAGCTGCGAGTGTACAACAGTTTCCCTATCAAAGAATAGTATCGAACCAGGCGAGGAGGTTTCTTTGAAAGTAGTTTTCGATTCACAAAAAATTAAAGGAACTCAGCAGAAATATATTACCATCTTTTCCAACGATCCCTCAGGACCCTCAAAGAGAGTTACATTACGTGGAGTAGTCAATTAAAAGCAGGAATACCTGACCTTCTTCCTCGTTGCAAGCAGAGAGGAGTTTTATTAAACGAAAGCCGGTATTCCTGTAATCTCATTTCCAAGAATCAGAAGGTGGATATCATGTGTGCCTTCGTAGGTAACAACTGATTCAAGATTCATCATATGCCGCATTATTGGATATTCACCGGTTATTCCCATTGCGCCATGAATTTGTCTCGCTTCCCGGCAGATTTTTAGTGCAACTTCTACATTATTCCTTTTTGCCAGGGAAATCTGAGGCGTGGTAGCTTTACCCTCATCCATTAGTTTACCCAGCCGCCAGTTTAATAGCTGTCCTTTGGTTATCTCTGTCAGCATTTCTGAAAGTTTCTTTTGTACCAATTGAAACGAGCCAATGGGTTTGTCAAACTGGATTCTTTCCATGGCATATTTACGCGCGGAAAAATATGCATCCATTGCAGCCCCCAGCGATCCCCAGGCAATTCCGTATCTCGCTGAATCCAGACACATCAAAGGAGCGCCCAATCCGCTTTTGTTTGGCAGCAAATTTTCCTTAGGTACTTTTACGTTATCGAAAACCAACTCTCCGGTAGTACTTGCCCTGAGCGACCATTTCCCATGCGTTTCAGGAGTGGAAAAACCTTCCATTCCGCGTTCAACTATTAAACCATGAATTCGATCCTCTTCACTTTTAGCCCACACCACAGCAATATCCGCTTTAGGAGAATTTGATATCCACATTTTGGCTCCGTTCAGCAGGTAATGGTCTCCCATATCCCTGAAGTTCGAAACCATCCCCGCCGGATTACTTCCAAAATCAGGTTCAGTCAATCCAAAGCAGCCCAACATTTCACCCGTGGCAAGCTTGGGCAGGTACTTTTTCCTTTGTTCTTCATTGCCAAACTTATAAATCGGATACATAACCAGGGAACCCTGAACCGATGCAGTTGATCGCATCCCTGAGTCGCCTCTTTCAATTTCCTGCATAATCAGGCCATAGGATATATAATCAAGACCGCCACCACCGTATTCCTGCGGTATTGTTGGTCCAAAAGCCCCTAATTCACCAAATTTCTTAACGATCTGAATGGGAAATTCGGCCCTTTCACACCATCCTTCAATATTCGGGCTGATTTCCTTCTTCACAAAATCCCTGACTGACCTGCGAATCAATTTATGCTCTTCACTCAGCAGATCATCCAGCTGGTAAAAATCCGGAGATTCAAACAAATCCTGCTTGCCGGATTGCTTTTTATGGGTTTCAGTGGTATTATTTGTGCTCATTCGGTTGCTCTTTTGTTAACTCGTATTTAAGTATCAAATTTACTATAAATTGAAAACCAATCTCTACATCTATGGATAAATCGGAACTCGATCCCAGGGTACTGGAACAAATACAAAAGCTGGAAGAAAAATACGAAGCCATGGGACAGGACATCTCCTCCTACCTGGATGGATTACTTCACGCTGATTATTTAACTTACTGGGATTACATCCACATAGATACTTTGCTAAGTCTTCAAAATCCTAAAACAAGCCTAAAGGATGAAGTTATTTTTATAATTTATCACCAGATAACGGAGCTTTACTTCAGAATGGTTCTATGGGAAACAGACCAGCTGGTTTTGGATGAAGATTTGACCGTCGAAACATTTAAAAAGCGATTGAATAGAATAATCAATTACTTTGAAAACCTGGCAAATTCCTTTGACATAATGATTGATGGGATGGAGAAGGAACAATTCCTGAAATTCAGAATGTCATTACTCCCTGCCAGCGGATTTCAATCAGCTCAATACAGGCTCATTGAATTTGCCTGTACCGATTTAATCAACCTTGTAAGTCCGGATAAAAGAAACTCGTCCGGACAACTACCTTTGCGAGAGCAATATGAAAATATATACTGGAAACAAGGTGCAACGGAACTGGCCACCGGTAAAAAAACTCTCACCTTAAAACAGTTTGAAGAAAAATACCTGGATGATTTCATGGAATTCATTTCCAGGTATGAAACAAAAAACATTAACCGGATTTACCTGGAAAAGTTTGCTGAAACCGATGAGGGCAGCATTTCAAAAATTCTAAGAAAACTGGATGCTCTGATAAATATTAATTGGTGTCTTTCTCATTACAAATCGGCAGTTCGTTATCTCCAAAAAGATCCTGAAGACATTAAAGCAACCGGAGGTACAAACTGGCAAAAATATCTGCCACCCAGGTTTCAGAAAATTGTATTCTTTCCAACCCTTCATAATCCTGCCGAACTAAAGGAATGGGGCAAATCCTGGGTAAAAGAGGAGGTTTTTGGCCAAAAGGGGCTATAAAATCAATTCTGACATTTGGAAGTTGTCTTTAAACTGGATTCCGGTATTATAAATTCATAAATTTGGATAAATAAATTCGAGGTGAGGCGAACTGTTTACATACTTATCATTACATTGTTTGCAACTCTCTCCGTGTCATTCGCACAGAAGTTAAAACTTACCAATTACTACGACACTCAAAATAAGATAATTAAGGAAGTTTACCAGCTTCAGGACTCCACCCTGAACGGCAGCTATATCGGTTACTTTATTACGGGAAAGGTAAGGGTGAAAGGACAATACAAGCGCAATAAACCTGTGGGTATTTGGGAGTATTTCTATGAAAATGGAAATATTAAAATGCGGGGTGAGTTAAGGAATAACAGCAATTACGGACCATGGGAATATTTTCACGAGAATGGAAAGAAAAGTATGGAAGGCAAAATCCTGAATGGATTGCGGCAAGGCTTATGGAGGTTTTATTATCCATCGGGAAAATTGACGTCGGATGGTATTTACATTAATAATTTCAGATCGGGTGAATGGAATTATTATTATGAAGATGGCTCCAAACTTGGAGTGGGTAATTATAAACGCGGCAAAGGACTCTACACTGAATTCTATCCAAATGGAAATAAGTTCATGGAGGGAATCAAGGATAATGGCCGGAGCCAGGGCAATTGGTCGATTTATTTTGAGGATGGTAAATTGCAGGCGCTGGGCGATTACCGGGATGGGCTTAAAGAGGGGGTATGGCAATATTTCTATAAGAACGGATTAGTTCAGTCTGAAGGAATCTATAAGGATGATATGCAAAGTGGCGATTGGACCTATTACGGCCCATCAGGGAACATGAGTTCGAAAGGAAAACTCGTGGAAGGCATGAGAGATGGGTACTGGGTGATTTTTGATGAGAAAGGAGGACTAAAAGGAGAGGGAGATTTTGCAAAGGGTAACGGATTCTATAGAGAATTATACCCCGATGGAAATATCAAAATTGAAGGCAATATTGTTAATGAACTAAAAAATGGGAAATGGAGTTTTTACTATCCTACCGGCGAGCTGGAAGGTGATTGTATCTACCAAAACGGGCAGGGAAAGTACGTAGGTTATTACATGAATGGAGTTAAAAAAATGTCAGGTCAGATGGATGATGACATCATGATCGGAATTTGGGAATTGTTTGAACCGGATGGATCTCTCGCCGGATATTACAGACCTTATTATGATAAGGACGGTCCAATCTTTGAGCTCGAAACTGCCGTAGCAAAACCAAAAGGGGTATCGGAATATAAAGACCGGAGAATTTCAGAGTTTAGATTCAAAAGGAAAAAATTTACTCCCTTTAAACCCAAGTTAAACGAATTCAAAGGGTTGATATTTGCCTACAATCCATTTGCAGTTTTTCTGGGTGATTTGCCGGTAGGTCTTGAATATTATGTACAGGAAAGATTAGGACATGAAGTTCTTTTTAGCCTGAAGAGAGATCCCTTTTTTAAGCCCGAAACTGATATCGGACTGAATGAAGATTATAGCCGGGGATATGCCATTAGTCTGAGGCAAAAATATTATTTCCCGCATACAAAAATTGGCATTTTGTATATTGGTCAGGAATTAAGGTACACGGCAACCCGGCACAAGGCAACAATTTTGGATAATAATGATCCCCCTTCCCCCCAGGCTCTTAAAATCGAGGAAAAAAAATACGAATACTCAATTCTTTTAGGAACCCGTTTGGTTAAAGATTTGAATTCAAAAGGAATAACCGCGGATATTTTTGTAGGCATTGGAACTGGATTTAGAGACTATTCCCAGGATTTTCCATCCAACACCGCAACAGATGAGGTTTTTAAAGATGTGAAACTTGGTTCGGTGCCACTCTCATTCAGACTGGGAATTAATTTCGGCTACATTTTTGGGTTGAAGGGTAAATGAAAACAGTTGTAGTTGGAGCCAGCCCCGATGCTTTCAGGTATTCCTACAAAGCAATAAAAAGTTTATTAGATCACCATAATCAGGTTATTGCCCTGGGAATCCGGGAAGGTGCGGTGTTTGGCCAGCCCATCCTTGATATCAGGGAAAGACCGATAATAAAGGAAGTAGATACATTGACGATTTATGTTTCTGCTCCTAACCTCGCGGATTACGAAGATTATTTGCTTTCACTAAATCCAGGGAGGATAATTTTTAATCCCGGTGCCGAAAATGCCACCTTGCAGAAAAAAGCTAATCATTTAGGAATCAAAACAATTAATGACTGCACGCTGGTAATGTTGAGCGTGGGTGCCTATTGAAAGATCACGTTAGTTCCCATTCTCCGGAATTGTTCGATAAAAGTAATCTCATTATCCACCTTATTCCAAAAAGGATTTTTTTGAAGGAACAATAGTTTCATGTTCTTCAGGTCAGCGAGATTTTCAGGAAATTCTTCGATATCATTATAAGAGATATCCAACTCCCTCAACTTTTTGAGTTTGAGGATTTGCGGTGGAAAATAATTAAGTAAATTATTTTGAAGATGAAGAATATTTAGTTCGTTTAAGTTTCCAATACTCTCGGGGATATAAAACAACCGGTTGTGATGAAGGTATAATTGTTTCAGAGAAGCGAGAGCGCCAATATTTTCCGGAACAAGAAAAATAGAATTAAAAGAGAGATATAAAATCTCAAGATTTTTCAAATTTTCAATATCGGAACTTATCCTTTCGATTTTATTATAATAAAGATCAGCAATTTTAAGGTTCTTCAACGAATAGAATCCGGGCGGTAATGAGTCAATAGAATTTTTGTATAGAGAAATAGATTCCAACCGGGAAAGCTCACTGATTCTATCTGGTAAAACTCTGATATTATTTTCGGCTAACTGAAGTTCTTTCAGGTTTACCAAATCAAAGAGGTTATCGGTAAAATAATTGATGTCGCATTTATTCATGCGGAGATACTCGATCTGTGCCAGCTTATGTAACTTTTGTTCATCCGGTTTCAGGCGGTTTTCATTCAATTTTAGTGTTACCAGATTCTTGTTCCTTGTAAGCCTTAGAGGAATCCTTGTGAAGAAATTTCTTGATAGATTAATTTCCCGGAGGCTTTTAATTTTTCTGATTGAGAGCGGTAATTTACTGAGTCCATTTTCCTGTAAATCTATAATTTCTACGTTCTTCAGTCGTGGAATCTTAATACTCCTGTTGCCCGAATTATTACCCGCAATCTGCAGCGTTTTAAGTTCCGGAAATTTTCTAAAATATCGGGGAATTCTACTAAGCTGATTGTATGATAATTTTATGGTTTTCAGAGCCTTACACTCCTTAACCGACTTAGGAATTTCATTCATGTTAAGGTAGGCAAGGCTTAAGTATTCCAGTGTATCTTTCCGGGTATTGGCGTTGAATGATTCAAATTTTACCAGCTCAAGTTGTCTGCTCATTAACTCTCTGGCTTTACGTAAGGAATCATAATCCAGACGATTAATTGCGGGCAGGGGTGAAGGTTCCTTTTCAATTATAGTGATAGTATCACCAGGCTTGGTACCTTCCGGAATTTTAATTTCCTGGGCCCAGATTTTGGATGAAAAAAAGACCAGAAAACAGGCGAATAAAGGGCTTGGTTTTAGCTGAAAAAACATTCCTTAAAACTACCTGAATAAGTGCCAATTTGAAAGTGATTTTTGAACCTTAAAGTGGCTTTTTTTTCGTATTTTTGGAGCTTCAAAATGTCCACAATGAGCGATGAAAAAACGGTTGCCAAAAGCAGCTATTCTGCACAAAATATCCAGGTCTTAGAAGGTCTTGAAGCAGTACGAAAGAGACCTGCCATGTACATAGGCGATGTTGGAGTAAAAGGTCTTCACCATTTAATTTGGGAGGTTGTTGATAACTCGATTGATGAAGCTTTGGGAGGATATTGTACGGATATTGAAGTACAGATAATGGAAGATAATTCCATTATTGTGATTGATAATGGCAGGGGAATACCAACTGACATGCATATAAAGGAAAAAAGGTCTGCCCTGGAAGTTGTAATGACAGTCTTGCACGCCGGCGGTAAGTTCGATAAAGATTCTTACAAAGTATCAGGCGGATTGCATGGTGTTGGGGTATCCTGTGTGAATGCTTTAAGTGAATCCCTGAAAGCAACCATTCATCGAAATGGAACTATTTACGAACAGGAATACGCAAAAGGCTTCCCGAAATACCCGGTTAGGGAAGCGGGTACCACCGGGAAAACCGGCACTATTATCCATTTTAAGCCCGATGTCGGAGTTTTTCAGGCAACGGAGTTCAATTATGAGACAATTGCCTCCAGGTTGCGGGAATTGGCTTTCCTGAATGCCGGGATCAAACTTAAGTTGACCGATTTCAGGACTAAGGATAATGGAAACTATAAGTCAGATGATTTCCTTTCAGAAGGTGGGCTCACCGAATTTGTTAAGTATCTGGATACATCGAAGGAAAAATTGATCCCCAATCCCATATTTATCGACACCATTAAGGGAGATGTCCCGGTGCAGGTAGCCCTGGGTTACAATACCTCGTTTACTGAAACGGTGGTAAGCTATGTAAATAACATTAATACTATTGAGGGCGGTACCCATGTTGCCGGTTTCAGAAGAGCATTAACCCGAACACTTAAGTCTTATGCTGATAAATCCGGCTTATTGGATAAAGCTAAAGTTGAAATAAGTGGGGATGATTTCCGGGAGGGATTGACCGCGGTAATTTCAATTAAAGTTGCTGAACCTCAGTTTGAAGGCCAGACGAAAACCAAGCTTGGGAATTCAGAGGTGATGGGAGCTGTGGACACCGCCGTTGGTGAAACTCTTCAATACTTTCTTGAAGAAAACCCGAAAGAAGCAAAGCAGATAGTATCCAAGGTTATTCTTGCTGCCCAGGCCCGGCATGCCGCAAGGAAGGCAAGGGAAATGGTACAGAGAAAAAATGTATTAGGTGGAACCGGGCTTCCCGGAAAACTTGCGGATTGCGCCAATAATGATCCCGCGGTGAGTGAAATATACCTTGTGGAGGGAGATTCAGCAGGCGGTTCGGCAAAGCAGGGGAGGAACAGGAATTTTCAGGCAATCTTACCCTTGAGGGGAAAAATACTTAATGTGGAAAAAGCCCAGGAGCATAAGATCTATGAGAATGAAGAAATTAAGAATATGATAACTGCCCTGGGCGTGAGTTTCGGAACCGATGAAGACGATAAAGCTGTTAACACGGCGAAATTGCGCTATCATAAAATAATAATTATGACAGATGCTGATGTAGACGGAAGTCATATCAGAACCTTAATCCTGACTTTCTTCTTTCGCTATTTGAGGGAGTTGATTGAAAAAGGCTATCTGTTCATAGCCCTCCCGCCGCTTTATCAAATCAGAAAAGGCAAAGAAGAGCGATATTGCTGGACTGAAGAAGAGCGGGAACGCGTAGTTAAAGAATTGGCAAAAGATGGGAAGACAGATTCTGTCGGGATTCAGAGATACAAAGGTTTGGGCGAGATGAATCCGGAACAACTTTGGTCTACAACCATGGATCCTGAAAGAAGGAGTTTGAAGAAAGTATCCATTGAATCAGCGGCGGAAGCAGAGCATTTATTTTCAATGTTAATGGGCGATGATGTTGCACCCAGAAGAGAGTTCATTGAAAAGAATGCCAGATATGCGAACATTGATATCTAGTCTAAAGTACCTTTTGACGGGTAAGGTCTTCATAAATGGAATAAATCAATCCATCTTTTAGGCCCACTTCCGGTACCATAATTGTATTTATACCCGCATATTCCATTACAGACAAGTAAATTTTTGCGGCAGGTATTATTACATCGGCACGGTCCGGATTCAGCTTTAGGATATTTATTCTATCTTCTTCCGAATACCTGCCTATTTCATTGATAGTGGCATTAATTGTATTGACAGAAATTTTCTTTGATAACTTTTTGCCGGTTAGGTTATATATTTTGTTGATATTACCTCCGGTTCCAATTCCTTTTATCCCAGGATATTTTCGATGTACATTTACTTTAACCCACCTTTTCATCGTTTCCCAAATTGAAGCGGAATAAACCTGTTTCAAACTTCTCACGGAGCCAATCATAAATGATTCGCTCAAAATCCGCTCCCGGTTTTTTAAGATACTCAATTCAGTACTTCCGCCTCCCACATCAATATGCAGATACATCGACTCATCGATATAAGGTTTAATAGCTTTATTAATCAATATAGCTTCCTGGGCACCATCAATGATTTCAATGGGAAAATCGTAAGCCTGCTCCGCGAGCTTGGCAATATGCTGTCCATTTTCCGCTTCTCTCATCGCGGAAGTAGCGCAAGCTTTCACTACTGACACTTCATACAGATCAATGAGAAGCTTAAAGCTGTGCAGCAGTTTGAGAAACTTCTCTTTGATATCTTCGGAAATCCTGCCAGTAGTAAAAACATCATGTCCCAGCCGCAAGGGAAAGCGGATATACTCCAACCTCTTAAATTCTGTATTTCCATTATGAGTCAGGATGCGATCAACCTGAAAGCGAACGGCATTTGACCCAATATCAATCGCGGCAATCTTGGTCATTTCATGAAGACATTCATGAAACTAATATATCGTTTATTAGGAAAAATACCGAATCAGAAATAGGATGGACATTCAAGCCCCTTATGAAGTTTGGGTATCCGGATTCGGTAATTTATCATAAGTTCATGGGTTCCCGAAGAATATTGACGCAAAGCGCTGGTGGTTTTGTCATAAGCATACCCAAGGTGAAAATTTTCATTCACCTGTAATTCAAATAGC
>DASWHX010000108.1:0-69901 GCA_036397995.1 Cyclobacteriaceae bacterium
ACAATTACGCTGTCTTTCTCCAGTGGAATTTGAGTTTCTTTAAAGTATATCTGCCCCACTGCAAATTCATCAAATTCCAATGAAATTATTTGATCGGGATTAGTAAGGTTCACCGCCTTTGCCTCATCTTTTGTATAGAACCTGACAAATTCATTAACCTCCGTGTTATGCAAATATTCAATTATCTTATTTTCAAAAAATTCAGCACTTACCTCAAGATTTCTGGCAACAGCCGGAATGGGCTCTATCACAACTTTTAATGTCGCCATCCATTTTGCCTCTTCAATTTTCTCTGCTACATCTTTGTATCCGCTTACAAATTGGTTGGCGGTTAAAAATAACCGGTAAGCAGACTTTGCATCTTCCCGGGTTCCTTTATTCAACTCTGCAAGGCCGGCTGAGTAATTCTCTTCAGCAGCATTATTCTTCGCAATCTCAAGTTCTGAATAATAATTTTTAGGAGAAGGGATAATTCTTAATGCACCGGGAGCTCGCATTATTTCTTCATACATTATATTAATGGACGTATAATTCTGAACAATTCCGCTCCACTTAAACCGGTCATTACCGGCTTGTAAATTTTTTACCTGCATTTCAAACCAATTCAAGGCAAAAGGATATGCCTGCTTCAATGTTTCGGAAGATTTCTTGTGAGTTGGGTTTGATCGAAGTCTGTCTACAGATTTAATTACTGCTTCATAGTAGTCACCTCGCTCCAGAGCCTTCTTCCCTGAAGTGCATGAGCCGACCACCAGCAAAATGAAAAAATAGTTTAATGCCTTCCTTTTCATAGCATGGTTGTTTGGTAACAAAGTTCAAAAAAAATAGCTTTAAATTATAACCCGGTGATAATAACTTGGTGCAGGCAAAAATATTTACAAAAACTGTGCTGGTTTGATTCCTCATATTCTATATAATTGATAATCTGATAATTATGCTGGGAAAAGTAGTGCAGCCTGTTTCACTTTTCTGTTTAGCCCAGGTAAAATCGGCGCCTGAATTTTGCTTATTTGGATTAAATTGCCGCCAAAATTAAGTTAAGTGTTTAAAAAGCTTCAGTTTCTTGGGTTTGTCTTTCTGCTGCTTGGCCATATAGCTATTTCACAAAGCAGAGATTCTTATGTAATAATGATTTCTATCGATGGAATGCGGAATGATTATACAGAGATTCATGATGCAATAAATCTTAAACAATTTGCATCAAGTGGAGCTATAGCAAAGTCGATGCTACCCTCATTCCCAAGTAAGACATTTCCAAATCATTATACGTTGGTTACGGGAATGTACCCTGAACATCATGGGATAATTGCGAACACTTTTTATGATCCCGCATCAAAGATGACTTATCGCGGTAGTAATCCGAACACCGTTCAGGACGGAAAATGGTATGGTGGTACACCACTTTGGGTTGTGGCAGAACAACAGAATATTAAAACAGGGTGTTATTTCTGGATTGGATCAGAGGCAGAAATTCAGGATGTGCGTCCATCCTATTATAAGTCGTACGATGAAAATATCCCGGAAACAAAGCGAGTTGAACAAGTTGTGGACTGGTTGAAATTACCGGAAAGCGACAGGCCACGATTTATTACTCTTTATTTTGAATTGGTTGATGATGCAGGCCACAATTTTGGACCACTAGCACCAGAGACAAAATCCACGGTGCAACAGATTGATTCAATTATCGGTCAGTTAAATGACCAGGTGGCAAAATTAAATTTACCGGTGAATTTTGTTTTGGTTTCAGATCATGGAATGATACAGGTTGATCAGGAGAATCCAATTGATATTACGGGTATTTTACCTAAAGAAGGTGTAACTGTTGTGCCTGGAGATACATTCATCCTTTTGCATAGTGAAGATGAAAACCTTATTGATGAAACTTACAATAACCTGAAATTATTTGCGCGGGATTTTGATGTGTATAAAAAAGGTTTTCTGCCAGATAATTTTCATTTTAATTCAACTCCATTGGCTGGGGATCTAACTTTAATTGCACGGGCACCAAAAGTCTTTGGCATTATGGGCTCGGCTATTAAGCCGGGAGCTCATGGGTATAACTCAACGATACCTGAGATGGGAGGATCATTTATAGCATGGGGCCCTGATATTAAGAAAGATATTACCATTGAACCTTTTGAGAATATTCATGTATTTCCATTGATCGCCAGAATTCTGAATCTGGATATTAGTTCTTTGGAAATAGATGGGCGTTTGGAAGTGCTTAAAGAAATCCTGAAGGAAGATTGATAATTTACTTCTTTCCTTTCCACTTTAACTGGTAAAGATCCAGCCTTCTGTCTTTCAGAGTTTGCACCGAACCTTCTTTATTCAGTTCATTCAAAAGGTCCAGATTCACGTCTGCAATTACCATCATCTCACTATTAGGCGTTGCTTCGGCAACAACCGAATTGTTCGGGAAATAGAAGTCTGATGGAGAATAGACAGCGGACTCGGCATATTGAATATCCATATTCCTGACTCTTGGCAGGTTACCCACACACCCTGCCATTGCCACATAACATTCATTTTCAATAGCCCTCGCTTTGGAACAACTTTTCACTCTGTTAAATCCGTTCGGAGTATCAGTTAGAAAGGGAACAAAAAGTATCTGCATTCCCTGGTCGGCCAGGATGCGGGGCAATTCCGGAAATTCCACATCATAGCAAATGAGAATACCAATTTTCCCGGAATCGGTATCAAAAATTTTGAGTGAATTACCACCTGTCAGTCCCCAGAACTTTACTTCCGATGGAGTTATGTGCAACTTCTTTTGATAATCCCAGGTTCCATCTCTTCGAAATAAGTAGGCAACATTATAAAGCTTACCCCGTTCCAACAAAGGCATACTTCCCCCAATAATATTTGTATTGTAACTCACCGCCAATTCTCTAAAAGTATCGCACATTTTTGGGGTATAGCCTGCCAGTTTTCTGATGGCTTCTGATTCTGCAAGATTATTATATCCGGCCATCAATGGAGCGTTAAAAAACTCCGGGAACAAAAGGAAGTCGGATTGATAACCACTAACAGCATCAACATAAAACTCAACCATCCCGACTAATTCCTCAAATCCGGTTACGGTTCTCATCTGCCATTGAACCAGACCGATTCTTACGGTTGATTTCTTTGGACTTAACAGTTCTTCCTTCTCTTCATAATAAAGATTATTCCACTCTAATAATGTGGCGAAAGCCTGCGACTGATTATCCTGGGGAAGGTAATTACGTAGAATTTTCTTTACATGAAAATCATTGGAAATCTGAAAAGTTAAAATCGGATCGTAGATCTCCTTCATTTTAACTTTCTCGATATATTCTTTGGGAGTTAATTGATCCGCGTACTTATCATAATTAGGAATTCTGCCTCCTGCTATTATTGATCGTAAATTTAACCGCTCACAGAGCTCCTTCCGGGCATCATACAACCTGCGCGCAAGTCGCATTCCCCTGAATTCAGGATGCACAAAAACATCTATTCCATATAGTACATCACCTTTTGGATCATGCGTTTCCATTGAATAATTATCTGTGACTTCATAATAAGTGTGATTATCTCCAAATTTATCGTAATCAACTATTAGTGATAAAGCAACTCCCACCACTTTCGCATTAACCTCCACGCAGAGTTGCCCTTCAGGAAAAATTGAAATAAGCTTCCTCATGGCTTCCTTAGACCACGGCTGCCCACCCATTTTTTTATAAGCAAGCAACATAGCTTCAGAAAGATCTTTGTAATCACTAATCTTTAAATTCCTTACAACTACTTTCAGGTCAATGGGGGTATTTTGTGTAATCTCCATAGCAGAATAGCAAAACGGGAAATGTTTAGGCTAACTCTACTAAGTTACTAAAAATACCTGATTATTCCGTGCGGAGATTTCCAATTGGATTCGATAACGCAATTTTAATTGCCTGGTAGGCAATCGTAAACAGACAAATCAAAATTGCAATTGACCCCCCGGCAATAAAAATATAGGGTTCTAATCCTATTTTATATTCGAAGGTTTTTAACCAATTGGAAATAAAATAAATGGTGATGGGTGCAGCAATTAATGTTGAGGCCAGGGTGAGAAAGAGGTACGATCTGCCCAATGAAAAAATCAGGTTTCCAAGAGTCGCGCCCAAAACTTTTCTGATACTAATTTCTTTCATTCGTGCTGTCATGGTTAGAGCAGATAATCCAAACAGACCCAGTGAACCAATTACTATAGAAAGTATAGTTGCACTGGTAACGATTTGGCCCAGGTTTCCTTCTTGCTGATATTGCTCCTTAATAGCTTCATCAATGAAGCTGTAATTGAACGGATCATCAGGGTATATCTCTTTCCACATGTTTTGGACTGCAATTAACCCGTCCCCAATTTCACCCGCTCTTATGCGCAATGCAATTTTCGGATTAAAAGAAGAGTTTACATTTACACCAGTAGCCCCGCTCATAACAATAGCAGAGTTCATTGTTAATACTAATGGCTCTATTATAGTATGTAAGGAAGAAAAATTAAAATCTTTAACTACTCCAATAATCTCGTGGTCGGCAAATCCTTCATTAGGGATTCTTTTGCCAATCGGGTTTTCCAAATTGAACTCATTTACAAATGTCTCATTTACGATTATGCTCCTCCGATTATCTGATTCATTTTCAAAAATGAAATTTCTTCCTTCAGTAATTTCCATTTGCATTAAGGGAATAAAGTTTGCGTCCACGGTATTCACAAAGAAATCATGCTGAGTTTGATCCTGATCATTATAACTTAATTTCATCCAACCGGCATCACCAAAACTTTGCGTAGATACAGCTACTTCTTCAACCTGTGGCAAGCCCCGCAACGTAGCAGTTATTCTTTCAGATTTATCGAAGCCCTTCGTAATTGTTTCCTGAAGTCCCCTTGCATCAGGCACAGTTAGTGGAATCATTATTACCTGTTCCTTGTTATAGCCTAAATTCTTGTTTTGCAGAAATTGAAGCTGACGTTTCATGAATATTGTCGAAGTAATTAGAAAAATAGACAGCACGAGTTGAACAACCAGCATTCCTTTTCGCGCACCCTGTTTCCCGGATCCAATACCCAGGCTGCCCTTAAGAATTTTGGCCGGAACAAATCCGGACATAACCAGGGCGGGATAGATACCGGCTATAACACCAACTCCAATTGCCAGCCCTGCAAACATGAGTAGGTTCAAGGCGCTAAAATCAAATTCAAGATTTTTCCCGGATAATTCATTAAATATTGGCAACATCCAGTAAGAAACGGCAAGTCCAATAACCAGGGAAATTATTGCCAGCCAGATTGCTTCACCCAAAAACTGGCCTACTAACTGAAAGCGCATGGCACCCACTACTTTTTTAATTCCAATTTCCCGGGATCTGGCAAATGACCTACCCAGGGAAAGATTCACAAAATTAACACACGCCATAACCAGGATAAGCAAAGCGATTGCGGAAAGAATTAACGTGTACTTCGGATCACTGAGTTGAGCAATTCCCTGGGGCATGCTTGTGTTCAGGTGAATATCTTTCAGCTGTTGCAGTCCAACATCAAATTTTCTTCCCTCCAGTTGCTCACCGATAGCCGTTTTAACCATATCAGGAAATTTACGCTCCAGACTTTTAGCATCCGCGCCATCACTCAATAAAACATAAGATTCTGCCGCTATCATGTTCCATGATGTAATCATTTGTGGCGGAAAAATATCTTTAGCATTTTCTTCATGAACAAGACTGGTAAATTGAAGTGAAGAATTGCTTGGTACATCTTCAATTACGGCTGATACAATAAATGCCTTTTTGCCAGGCCCAACAGGTATCAGGAGAGTTTTGTCAATCGCGGATTCCTTACCAAAATATTTTCTGGCCATTGATTCTGTCAAAACAATTTTTGAAGAATTCGATAACGCCGATTCCAATGATCCTTCAACAGGTACAAAATCAAAAATTTGAAAGAAACCAGGTGAGGCAATATTAATTTCCTCACTGAACGATTTCTCTTCATATTCTATCTCCGCCTGGAATGAAATCCAGATTGTAGTTGCCTCCACTTCCGGATAATTCTGTTTCATGGTTGCACCAATAACCATGGGAGTAACCGTGTTGGTTACCATACTTCCGTCTCTTCTTTCCGCTGTATAAAAAGTGCGATATATGTTTGAAGCCTGGCTATGAAAGTTATCAAATGTCAATTCATCTTTTACAAACAGGATAATCAGAATCGCGCAAGCTATCCCCATTGACAAGCCTAAGATATTAATGGAGGTATGAATCTTTGTTCGAAAAAGGTTTCTAAAAGTAATTTTCAGATAGTGGTTAATCATGCTTTATAAATTAAATTAACCAATAGTACGGTAATTGAAGGTTACCGGATTCAAAATCTGAGTTAATAATTGTTAATAATCGGGTTAATGGATCTCCACTACCGAAATTACCGGAAGGTGATCGGAAAGGTTTCGGTCACCAATTCCGGGAGTTAAGATTTGAAAGAAAAGGCAATCAAAATTTTTTATTAAAATGTAATCAATCCTGGGACCGGTATCATAATTCATGTTGGTGAATCCTGAAAATGTTAAATTGGGTCCTTTCTTTTCTTTGCAAAGGAATGTATCCATTAATTCTTCGGAGAAAATCTTAACCGGTGAAGAATCCGGTTCAGCGTTCAGATCCCCCATCAGAATGAGTGGTTTTCCTGGATATCTTTTATCAATTATATCAAGCAGAAGTTTGCTGCTTTCCAGTCTTGCCAGTTCACCACGGTGATCGTAATGAGTATTAATAACCACCACCTGCCTTTCTGTTTCCTTAACCCGGAGTACAACCACGGTAGCTATTCTCTCCAGGGCGGCATCCCATCCAATACCAGGTTTTTCCGGCGTTTCAGATAACCAAATGGTTTCCTGATCAAGCAAATCAAATTTTTCCTTCTTAAAAAATAACGGGCTGAACTCACCTTTAGAAATACCGTCTTCTCTTCCAACACCGAGAGAATGGTATTGATCAAGGCCGGTTTTGAGAAACTCTAATTGTCTATTCAGTACTTCCTGGAAGCCCATTATGTCAGGGTTTTGTTCCAGTAAAAACTTTACCATCTCGCTTCTGCGGTGTACCCAGGCATTTTCTCCATCCTCCGGATTATCATACCGGATATTATAAGTTAATACTTTAATTGATTGCGAAAATGACAAAGCCGGCATAGTCATTATGATAATTATTGGAAAGAGGTTTATCAACCCTGCTGAAAAGTTTATCTTTGACCTATATTTCAAATCAGATAGATTTATTAAAAGAAAACAACCATTACATGAAATCCATATTGATAATCATTGGTTTAATAATTGTACCGGCAATTTCTTATTCACAGGAAGTTGAAAATACTAATAAAAATCTGCGCGAACAATATCAGGACCTTAAGGAGACTACCGAAACTTATAATCAATACAAAGTTATCCCTGAAAACAGGTTAGATGGCTGGTTTAAAACAATCCAGGATTCAATATCAGATAAAAGCAACAGAATTAATAGTTTACTGACTTCAACAACTGCATTAAAGGATACAATTTCCGATTTAAGAAATGAGAAGAGTCAAATGCAAACAGAGCTTGATGAAGGGGATTTTGAAAAAAGTCATATTGGGGTTCTTGGAGTCAACTTCACTAAGGCAGCTTATATTGGCATAACCTTCATCCTGATAATCGGGTTATCCATCTTGATCATTTTATTCGTAATAAAAGTAATCGATACCGGTAAAACTACGCGGGATACAATAAAACTGCATGATACGCTGACGGCGGAGTTTGAAGAATACAAAAGACGTGCCCTGGAGAAGCAAACGAAACTTGCCCGCGATCTGCAAACTGAAAGAAACAGGATAGATGAAATAAGACGTAAGCGCTGATTATCAAACGGAAATATTTCTTTCAAATTCCTCAACATCAAATTTTATGTCATCCTCTCCCACCTGGTCGTATGGATCTTCAAGGTGCACCTGAATATTATCCAGACTCACCAGGATAAAACTAAAAAGCACCGGCATAATGTATTCGAGTCCAACACTGTATTCCTGGGAAGCAAAGACAAAATAAGGTCCGTAAATTATAGGAAATGTATAAATAAAGACTTTGCTGTAGGCTCTCAAAGTAATAGGAGTTCTGTAATGCAAAATGTTCTTCATGTTCTCCAGCGCAATACTGATTTTAGAAATGTATTGACTTACCCTTGAGACTTCACCTGGTTGCAACCCATGCTTCCGAAAATCTTGCAACAAGGTACTAAGCCCGGATATTTCATCAAAAATTTTCTTCTCAAATTTATCACTATCTTTCCGCTTACTCATAAATAAATCTCTAACCGAGCCATAAATCTGAATCAAGTTGTCTTGGATTTTTATATGGAACTCCGTTGAGCCTGCGTCAACCCAGTCTCTGGAAGCATGATAGATGGCAAGGCAATGTCCCTTAAAATCTGCCAAATAGCCAAGAGCCCGCTCACGTCTTTTATATGCACTGTCAATAGAAAAAACTACCGGAAATACAATTGCTAACCCCACAATGTTTAATGGAAAGTCTGCCACAATTTGATAGTACTCACACAACCATGTGCTTACCAGGGATAAGATGGTGACTATAAATGTCTTGTAATTAATTATCAGGTAAATGCTACGAAGGAGTTTCATATTATTGGAATGTTAAGGCAAAATAAAAAAAAATCCCCGTTTTACTAATGAATTGCAATATTTGGATTATTCCAGACCTTATTTCCCTGGGTTTTTTTGAGATTCCTGCCTGGTGTTTAGCCCATCTATCAAAATCTGTGTAATGTCTAAAGCATTGGCAGCGTAGAGCACATTAGGATTTCCCTTAGTATAAGTTAATACAATTTTTATGTCTTGCTCAGTGCCATATTTACCCAGAAAGTTGGCCACACTATCGTAGAGCTGGGTGTTCACCCTGTTTTGTTCTCGTGCCATATCCTGAGCAAGGGTTTGTGAGTATTGCTGAAGATTTTGCTGTTTCTTCATTAAATTCTCCTCGATATTTCTCGCCTGACCCATGGTAAGATTACCCGCATTCTGCTGATAATCATCAATCTCGGCTTGCAATCCCTTTTCACGGTTAAGATATTCCGCTTGAAACTTATCCCGCTTTACTTCCAATTGCTTCATCAGCACATCAGATAATGAATAGTATTTGAGCAGGGTATCGGTATTTACAAACGCGATTTTCATATCACCAATAACTGATTCATTTATCGGCTCTGCTTGCTCTTTAATTTCTTCTTTTTGAAATTGAAAAAGATAGAGCAAACCAACAGCTATCAGGAGCAATACATTTATGATGAGGGAGATATTTTTCATGGTTTAGTTATTAAAGGTGTAAATATATGCCAAAAAGGAATTACCTGAAGACAGGCTAAATCAGGTCCTCTTTGTCAACATCATAATTATATGTTGGAGAGGATCCGATTTTTTTCTCTTTCTTCCAAACAATGGTGTAAGACTGCCCGGAAGGTGCCGGTTCATCGGGTACCATTTCGTGTTCAGAAGTTTCATCTTCCAGAATTGTATCAACTGATGAACGTGAGTTCTTGAAAAAATAAGCACAAAACATCCCCGACAAAGCACCCATTAGGTGAGATTCCCATGAGATAGCTTCGTTAACAGGAAAGATCCCGTAAATCATATTTCCGCCATAAATAAATAACAACACAAGAGAGACCGCAAGTGTTTTTGCATCCCGGCGCAGAAGACCGCTAAAAAAAAGAAAAGCAAGAAGGCCGTAAACTAATCCGCTGGAACCAATATGATAAGCGTCGCGCGCAACCACCCAAACCCAAAATCCTGTCATTATATATATAATTAGTATCACTTCAAAAGCAATCTTGTGATAAAAGTAGAACAAGCCGACGCCAAGAATAATAAGAGGAAAAGTATTTGAAACCAGGTGAAAAAAGTCTCCATGAATTAATGGACCGGTAATGATACCTATTGTGCCTTTTAGCGTTCTGGGCAAAATACCGAACTCTCTCAGGTCCATGCTGAAGGCTACTTCAAAGGCCTGAACAGTCCAAAGAAGCAGAATGAAAGTGATTGAAATCCAAATACCTCGTCTAAATCTTATGGCATCATTCGACATCGAATTCAATTTACTAAAAAAATAACTCCTGGGCCAGTGTGAAGGGTATTGGCATGAGCTTCAATCATATAATTAATTCCCCTCCTTATTTTAAGGAGGGGAAAGGGGTGGTTATAACCCCCTGTAGTCCCCCTCAAAAAAAGGGGGACAATTTCTAGGCCTGCGGTTAAATATGAAATTTGTTAAATCAATTTAAGAATTCTCCTAAAAATAAAATCTGGTTTTACTATGAAAGTAAAATCACTTGGAAATTAGGTTCAAAGGAAGTAACTTTTTATTGCACATAATTGTATATGCATTTACATCGTCATGAAGGTTCCGTGGAAAAGAAAGGATTTAGGCTTTGGCTTGCCATTATTCTAAACGTCGGGATAACTTTTGCTCAGGTGGTAGGCGGAATATTTGCCGGGAGTTTGGCCCTTCTATCCGACGCCCTTCATAATTTAAGTGATGTACTCGCTCTATCCATTAGCCTTTTTGCACGTAAACTGGTGCATAAAAAAAGTTCATCTTCCAAAACCTTTGGATTTAAGCGCGCCGAGATCCTGGCAGCATTCATTAATGCAGCATCATTGGTTGTTGTCAGCGCTTACCTAATCATGGAGGCAATAAAGCGATTGATCCAAAGTCCTGATGAAATCGTGGATGGCAATCTTGTGATGATAATGGCTGGAGTAGGTATAGTGGGGAATGCATTGAGCGTGGCTATTCTCCATAAGGAATCAGGTGAAAATATGAATATGAGATCAGCCTATCTCCACCTGATATCCGATATGTTATTTTCAGTTGCAGTTTTAGCAGGCGGATTCGTAATTGTAAAATTTGGAATATACTGGGTAGACCCGGCGCTTTCTATTGTAATCGCGGTGTATTTAATTTTTATTAGCTGGAAACTTTTTTATAAAAGTCTAACCGTGCTGATGCAATTTGCCCCGGGGGAAATTGATTTGACCCAGGTAGCTGCTGTTATTTCAAAGTACCCAGAGATTGATAATATTCACCACATCCATGCCTGGGAACTTAACGAGGATGAAATTCATTTTGAAGCTCATATTCAAATAAAAGAAAATATTACCATTGACAAGGTTTGTGAATTGCTGCAGAGAATCGAAGAAGAACTTCAGAGTGAATTCGGTTTAACGCACATTACTTTACAACCCGAATTTAACCGAGATTGCGGAGAAGAGTTATTTGTAGAAGAACATCATCATCACTCTTCCTGATACCACCCCGAATACATAATGTAATTTTTCGAAGTGCGTTCGAATACATTTCCAAGGTCTCCAACAGTTTTCAATTTTTTGGCAGGAACTCCTGCGTATATATACCCGGATTCTACAATTGCATTCATCAGTACAACAGCACCTGCCGCTACAATTGATCCCGATTGCACCACAGCGTGATCCATTACGATAGCTCCCATCCCGATTAAGACATTATCTTCTATTGTACAACCATGAACGATGGCATTGTGCCCAATACTAACATTGCTGCCGATAACTGTCTTTGCTTTTTGATAAGTACCGTGTATTACGGCTCCATCCTGGACATTCGTATTATTACCTATCATTATAGAATTAACATCACCTCTTAAAACAGCATTAAACCAAACACTGCAATTATCTCCTATGGTCACTTCTCCGGTTATTGTTGCATTTTCAGCCAAATAACAATTATTGCCAATAGTGGGCTTAATACCTCTTACATTTTTAATTAAAGCCATTACTCCTGTTCCTTTTAATTATCAAATGTAATAGCAAATGTACCAATTATGGCCTGAGCCTTTACTTTTAGGGAACATTCCTTATCTACACTGCCATTTTGTCATTACATCTCCTTGCGCTACCTTTGTATTTCGATTTTGAACAATGGAACCTGTTATTAAGGATATCAATATTTTAGATGATAATCGGGAGGAATCCTGTGAAGTTGTTAAAGTCTCTGAAGAGAATAACGCAGGCAATACACGCAAATTATATATTGAAAGCTACGGCTGCCAGATGAATTTCTCCGACAGTGAAATAGTAAGTTCAATAATGGCCAAAGAGGGTTTCGATACAACCAGCAGCCTGGAAAATGCGGATGTGATTTTCATAAATACCTGCTCGATTAGGGATAAGGCCGAACAGACCATCAGAAGCAGATTAGCATTTTTTAATAGCCTCAAGAAACAAAAACCAGAATTGCAGATAGGTGTACTCGGCTGCATGGCTGAAAGATTAAAGGCGAAGCTTTTGGAAGAAGAGCGCATTGTAGATTTAGTGGCCGGCCCCGATGCTTACCGGGATTTACCCAATTTGGTCAGGCAGGTTGATGACGGTCAAAAAGCGGTAAATACATTTCTTTCAAGAGAAGAAACCTATGCCGACATATCCCCAGTGCGGCTGAATAGCAACGGAGTTACTGCTTTCATCTCCATCATGAGAGGCTGCGATAATATGTGCTCGTTTTGCGTTGTGCCATTTACCAGGGGTAGGGAGCGCAGCCGCGATCCGGAAACAATAGTCAATGAAGCTTTAAATCTCTACAATAACGGGTATAGAGAAGTGACCTTGCTTGGACAAAATGTTGATTCCTACCGGTGGGGAGATAAAGAAAATCCGCAGGTAAACTTTGCACAACTTCTCGGGAAAATTGCCGCGGTTTCTCCAGAACTTAGGGTTCGATTTTCAACCTCCCATCCGAAAGATATTACCGATGAGGTGCTGGAAACAATAGCCCGGTATGAAAATATTTGCAACTACATACACTTGCCTGCTCAAAGTGGAAGTACGCGGGTACTGGAATTAATGAATAGAACATATACCAGAGACTGGTATCTTGACCGCATTGGTGCTATAAGGAGAATTGTTGGAAATGAATGTGGAATTTCTTCCGACTTCATTGCAGGTTTCTGCACCGAAACAGAGGCAGACCATGAGTACACCTTAAGCTTAATGGATGAAGTCAGATATGACTTCTCATACATGTTCGTGTATTCTGAAAGACCCGGAACCCTGGCAGAACGAAAATTTAAAGACGATGTTAAACCTGACATCAAGCAGAGAAGATTGAGAGAAATTATTGATAAGCAACAAGAACACAGTCTTAAGAGAAATCAGCGTGAGTTAGATAAAGTTCATAAGGTTTTGATTGAGGGTTATTCCAAGAGATCCGAAGAGTATATGCAGGGAAGAAATTCAGCAAATAAGGTAGTGGTTTTTCCACGGGAGAATTATAAGAAAGGTGAATATGTTAACGTTAGGGTGACTGATTGTACAGCCGCAACCTTGATGGGAAAAGCAGTGCAAGATGATTAATGATAAGGAAATACAATCCATTAAACAACGATTTGGGATTATAGGAAACTCACCCTCCCTGAATCATGCCATTGCTGTAGCCATGCAAGTAGCGCCAACTGATATGACCGTTTTGATTACGGGGGAAAGTGGCAGTGGAAAAGAGTCCTTTTCCAAAATTATTCATGCACTTAGCCCGCGTAAGCATGGACAGTTTATCGCTATTAATTGTGGAGCTATTCCGGAAGGAACCATTGACTCTGAGCTTTTTGGCCACGAAAAAGGATCTTTTACGGGAGCTTATGAAGCCAGAAAAGGATACTTTGAAGTAACCTCAGGTGGTACAATCTTTCTGGATGAAATTGCGGAGATGCCGCTCAATACTCAGGCCAGATTACTGAGGGTTTTGGAATACGGGGAATTTATAAAGGTAGGCTCCTCCAAAGTTTTGAAAACTGATGTTAGGGTAGTTGTGGCAACCAACGTTAACCTGTCAGACAAAATTAAAAAAGGTAAATTCAGGGAAGATCTGTTTTATAGACTTAATACGGTACCAATCGCAGTTCCATCCCTGAAGGAAAGAGGTGATGATGTAGAGTTGATCTTTCGAAAATTCGCTGCCGATTTTTCAGAAAAATATAAAGTGAAACCAATTTCACTAACCGAAGAAGCCAAACAGTACTTATTGGGATTCCCATTCCCCGGTAATATCCGTCAATTGAAGAATTTAGTCGAGCAGATATCTGTATTGGAAACCGACCGCGAAATTTCCAGGGAAAAATTAATGAAATACCTTCCTTCGTCCAGTTCTTCCCTTCCAATGCTATTTGATAAATCGACTATTAATAACGAAGGAATGACGGAACGGGATTTGCTATACAAAGTCTTGTTTGATTTGAAAAGGGACGTTAATGATTTGAAAAAGTTAGTGTATAGCAACATTAGCGGAGATGTATCTTCGGCAAAACTCATAAAAGATCACCAGGAACTATTCGATAGTATTGAAGAAAAACCTGCACGTCAGAAAGAACAGTCACCGGTTTTATTGAATCTTGATTCCAACGAAGCCAAATCTTACGAATTGGAAAAAGTGGAAGACATCATGCATGAAACGGAAGAGGACGAAGAACTATCCCTGGATAAAAAAGAAAAGGAAATGATAATTAAGGCTTTGCGCAAGAACAATAACAAAAGAAAATATGCCGCGCATGATCTTGGAATCTCAGAACGAACTTTGTACAGGAAAATAAAGCAGTATGAAATTGAGGAGTAGATTTTTTTTGATTTTCCCCTTTATTCTTACGGGTTGTGGCATTTATTCCTTTACCGGAACTACTCTTCCTTCAAGTATAAGAACATTTTCAGTGCAGGAATTTTTTAATGACACTGATGGAGGACCACCAAATCTTGGATTAACCTTAACCAATGAAATGAGGGATTATTTTCAATCAAATTCCTCGTTAACCCTTGTTCAGGAGGAAGGAGATTTGCAGTTTGAAGGCGGTATCATTGAGTACAGGCTTACACCAGTAGCTCCTACCAATACCGGCACCGGTATTAACAATATTACTTCTTCTTCTGTAACCAGGCTTACCATAGTGGTACGTGCCGCATTCACCAATACAGTTGATGAAACACAGAGTTTTAACAGGAGTTTTAATTTCTATGCAGATTTTAATAGTGTAACTGAGACTTTAAATGATGCGGAAAATCGGTTAATTGAAACTATTTTTGAACAAATAATACTCGACATTTTTAATGCAAGCGTAGCAGTATGGTAGGCAACCTTAAAATTTGTTATATTAGTAATTCCGCTATTTTATAATTTATCACCTTGAACAAAGATAAATTCATCACATTATTAAGAAATTACCGGAATCTTTCCGGTGAAGATCTGAAGGAGCTTTCCTTACTTTCAGATGAATTCCCGTTTAGTCAGGCATTGCATAACCTTGTTGCAAAAGGAGCGATGGACATGAAAGCCCCGGAAGCAAAAACAAAATTAGGCACAGCAGCTATTTACTCACCTGACCGTGCCGCATTAAAAAGATTAATTGAGGGGTCAGTGCAGTTTGTAGCTGCAGTTCATGAAGAATCTTTGGACAGGAGCATTGAGACTCCGGCCGCCACACCCAAAACAGAAACCCCACCCCCTCCACCTGAACCTGAAAAAATTGATAAGCCTGTTACTCAGGATAAAGTTCCGCACACGGAAATGCCTGCCGCTGAAGTTAAGACACCAGAGCCGGTTTCCAAACCTGCTTCTGTTCAGGATTTGGTGAAAGACCCGACTCATCAAGCCAAGGTTGAAGCATTAAGAAATGAAATTTTTTCCAATCTGAAGGAATTGCAAAAGAATATCGTTGATTCAAATAAGGTCTTTGATTTTTATGATAAAAAGCATGAAAACGCAGATGCAGCCAAAAAGAAAGCGGTTCAGGATAAGGGCAGAGAGTTAAAAGAATTGGAGGAATCAGCCAAAGCCAAATTATCAGGGCGGGAAAAAGCTGAGGACAAGGAAATAACCATGGGCACTGAGGCAGCCCCGGTAAAAGAAGCTGCACCTGAGACTCCAACAAAACCAAAATCAGTCAGGAAAAAAACTATATCTAAACCAAAAAAAACTAAATCGAAAAGCCCGGCAAATAGAACGAACAAAAGTGCCATTAAAAAGAAACCGGCAACTGGTAAAAAGAAGACTTCTAAAAAAGCTGCCGGTAAAACTACTAAAGTTAGCGGCAGAAAAACTGCTAAGAAAAAAACCATTTCCAGGAAAGCCCCGGTGAAGAAGGCCGCGTCAAAAAAGAAGGCTGCAACGCGGAAAAAGCTGAAGAAAGCAGTTGGAAAATCAACCAAAACAACTGGTTCCAGCCGCAAAAAAACAACTGCCAGATCTTCTAAAAAGACGGTAAAAAAAAAAGTGAACCGCACCCGGAAATAAGAGATTACGCCATTGAACTATCTTATAAGCCGGAAAAAAGCAATTACAGATCAATCAATTTAAGTCAAAGGGAAATTATTGATCGTTTTATAAGACGCAAGCACCCTCGGATTGATCCTTCAAGGATGTCAGAAATAAGGGAAGACCTCACTGCCAATATCACTAAAATTAGCGATTCGCTGCTTACCGAAAATCTGGCTGAGATATTTCTTCAGCAGGGGAAAAGCGATAAGGCCATTGAGATTTACAAGAAATTAATTTGGAAGTTTCCTCAAAAAAAGGCGTACTTTGCATCTCAAATTGATAAACTAAGTAGAAGGTAATGTTCACCCTTGTTATTTCATTGATTGTAATTGTTTGTGTGCTGCTGGTATTAATTATCCTGGCCCAAAACCCAAAAGGCGGCGGATTATCGAGTCAGTTTGGAGGAAGTGGGGCTAGCAATTTGATAGGTGTTAAGAAAACAGGAGACCTATTGGAAAGGCTAACCTGGGGGTTTGCCATTACGCTCTTTGTATTGAGTATGGCTACAAATTTCATTATACCATCAAACACGGGAACCGGGTTGAACAGCCCGAACATTGACAGGGCTGAGGAACAGCAACAAACTCCTGAACTTGACCTGGAAGGGATTCAGGAAGAATCCCAGCCTTCCGATAATTCTTCCCTGGAAGATTTGCTTGAAGGCGATTCAACCAAATAATTACTTTAAGACTGCAACTTTCCTGTTGAAGAAATATGCCTTATCAGCAATCTTTTTGCTATTGGCATCAGAGTAGCATCATAAGGAAACACTGTCTTCGAAACTATGAGATATGTTGCAGGGTTAGGGAGTAACTTGAATTTTCTGATTAATTCCAGTTTCTTTCTTTCAAAACTTGAATACAAAGACCGGGTAAAAGTTTCGATCCACTGCGTGGTGATTCCCCTGAATTTCTCATCAGAATTTTCAAAAACTGACATTGCATATTTGTGTACATGAGCTTCGCTGCTGGAATCAATGTACAAGAACAAATAGCCTTCATCAACATACAATGGGCAAAGTCCGATGGTGGAGATCTCAAAATTCGACTCAATAAATTCATAAATGTCTCTTCCTTCCTCCAAAGCTTGTTTCATCGTTGGCAAAGCAAATTCAATTATGTCCTGAATTTCCTTCATTACCTCATCATCTTTAATGATTTTTTTGTATGAAAGTTCAAGCTTTTCGAAATCAGCCTTCGAAATTGACTGCGGAAAGCTTCCATAAAGCAACTCCTTATTATCCCGCAATTGCATCAGATTTCTGTAATGAAATACCAGGTCTGAAAGCCCGGGAAACATTTCCATACGGCTGAATCCGCTTTTCACCTCTTTTAAATAGGCTAATAAGTAATATTTCTTGTATTCAAAATCAATCAATCCTTCAGTTAACCAATTCTTGCTAAGTTCTTTCATAACGCAGTCCAATTAGTCCCAGGTAAAATATAAAAATGATTCATAAGATCAAAAATCAATTCCAATCAAGCTGATAAAATGTCAGGTTTACTGTCATAGAGTAAAAGAAAATCCAAAATCCGGCCAAAAACTGACAAACCTGACACAAAAGGCGGTGATTTTCTAATTGGCATAGGAAATGCTCATTGCTGCTCGAAATCGTATATTTTATTTAACGTTAAACTTAAAAATAGGTATCAAAATGTCTAAAGTCAAAATTAAGCCGCTTGCTGATCGAGTATTGATAGCAGCATCTCCAGCAGAGGAGAAAACAGCTTCCGGTCTGATTATCCCGGATACAGCGAAAGAAAAACCTCAAAAAGGAAAAGTTATCGCTGTTGGAATGGGTAAGAAAGACGAACCCATCACTGTTAAAGTGGGTGATACTGTGCTATATGGCAAGTATTCCGGCACTGAAATCAACATTGATGGTAAAGATTATCTCATAATGCGCGAATCAGATATTTTCGCCATTATCTAAACTATTACCTCATTAGTTTAATTAATTAACCTAAAAACATTAAAGAAAATGGCAAAAGAAATTCACTTTGATTCAGCCGCGAGAGAAAATTTGAAGAAGGGTGTTGATACACTCGCAAACGCGGTCAAAGTAACCCTGGGACCTAAAGGTCGAAATGTAATCCTTGATAAGAAGTTCGGAGCTCCGACGATTACTAAAGATGGGGTTACTGTAGCAAAAGATATTGAGCTCAAAAATCCCCTGGAAAACATGGGAGCACAATTAGTTAAGGAAGTGGCTTCAAAAACCGCAGATGATGCTGGTGACGGAACTACAACTGCAACTGTTTTAACCCAATCTATCTTCACTCATGGTATTAAAAACGTCGCTGCCGGTGCAAATCCAATGGATTTGAAACATGGTATCGACCTGGCAGTAGCCGCGGTAGTGGATAGTTTGCAAAAACAATCAAAACCCATTAAAAACAGCAGTGAAATTACTCAGGTGGCTTCTGTTTCCGCAAACAACGACGAAGAAATCGGTCAGATGATTGCGGATGCGATGGACAAAGTTGGGAAAGATGGGGTTATAACTGTTGAAGAGGCGAAAGGAACTGAAACTGAAGTTAAGACTGTGGAAGGTATGCAGTTCGACAGAGGTTATCTTTCTCCCTACTTTGTTACCAATGCCGATAAGATGGAGGCGGAGTTAGAATCTCCATTCATTCTCATTTATGACAAGAAAATTTCTTCAATGAAAGAATTGCTTCCTGTTTTAGAGCAAGTTTCTCAAACTGGAAAGCCTCTTTTGATTATTGCGGAAGACGTTGACGGAGAAGCACTGGCTACTCTTGTTGTCAACAAGATCCGAGGAGCATTAAGAGTTGCTGCTGTTAAAGCCCCGGGCTTTGGCGACAGGAGAAAAGCTATGCTGGAAGATATTGCTGTTCTTACTGGTGGTACCGTAATTTCTGAAGAGAGAGGATATAAATTGGAAAATGCCGGACTGGATTACCTGGGTTCTGCAGAAAAGATTAACATTGACAAAGACAACACGACTATTGTTAATGGTGCGGGAAAAAAGAATGATATCAAGGCAAGGATAAGCCAGATTAAGGCTCAGGTTGAAACTACAACTTCTGACTACGACAAGGAAAAATTGCAAGAAAGACTGGCCAAGCTAAGCGGTGGTGTGGCTATCTTGTATATTGGCGCGGCAACAGAAATTGAAATGAAGGAAAAGAAAGACAGGGTTGATGATGCATTACATGCGACACGAGCTGCAGTTCAGGAAGGTATAGTTGCCGGAGGTGGAGTTGCATTCGTTAGAGCTATCAAAGCTTTGTCGAAACTGGAAGGAAGGAATGAGGATCAAAATACCGGTATAAATATCATCAGGTTGGCACTTGAATCACCTTTGAGAATCATTGTGGAGAATGCCGGAATGGAAGGTTCTGTGGTTATTCAAAAGGTAAAAGAAGGCAAGGATGATTTTGGTTACAATGCCCGCGACAACAAATATGATTATATGTTTAAAGCAGGTATTATTGATCCAACCAAAGTTACCAGGCTGGCTCTGCAAAATGCGGCTTCAATTGCAGCTTTATTGTTAACTACTGAAGCAGTAGTTTCTGAAGTACCTGAAGAAGAAAAAGCGCCGGCTATGCCTCATGGTGGAGGAATGGGCGGAATGATGTAAAATCATTTGATGCTTAATGATAAAAGGCTGCTTCCTGCATGGATGCAGCCTTTTTTTATTTTTCTTTAAACTAGAATTTATTGAATTACCAAAACAACTTCTGAAGATCTCAGCACTTTGATTGTGCTGCCGGTTATTATTTTGTGAAATTCTAGTCAGAAATTCAGCAAAATCTAGTGGTTCTCAAACTCCAAATCATTTCTGATCATCTTATCCACCAGTAATCCCGATTCTTTCATTTCTTCATCATCAGTCTTGTAAATCCAGGTGATGCGGATCTTTTTCTTATGCATAATATTTTTTTCAAGAAGACGCAGTAGCCGTGCAATTTCCAGAAGGCTCTGAACCCGAACTACGGAAAGGTGTATTCTAAATTCTATCTCATCCGGAAATGAGGGAAGATGCGTTTCAAGCCAGTCATATACGTCGGAAAAGAAATTTTCAGGATTTTCTGAAATACTTTTGCCTTCAATTTTCATCTTTCCTGAAAGTGAGTCGAGGTAAACTCCCGGATTTATTTCTGTAGCAGGTATATCTAACTTATCATCCAACCGAACCTCAATTAATCATTATTGAACATTTCCCATCCATTTCTTCATCAAAGGAGAAAAGATAACAAACAAAATTCCCGAGCCGCAGCCAAACAACACAACGGTCATAAACAGGCTGGGCATTCCGGAAACATTATTGGGGTCGAATTCACCGGCAAACATTCCGGCAATCAAATTGCCAAGAGAAGTTGCTACAAACCAGATACCCATCATTTGTCCTACGAAAGCTTTGGGTGCAAGCTTGGTCGTTGCACTTAATCCAACAGGACTCAATGCCAACTCACCTGCTGAGTGAAGGAAATAAGTTAAAACCAGCCAGGCCATTCCGGCTTGCATGCCTTCAACAACTCGGTGCGCGGCAAAATACATTACCAGAAATCCAAATCCCATCAGAATCAATCCAAGTCCGAATTTCAGAGGAGTAGCCGGATTAAGGTTTTTTGCCGCAAGTTTTACCCATAACGCGCCAATTATAGGCGCAAAAATTACAATCATTAATGGGTTTACATTTTGCAGCCATCCGGCAGGCAATTCCCACCCAAAAAGAAAACGGTTGGTGTAATCCCGCGAAAAAAGATTAAGAGTTGAGCCAGCTTGTTCAAACCCAGCCCAAAACAGGGCAGCTCCAATAAATAAAAAGAAAATAATCCCAACCCTCCTTTTCTCTTCTCCATTCAGACCGCCCGCGATAAGTATATAGAGAAAATAAAATAATGTGATCGAAACGATAAGCACTCCTGCACCCGCCGCTATACCTCCTGCTGAAGTTAAGTCAATAACGTTCACGTATTGCAACACAACAAGGAAAGCAATTAGGGCAATTACCAACCCGATTGCCATTCCCTTATTTCCGGTAATCTCACCGCCTTCTTCTTGTCTTTCTTTTGCCTTGGGTTTTATGCCAAGATTCAACAAAGTATCCTGTGAAAGTCTGAATTGGAGCAGACCAAAAAACATCCCAACCGCGGCAAGGCCAAATCCCCAGTGCCAATTAATTTTTTCACCTACCAGGGGAACAACAAACTGGCCCAATATGGAACCCGTATTTATCCCCATATAAAATAACGAGAAACCTGCATCCCGACGAGCACCACCTTCCGGATAAAGGTCACCCACTATTGTACTGATATTCGGCTTCAATAATCCTGTTCCGCAAGCCACGAATGCAAGGCCTGTAGCAAAAATTGGCACAGATCCCGGAATGGCAAGGATTAAGTGTCCCATCATAATCATTATTCCACCATACCATATAGCCTTCCGCTGACCAAAAATATTATCTGCAAGCCATCCGCCCGGAAGGGTTAGCAAGTAAACGGAAGCAGTATATAATCCATAAATGGGCCCGGAAGTTTCATTATTGAGGCCAAGCCCTTGCTGGGCAGCCGGAGTAGTCATAAACAAAATGAGGATGGCCCTCATTCCATAATAGCTGAATCGCTCCCACATTTCGGTAAAAAAAAGCGTGGCTAATCCCCTGGGGTGTCCAAAAAAAGTTTTTCCTTCTGTCATAAAGTGTTTGGTTAATTAAGTGCTAAAGCCTCTTGCTCCAGCCTGAAATTCGCAGGCACCAGGTATTTAAAACCCTTAAATCTAGTATTGTATGGGATTAATTACAAATCAGCCATTTGAGATTCGTTTTGCTTTTGTTCGAAATAACCAAAAGACAAAAAGATATAAAGTGAATTAGTCATTTTCGAGTAATTTTGGGGCATTCAATCGATTTCGGAGTTGAAAGAAAAAGCTAAAAATGAAAGAATTTGGATTTAAGTCTGAAAAATGCGGATTAAATGAAATCGGCATAGACAACCCTGATTCCGTTTATTGGAATCTGTCGCCTGCAGAACTTGTTGAAGAGGGTTTGAGGAATAATGAAGGGGTTTTGACTAATACGGGAGCCTTTATGTGCGACACCGGAAAATTTACCGGAAGGGCTCCAAAGGACAGATATATTGTTGAGGATGAGACAACTTCTGAAACGATCTGGTGGGGAGAGATTAATATCCCAATCACCCAGAAAAAGTTTGACAATCTTTTCAATAAAATTGTAAAGCATCTTGATGGTAAAAAACTTTATGTCAAAGATGCTTACGCGGGTTCAGACAAAAAATACAGACTTAACCTCAGAGTAATCAACACGTTTGCCTGGCACAACCTTTTCTGTCACAATATGTTCCTGAGACCAACCCAACCAGAATTAAAGTCTTTTATACCCACTTTTACTGTTATAAATGCACCTGATTTCCTTGCTGATCCCAAAATGGATGGGATAAAAAATCCAAACTTTGTAATTATTAACATGACAAAGAAAGTGATAATCGCAGGTGGTACCGGCTATGCGGGGGAAATGAAGAAAGGAATCTTTTCTGTTCTTAACTATTTGCTCCCGCAAAACCACCAGGTATTGTCAATGCATTGCTCAGCAAATATTGGAGAGGAAGGAGATACCGCAATTTTCTTTGGGCTTTCCGGAACGGGTAAAACTACGTTATCAGCCGATCCGCAACGGGGATTAATTGGTGATGACGAACATGGATGGACAGAGAATGGCGTTTTTAATTTTGAAGGTGGCTGTTATGCAAAAGCAATTGATTTGACTCGTGAAAAAGAACCTCAAATTTTCGATGCTATCCGGTTTGGGGCTATCCTGGAGAATACCAGGTTCAAAGAAGGAAGCAGGGATGTGGATTATACAAATGTATCTGTTACTGAAAATACCCGGACTGCATATCCAATTGATCATATTGATAATGCAGTAATCCCATCAATCGGCGGTATCCCAAAAAACATTTTCTTTCTTACATGCGATGCGTACGGCGTGCTTCCACCTATTTCAAAACTAAACAAGGGACAGGCGATGTATCACTTTATTTCCGGATATACAGCCAAAGTAGCAGGAACCGAAGCTGGAATAACCGATCCTCAGACTGTCTTCTCCGCATGCTTTGGTGCTCCTTTTCTTCCTTTACATCCAACAAAGTATGCAGAGATGCTTGGAAAAAAAATGACTGATAACGATGTCAACATTTGGCTTGTAAATACAGGTTGGTCTGGCGGGCCCTACGGTATTGGTGAACGCATGAAGTTGAAATATACAAGAACAATGATATGCTCTGCTTTGGAAGGATCCCTGCAATCAAGTGAGTTTAAGAAACATGATATATTCGGTATTGAATTCCCAACGTCATGTCCAAATGTTCCGCCGGAAATCCTGGATCCGAAGAATACCTGGAAAGATAAAGAAGGCTATGACAATAAAGCCAGTTACCTTGCAAAAGCCTTTATTAAGAACTTTTCAAAATATGAAAATTTTGCCAATGAGGAAGTCCTGCAAGGTGCGCCTAAGCCCAATGTTGCAGTTTAGATAAGATATTTCATAAGAAGAGTTTAAGTTGTCAAACCCGTTATTTTGTTTTGAAATTGAAATAAATTTTGTTTGCATCAGAGGTTGATATTCATCCTGATACTTGGACAGATTCCAAAAATTTTTCCCATATTAACAACCTGCAGTTTGAAGACCGATTTTGCATTTAAACAGGAAAAGGAGAATTTCCGGATTATTACCTGGTCATTTGCAAAGAGTTTTCTACTCTGTTTGTGAATTCTCTTGATTCATGAAGGTTTTGTTCGTTAAATTGAGTGGTTAATTCTCTCTGATGAAAAAAACTTTCCGCTCAAGACTTCCTTACCTGATCCTGCTGCTAATTCTATCCCTTTCACAATCGGTCCAATCGGAAGAATTTAATCTTTCTGAAACAACCAATATGGAGGTGACCCAAAACTCTCAACCAGAGTCTGAAATAGTGCCTGTTGGGGATAAAACCGATCAAAGTTTAGGAGTCTCTTTACTTAGAGGACTGCTAGGAGTGTCATCGATAATCTTGATTGCATTTCTGTTTAGCTCAAACCGGAAACAAATTAACTGGAAGGTTGTACTTTCAGGTCTGGGAATTCAATTGATACTTGCTTTTGGAATCCTGAATATTAATTTTATTCAAAAATTATTTGAATTTGTAAGTTCCATTTTCATAGCCATTCTTGATTTCACCAAGGCAGGTAGTACTTTCCTTTTCGGGGATTTATTAAATACAGACAGCATTGGTTTTGTGTTTGCATTGCAAATACTTCCCACAATTATATTCTTCTCTGCCTTAACAAGCGTTCTATTCTATCTTGGGGTAATTCAAAAAATAGTGTACGGCCTGGCCTGGTTAATGACCAAGGCCTTGAGATTATCCGGAGCGGAGAGCCTGAGTGTTGCCGGAAATATTTTTCTTGGACAAACGGAATCACCCCTCATGATAAAGGCCTACCTGGAAAAAATGAATCGATCAGAAATATTACTTGTAATGATTGGCGGGATGGCAACGGTGGCCGGGGGTGTGTTGGCAGCCTATGTCGGTTTTTTGGGAGGCGATGATCCTGCACAACAATTACTATTTGCAAAACACCTCCTGGCTGCCTCTGTAATGGCCGCTCCGGGTGCTGTCATCATTTCAAAAATGCTTGTACCTCAAACTCAGGCGATAGATTCAAATATTCAAATCAGCTATGACAGTGCAGGAAGTAACATGCTGGACGCAATGGCAAACGGCACCACCGAAGGATTGAAACTGGCTTTAAACATTGGGGCTATGCTCCTGGTTTTCTTCGCTTTTATCGCGTTGTTTAATCATGTCCTGGGTTGGGTTGGAACTACCACCGGACTTGATACCGCGATTGCAGGCTTTTCTTCCGGGAGGTATGATAATTTGTCTTTGGAATTTATCCTCGGCTATGCATTCGCACCATTAATGTGGCTATTGGGCGTCGCATCGCATGATATAACCTTAGTAGGACAATTACTGGGTCAAAAAATTATTGCAAGTGAATTTGTGGGATATGAAAGCCTGGCAACACTCAAAAATTCCGGAGTCTTAACTGACACAAAATCCATAATAATGTCGACCTACATGCTTTGCGGTTTTGCAAACTTCGCCTCAATTGGTATTCAGATTGGGGGTATCGGCGGGTTGGCTCCCGGGCAAAGAGTTTTACTATCAGAATTTGGATTTAAAGCATTGCTAGGAGGAACGTTAGCGTCACTACTGTCAGCAACAATTGTCGGAATGATTTTAGGCTAATTACGCTTGTTAATTTCGTCTCTGATTTTTGCGGCACGCTCGTAGTCTTCATCATCAATGGCTTCTTTCAGAATTTCATTCAACTTATCAATAGAAAGGTCTTTTAATGAAGCAATGGTTTCATGTTTTTTGGGCTTAACAATTTCAGTTTTGAGACTTGCCACTCCTTCAGCTTCTTCCGTGAGTACGATGCCGGCTTCGGCCAGGATGGTTTCGTATGTGAAAATGGGTGCATCGAACCTTATTCCGATTGCGATTGCATCCGAGGGACGTGCATCAATTTCTATTGTTCCTTTTCCGTTGGAACAAACTATTTTGGCAAAGAATACGCCTTCTTTCAGGTCTGATATAAGAATTTCTTCAACCTGATATTTATAGCTGGCTGCGAATGACTTGAAAAGATCATGCGTCATTGGTCTGTTGGGAATAATCTTTTCTATCTCAATAGCGATTGCCTGGGCCTCAAACATTCCAATAATGATTGGCAGCCTGCGGTTTCCTTTTTCCTCCCCCAAAACCAAAGCAAATGATCCTGTTTGTGATTGGCTGGATGAAAGTCCCAGAATCTCTAACTTAATTTTATCCACACTCAGTCTATTTACTTGCTCTAATAGCCTCCGTTAATTTAGGAACAACTTCAAATGCATCGCCGGCAATCCCATAATCCGCAGCTTTAAAAAATGGCGCTTCGGGATCCTTATTAATCACTACAATCACTTTTGATGAATTAACTCCAGCTAAATGCTGAATGGCACCGGAAATACCAATAGCAATATACAAATTAGGGCCAACTTTCAGCCCGGTTTGGCCCACATGTTCATGATGAGGCCGCCATTCCATATCTGAAACAGGCTTGCTGCACGCGGTGGCCGCACCTAATTCTTTGGCCAATTCTTCTAACATCCCCCAGTTTTCAGGACCTTTCATTCCTCGCCCGCCAGATACCACAATCTCAGCTTCGGGCAACAACACATCTCCCGAAGCTTGATCGGTTCCGGTTATTTTCAATGCGAAATCCGCCGGATTTAAATCTACAGAAAAAGTTTCAACCGGAGCTTTGCTTCCTGATTCTGTTAACTGGACCGCGTTTTTTCTGATTGCAAGGATTTTATATTCGTTATTCAATTCAGTAACGGCAAAGGCTTTTCCCGTATAAATACTCCGTTTAACCCTGAAGCCTGTTGACGTATCGGGCAATTCAGTTACATTGGAAGCCAGCGATGCATTTAACTTCACAGCAGTACGGGCTGCTACCGGGGCGCCCAGGGATGAATTCGCAAGAACAAGAATTTTTGAATCCGTTTTTCTCATCGCTTCACTAATCACCGTAGCGTATGCGGGAATAACTCCCTGATTCAACTTATCGTTATTCACATGCAGAACTTTGCCGGCACCAAACTTCCCGAGGGCTTCCAGCTCTTCAGTTGTGATATCACTTCCCAAATAAATTGCAACAGCATTCTTATCAATGGCCGCGGCAAAAGACACAGCTTCTTGCGAAGTTTTCTTAACTTTTTTATCCGAACTTTCAATAAATACGAGTACAGACATTTCTTTCTTTATAAGACTTTAGCTTCATTTTTCAACAACTTAACCAGCTCTGAAACATTTTCAGGATCTATCATTTTAACTTGCCCTTTTGCTGGCGGAAGTTCGTAACTAACCAATTTTGTCGATTGAACATTTCCTTTTGGTTCCACTACATTTAGGGGTTTTGTTCTGGCGGACATAATTCCTCTCATATTTGGAATCTTCCATTCAGCGATTGGCTCCTGGCAACCCGCGACAAATGGTAGCTCAACTTCTACGTATTCCTTGCCCCCTTCAATTTCCCGGGCCATTTTTGCTTTTGTTCCATCTAGTTCCAAAGACATAACCGGTGAAATTGACGGAATGCCCAGCAACTCCCCTACCATCCCATGTACCATTCCACCATTAAAATCGATTGATTCCCGGCCCATCAAAATCATGTCATAATTATGTTCTTTGGCAACATTTGCAATTTCATTTGACACAAAAAAACTATCGGCAGGATTGGCATTTACCCGGATGGCATCATCAGCACCAATCGCAAGTGCTTTTCTTATTGTGGGATCAGATTCAGGTCCGCCAACATTAAGTACGGTAAGCGAGGCTCCTGTTGCTTCCTTGATCTCAACAGCCCTTGCAAGGGCATAGTCATCGTATGGACCAATAATAAACTGAACTCCATTGGTATTAAACTTTGTATTATTTTCTGTGAAAGAAATTCTGGAGGTGGTATCGGGAACATGAGTAATACAAACCAGTATTTTCATTGATTAGGGCTTATTTCTAAGGTTTTTTAGTGCTTATAGGTCGCGAATTTAAGTATTATGGCCCATAAATAAAATGAAATAGGTGTATTCAACAGTGTATTGAAAAGCAAGCCCGTTTGTGATAATGTTAGTAAGGAATTAGAAATACCTTCGCTCAAATCTCTGCCGGCTGAAGGGGCAAAATCCAGGGCAAGCAATAATTCGTGTATACCATAGTGGGAGGAGATTAAGGAATTTGCGGGTAGTTCAAAGAAATATCCTAACCGGAATTCCTTTTTAACAGACTATTAATTTCATCTTGTTTTGGGGGAACGTATTCAATATTAACAATTTTGAGAGGTCATGCAAGTCAACTTCATTTTGAAACCCACTATTTAAACAATGAAGCTATTTTTATACTTTTGAAACCATGGAAGTAATCAACAAAAAATCAATAATCTCAATTTTTGTCCTGATTATTCTTGTTCTCATTTTGATTGCAGTATTCTATAATAACAACCCTCACCAGGAAAAACAAATTAATTTGCAAGGTATTGCCTCACGTTATCTGAAGGCTTATCCGCTCCCTGCCGGCTGGAATAATGATCCAAATCTCTCCGATAAATATGCAGCATTCAGATTATATAGTCAGCGTAATTATTTAGAAGCAATGGTAAATTTAAAGTATACTCTCGTCAATAATCCTGGGGATAAGGAAGTGAATTTCTATTTGGGTATCTGCATGCTGCTGACAAACAAACCTCGTGATTCCATCCGGGAATTCAATATAATTATTGAGTCTGAAAATGATCCGCTAATAAATGATGCGAAGTGGTACAAAGCATTGGCCTTGATTAAACTTGACAGAATTCCTCAGGCAAAACGATTGCTTGGTGAATTGAGTTCAGAAGATTCAATAAAACTATTGGATGAAATCTCGGTGGGGAATTAAAATGGTGCCGGTCCGGGGAGGTCATCTTCATCCCTGCCTGCATTCATTCGACTTCCAAATGTCACGGTGCTGCCGCTGCTTCCACTTCCTGAGAATGATGAATGCGTATCCGGTTCTGTGAATTTGGTATATTTGGCAATGAATTTAAGTGGTATGCTATCCAGGCTTCCGTTTCTGTGCTTGGCAATAATCAATTCGGCCATGGAAGCAGTCGGGATTCCGTTTTCATCTTCAGTAATTCCATAGTATTCAGGTCTGTAAAGGAAGATAACCAAATCCGCATCCTGCTCAATAGATCCGGATTCCCTGAGGTCGCTAAGCTGAGGTCTTTTGTCACCGCCGCGGGTTTCCACCGCACGACTCAACTGCGAAATTGCAACAACTGGTATTTCTAATTCCTTGGCCAGGTTTTTCAGGGCCCGGCTTATAGATGCAATTTCCTGTTCCCGGTTTCCACCTGAATTTTTAGACATATCCCCGCTCATTAACTGGAGGTAATCAACTATAACTAATTGTATATCATGTTGAGCTTTAAGTCTTCTGCTTTTAGCTCTTAGTTCAAAGATGGTTAAAGCCGGAGTGTCATCAATGAAAATAGGCGCACTGGTAAGTTTTGCCGTTTTGTGAACTAATTGCTCCCACTCAAATTCCACCAGGTTTCCTTTTTTAATTTTTTCGCTTTCCAATTCTGCTTCAGCTGAAATCAGACGATTAACTAATTGAACCGATGACATTTCCAGAGAGAATATCGCCACAGGCTTTTCAAAATCCACCGCGGCATTTCGCATAGCAGAAACGACGAGCGCGGTTTTTCCCATACCTGGCCGTGCAGCCAGAATAATTAGATCTGATTTCTGCCAACCGTTGGTGATTCGATCCAGATTAGTAAATCCTGAAGGCACACCGGTTAGTCCATCCTTGTGGTGCTTCCGGGCTTCAAGTTCATCCATAGCTTCCTTCATGATAGACCGCATGTCGGCATAGTTTCTCCGGATATTGGTTTCAGAAACATCAAAAAGAGATTGTTCCGTCCGATCCAGCAAATCAAACACATCAATGGTATCCTCATAAGCGTCTCTATGCACTTCGGATGCGATGCGGATCAATTCGCGCTTAATGGCCTGCTGAGTAATAATCCTGGCATGAGTTTCGATGTTAGCGGCAGAATTTACTTTGCTGGTTAATTGCGTGATGTAGTAAGCGCCACCGGCAAATTCAAGCTTACCATCACTTTTTAACTGATTAGTAACGGTTAGAATGTCAACCGGCTCAGAATTATTGAACAGTATCTGGATTGACTTATATATCTCCTGGTGCGAATCTTTATAAAAGCTTTCAGGTTTCAGGATATCAATAACTGTTGAAAGCGCATCTTTCTCTAACATTAAAGCACCTAAAACCGCTTCCTCAATTTCAAGGGCTTGTGGTGGAATTTTTCCAATTCCTTCATTAATATCACTTGCGGAAAAGACCGGGTTTTTGTATCCCAGCCGGATTGAACTTGTCTTTCGCTCCATTTCGTCTCTAAGGGTTGATTATTTGGGTTCGTTTTGGAGCTCAAACTTGGTTAAAAAAGTTAAGGATTGCGATAAGCAGTCTATTCATCTTCTTAACATTTTATCCAGCACACCAAAACTTATCCACATCTCAATTTACGAAAATTGGTCGATTTGGGCCTTATCCACAATCAATTCTTTTGTGAAACCAACTATCCACATGAATAAGCATTTTATCCTTAACTTATCCACAGAATCTTTAGCTGAATCCACATTCAAACCGGGTTTTCCACCTATTGTTATTTTGACTTATTTTTGCAGCATTAAAAATTAGATGAACAAAGAATTGAATAGAATTCACTTTATCGCGATGGGAGGAAGTGTTATGCATCAACTTGCCATTGCCCTGGCCAGGGAAGGGAGAAATATCACCGGTTCTGATGATGAATTCTTTGAGCCTTCAAAAAGCCTGTTGGAAAAATCAGGGTTACTACCTGTGAAAGCCGGGTGGTTCGCTGAAAAAATAACCGACAAACTGGATGCAGTTATACTGGGGATGCACGCCCGCAGGGATAATCCTGAATTGCAGAAGGCATTTGAACTTACTATCCCTATTTATTCATTCCCTGAATTTATCTATCTCCACTCCAAAGACAAGCAGCGATTTGTCATTAGCGGAAGTCATGGTAAAACTACTATCACTGCCATGATCATTCACGTTTTAAATTATTATAAGAAGGAATTTGATTATGTTATAGGGGCAAAGGTCGATGGGCTTGATTCTTGGGTAAAACTTTCTGATGCACCTGTAATTATTCTGGAAGGAGACGAATATGCTTCTTCACCCCTGGATAAGACTCCAAAATTTATGAAGTATAAACACCATATCGGAGTTATTAATGGGATTGCCTGGGATCATATGAATATCTTTCACACCGAGGAAGCCTACTTACGTGCTTTTGAAGATTTTGCTGATGCCACTCCAAAGGCAGGATCACTATTTTATTGTGAAGAAGACAGTCTTACATCAATGATTGGGATTAAACAGCGGGTGGATGTAAATTCAATTGAATATAAATCATTTCCATTCGAAACAAAAAATGGAAATATTTTTATTAAAGACGAGACTGAACTTTTCCCGGTAAAGGTTTTCGGTAAGCATAATATGCAAAATATGGGTGCAGCCCAGGCTGTTTTACGCCGGCTTGGTATTTCAAGCAAAGAATTTCTTCAGGCAATGGGTAGTTTTACGGGAGCAAGCAGCCGTCTGGAAGTGCTGGCTCAGACAAAATCAGCAACAGTATATAAGGATTATGCCCACAGTCCTTCAAAAGTATTGGCCACCATGGATGCCGTCAGGGAGCAACATCCTGGTATTAAGTTTATCGCTTGTTTTGAATTACATACCTATTCCAGTCTGAATTCTGAATTTATAAAGAATTATAAAGATTCCCTGAATAAAGCTGACCAAGCCATTGTCTATTATAATCAGGAAACTTCCTTGCATAAGAAATTAAACCCGCTGACATCAGAAGAAATAAAGAACTCATTCAATAATGAAAAGTTGGCAATTGTCAATAATTCAAGCGACCTTAAAGCTCAGCTTGATTCTCTTAGCGGTACTTTTGTGCTTTTGCTGATGAGTTCAGGAAATTTTGGTGAGCTCAATCTTAAAGAAATCGCTCAAAAAATTACTTCTTAATGATTATTAATCTCAGAAATCCCATTGCCTTCTTTGATTTAGAGACTACCGGGGTCAATATCTCCCAGGATCGAATTATTTCTATCTCGTTAATTAAAATTTTTCCAGGGAATGAACAGGAAAAGAAGGAATATTTAATCAATCCTGGAATTCCAATCCCTGCTGAATCCAGTCTTATTCATGGAATATATGATGAGGATATTAAAGGTAAACCCTCATTCAAGGAGATCGCCCGAAACCTGGCCAAATTTCTTGAGGGGACAGATCTGGCAGGATTCAGCATAATTAATTTTGATGTACCCATGCTCGTTGAGGAGTTTCTCCGGGCGGAAGTAGAATTCGATATCAGGAAGAAAAAAATAGTCGATGCACAGAAAATTTTTCACCTGATGGAAAAGAGAACCTTAACTGCCGCTTATAAATTCTATTGCAACAAAGAGTTGGCTAACGCCCATAATGCATCAGCAGATACTCTGGCCAGTCTGGAAGTTCTGGAAGCCCAGGTACAAAAGTATTCTGGTAATGAAGTGACGGACTTGCTCGGGAATCCTCTTGGCCAATTGGAGAATGACATGGAAGTACTCCATAAGCTTACCATTTCAAATAAAGTAGACCTTGCCGGGAGATTGGCATTTGATGATAACGGCATTGAAGTTTTTAATTTTGGAAAACACAAGGGCAAAAAAGTAACTGACATTTTTGAACAGGAACCCCAGTACTACGATTGGATTATGAAAGGAGATTTTCCTCTTGATACAAAGCGGAGAATCACAGAAATAAAACTTCGTGGATTTAAGAAGTAGGTCTAATTCTTTTTGTAATATCCCATAGCTTCAGGCATCCAGGCATTCAGATCCGAAATCCTTCTTTCATGAGATGGGTGAGTGGAAAGAAATTCCGGCGGCTGTCCCCCTGTTCCGGAAGTCATTCTTTGCCAAAAAGCGGGTGCGGCCTGTGGGTCATAGCCGGCAATTGCCATAAATATGAGCCCGATATGGTCAGCCTCCGACTCGTGGTTCCTGGAAAATTTCAACATTCCCATTTGCGTTCCAATTCCAATAGATTGCAGAAATATATCATTGGTTAGCGATGGATTTTGTCCCATTGCCATTGACAAGGTTGACAAACCCAGGTTCGCCAGCAAGCCCTGACTCATCCTTTCACGACCGTGATTAGCAATTGCATGCGCAACCTCATGTCCCATTACCACGGCAACTCCCAGCTCATCCTGACATACGGGCAGGATACCCGTATAAAATGCAACCTTCCCTCCCGGCATAGCCCAGGCATTTATAGTGGTGTCATCTTCAATAAGGTTGAACTCCCATAGAAAACCCTGAAGCTGATTTGCAGATCCTTGTTCGGTTAAATATACTTCCACCGCATCTTTGATCCGCGTCCCTACTCTCTTAATCATATCCACCTGTTGCTGGTTTTGCGACAATTTACTTTCTGCAATAACCTCTTTGTAGCTTTCGAAACTCATGATCATGAGCTCCTGGGATGAAATGAGGCTAAGCTGACTTCGGCCGGTTACCGGCACTTTTGCACAACTAAATACTCCTAAAATTATCAGCGCCCCAGAAAATAATCTGCTTATCATTCTTGTTGATTTGATTTCAAAAATAATAATCCTTGCTGATTAAAAGTTTTTAAATGATATAAATCTTGAGGTTTTACTTTATTATCCACATATCCCCTTAATTTTGTGAACTAAACCTTGTTTATGAAAATTTTTGGAATTGGCAGGAATTATGCCGAGCATATTCAGGAACTAAAAAATGAAACTCCCGATGATCCGGTTATTTTCTTCAAACCGGATACGGCCTTGCTGCGTAACAATGATCCTTTTTACTATCCTGACTTCAGCAAGGATATTCATTACGAAGTAGAGATTGTTTTACGAATTTGTAAGAACGGAAAAAATATTGAATCAAAATTTGCAAGAACTTATTTTGACCAAATAGGGATCGGTATAGATTTTACTGCAAGGGATTTACAGGAAAAGGCAAAGGAAAAAGGATTACCCTGGGCTATAGCCAAGGGATTCAACCATTCAGCGCCTATTTCTGAGTTTTACCCTGTTGGTGATTTTAAAGATTTGGATAATCTGGAATTTGGACTGGAAATTGATGGAGTACTTAAACAGAAGGGTAATACCAGCATGATGCTATTCGGTTATGATAAGATCATTACTTACATTTCAAAATTCTTTATGTTGAAAATCGGCGATCTTATCTTTACCGGAACTCCAAAAGGCGTTGGACCGGTAAAAATTGGAAATCGATTAAGAGCATTCCTTGAAGATAAAACATTGTTGGATTTTGAAGTTAAGTAAGTGTCTCTCTTTCCTGGTTCTTATTTATTTTCCGATCCTCGCGCAAAATGGCAACGGGGAATCGGATTACAGAAGATATATTCTCCCGGTATTCCCCAATCAAACCAATACGCTTGCCGGAACAATGGGAGAGTTGCGTAATACGCACTTCCATACAGGAATCGACATTCGCACACAAGGCAAAACCGGCTTACCTATTGTTGCCGCGGCTGATGGATACATCAACAGGATTTCAGTGCAAGGATCGGGATATGGAAATGCTTTATATATTCAACATGCTGACGGCAATATTACGGTGTACGCCCACCTTAATAATTTCAATGATGAAATAGCAGAATTTGTGAGGCAAGAGCAATATAAACGACAGAAGTTTGAAATCAATCTATTCCCGGCTCAAAATCAATTTCCTGTGAGGCAGGGAGATCTTATTGCATTAAGCGGCAATTCGGGATCATCGGTGGGGCCGCACCTGCATTTTGATCTTCGCGATGAAAATCAAAATCTGCTCAACCCACTTGAGTACGGTTTTCATGAGGTTATTGATGATATACCTCCTGTAGCCAGAAAGATTGCCGTCTCAACTCTGGATATCAATTCAAGAATAGCCGGGGAATTTGGACGGATGGAATTCGATCTGATTCGACAAGGGGATAAATATACGGTAGCGGATACCTTGCTGGCTTCAGGATTAATTGGACTTGAAATTTACGCCTATGATCGGCAAAACTATACCTTCTTCAGAACCGGGATCCCCACATTCAAGGTTTTTATTAATAAACAGCAGGTCTTTAACCAAAATATCATCGCTTTTTCCTTTTCCGATCAGAAGCATATTAACGTTCACACCAATTACCAAAAAAAAGTAGACACCGGTAGAAGTTTTGCCAAGCTTTATATTGACGATGGCAATGAACTACCATTTTTCCAGGCTTTCAATAAAGGAAAGATTAAGGTAACTGAGGGAGTTGTGCTTCCAGTTACTTTTGAATTAAAAGACACGTATAATAATAGTACCATTGTAGAATTTTTTATTAAAGGTCAAAAATCTGCAGGTTCATATAAGTCTACCTCCAAAATCTCTTCAGGAATTCGGTCCGAAATAAAAGAGAACACTTTGATTATCAGGTGTAATAAAGATTCGTTATTCAATAATCAATTGAAATACTTTAGCAAAGGGATGGAGTCCCTTGCTTACCCGGCCTATATCACAGGAAATGGTTCGGCAGTCTTTCTTTTCGACCTGCGAAAGGTTTTGGTGGACTCCGTTTCGATTTCTAATTCAAAAAAATATTATAATTTTAAAGCCATGGTTCCCTCTGGCATTCCATATAGCTTTTATAGCAACTCTATTGATATCAACTTTAGTCGAAATTCCCTTTTTGATACAGTTTTTCTAGCTACCCGGTATTTCGTTAATGATAATAATCAGGAAATTTTCCACATAAACGAAAATACAGAGCCGCTAAAAAATTCAATTAAAGTAACACTTAAAACAAGGAACTCATATCCTTCTAAAACTGAGGTTTATACAATTGATTCTAAAGGGAATCTCGGCTATATGGGCGGATCCTGGGACGGGAAATCAATTATCTTCAGTACAACAACTTTTGGAGATTATACTCTCGCCTCCGATTCCATCCCACCTGTAATAAGGCCCGTCATCGTTAATTCCAATAATTTAACATTCATTATAGAAGATAAAATGTCCGGGATAAAAGAGTTTAGGGCTATGGTAAATGGAAAATGGCTATTAATGAATTATGATCCCAAAAAAAATCTTATCTGGTCAGAGAAACTTAAACCCGAGACCAGGTTAGCCGGTGATGTAATTCTAAAGGTTACCGATAAGGCTGGCAATGAAAGTATATACCAAACTAAACTTTAGACCTGATGACATTAAATGTTGGGGACAAAGCCCCTGATTTCAAAATAAAAAACCAGGACGGAAAAACCGTAAGTTTAAAAGATTATAAAGGAAAGAAAATTGTATTATACTTTTATCCAAAGGATAATACTCCCGGCTGCACCTCGGAATCCTGTAACCTGCGAGACAATTACAGTGCGCTTAGAAAAAAGGGATATGAAGTGATCGGAATAAGCTCGGATTCTGAAAAATCTCACCGAAATTTTATTAAAAAGTTCCAATTACCGTTTACTCTCCTTGCTGATATTGAAAAAGAAGTTCATCACCATTATGGAACCTGGGTGGAAAAGTCGATGTACGGAAGGAAATACATGGGAACCGCCAGGGTTACATTCATCATCAATGAAAAAGGAATTATTGAAAAAATTATTGACAAGGTCAAAACCGGCGACCACACCAATCAAATATTGACTTAATGATTGATCAAAAAGAAATCCAAAAACTAAAAGACCTGACCTTCCAGGTAAGAAGAGATATCGTCAGAATGGTGCATGCTGTTCAGTCTGGCCATCCCGGTGGTTCGTTGGGCTGCACGGAATTTTTTGTAGCAATGTACTTTCATCACCTTCGGCATAATAATGATTTTTCAATGGAAGGAAAAAATGAAGACATGTTTTTTCTTTCTAATGGTCATATCTCCCCGGTGTGGTACAGTGTCTTGGCAAGAAGCGGATACTTTCCGTTATCAGAATTGAAGACTTTCAGAAAAATTGATAGTCGTCTGCAGGGACATCCTGCAACCCATGAAGGTTTACCCGGGGTTCGCATCGCCTCAGGTTCTCTCGGCCAGGGATTATCAGCAGCGATTGGGGCCGCCCTGGCAAAGAAATTGAACGGTGATCCACATTTTGTATTTGTATTGATGGGTGACGGTGAGCAACAGGAAGGACAAGTTTGGGAGGCAAGTATGTTTGCAGCTCATTATAAGATCGATAATCTGATTGCTTCGATTGATGTAAATGGTCAGCAGATCGATGGTCCTGTTAATGAAGTTATCTCACTTAAAAACCTTAAGGCTAAATGGGAAGCTTTTGGATGGAATGTAATTGAGAGTAATGGCAACGATCTGGAAAACATTATAGATAAAATAGAGGAAGCAAAGTCGCTCACCGGTAAAGGCCAACCGGTATTGAATCTGATGACTACAGTAATGGGAAAGGGAGTCGATTTCATGGAAGGAAGTCATAAGTGGCACGGCATTGCCCCCAATGATGAACAACTGGAAAGCGCGCTTGCCCAACTTGAAGAAACTATTGGAGACTATTAATACCAACTACCGTGAACCAAACCGTATTGAAAACTAAATTTACTTTCACCGAAAAAAAGGATACCCGGTCAGGTTTTGGAGCAGGATTACTGGAGGTAGGCAGAGGTAATGACCAGATCGTAGCCCTGTGCGCTGACCTCACCGGCTCCTTAAAAATGGATGCGTTTCAGAAGGAATTTCCTGAGAGATTTTTCCAAACCGGTGTTGCTGAAGCTAATATGATGGGTATTGCGGCCGGCTTAGCCACTTCCGGAAAAATTCCTTTTACAGGTACCTTTGCCAACTTTTCAACAGGCAGGGTTTATGATACTATCCGGCAATCCATTGCCTATTCTGGAAAAAATGTAAAGATTTGCGCCTCTCACGCGGGACTTACCCTGGGTGAAGATGGAGCCACTCATCAGATTCTTGAAGATATAGGAATGATGAAAATGCTTCCGGGCATGACGGTGATTAATCCATGTGACTATAACCAAACCAAAGCAGCTACACTTGCAATTTCAGAACATTATGGTCCGGTTTACCTGCGTTTTGGCAGACCAGGATGGCCAATTTTCATCCCGGCTGAGACAAAGTTTGAAATTGGTAAAGCACTGCCACTGATAGAAGGATCAGACGTGAGCATCTTTGCAACCGGCCACATGGTGTGGCAAGCCATTGAAGCTGAAGCTATTCTGGCAGAAAAAGGCGTAAGTGCTGAAGTGATTAATATACATACCATAAAACCACTGGATAAAGAAGCAATCCTTGATTCTGTTGCTAAAACCGGTTGCGTCGTAACTGCTGAAGAACATCAAATGAATGGAGGTTTGGGAGAAAGTATTGCCAGGCTCCTGGCGCAGAAAAGGCCAACACCACTTGAATTGGTTGCTGTCCAGGATACTTTCGGTGAAAGTGGTAAACCTCTGGATCTTTTGAAAAAATACGGATTATCACCTGAGAATATTGTCGGAGCGGCAATTAAAGTGATAAATAGAAAATAAACGGATTGCCCTGCCATTTGGGCCAGGCCGAAAAAACCAAATTTTGGAACGTTAATCCGGCAGCAATGACCACATCTCGGAAAACTTTCTTTGAATTGCAGGCACAAACTTCACCTCATCCTTTTGGACTGGAGATTGAACGCGCCGAAGGATTATATATATTCGACAGACAGGGACGAAAATATATGGATATGGTTGCAGGACTTGCTGTTACTAATATAGGCCACCGACATCCAAAGATTGTTGAAGCCATAAAAAAGCAGGCAGATACTCACCTGCACATTACTCCATACGGAGAATTTATTCAACTTCCACAGATTATACTTGCCGAAAAACTTGCTTCCATTCTTCCCGCGAATTTGAATTGTTCTTACTTTGTGAACTCTGGCACTGAAGCTAATGAAGGAGCGGTTAAACTCGCTAAACGCGCTACCGGCAGAAGAAAAGTTATTGCCTTCCACAAATCTTATCATGGAAGCACGCATGGATCGCTTTCTTTTTCAGGAAATGAAAAAAAGAAATCCGCATTCCGGCCGCTGCTTCCGGAAGTTTACTTTCTCAAATTCAATTCCGAAGAGGATCTGGAGCTAATAGATAATAAAACAGCCTGTGTCATTATGGAAACTGTTCAGGGAGATGCGGGAGTAAGAATACCCAGTCATTCTTTTATGAAGAAATTGCGTGATAAATGTTCCAAAACCGGAGCTTTGTTAATTTTGGATGAAATTCAAACCGGATTCGGAAGAACCGGTAAAATGTTCGCCTTCGAGCATTATAGCATCGTACCTGATATTTTAACCCTGGCTAAAGCCCTTGGTGGTGGGATGCCCATTGGAGCGTTTATCTCATCGAAAGAAATTATGGCTAAGCTTTCCTATGACCCCATGCTGGGACATATAACAACTTTTGGTGGACACCCGGTTAGCTGCGCCGCCGCCGCCGCAAACATTGGTGTATTACTTGATGAAAAATTAATTGATCCTGTTGAACAAAAAGGCGCACTATTGCAGGAACTTCTGGACCATCCGAAAATTAATGAAATTCGAAGGATAGGCTTAATGCTTGCCCTGGAGTTTGATTCCCGTGAAACGGTGGAAAAAATTGTAAAAGGTTGTATGGAAAATGGAGTTATTTGTTTTTGGTTTCTTAGTTGTCCGGAGAGTTTCAGGTTATCGCCGCCATTAACTATTTCAGAAGAAGAAATGGAAATAGCTGCCCTGGTAATTAAGCAGGAAATTGAAAGTCACACCTAGGTTAATTTGCACCGGGACAGTACGGGTAGAGCAATCGCCAAAATTATCAGAAGAACATTTTGCGATCTTCCACGTTGTGATTATCTGGTTCTTTGGATGGCTTTTTTATCGAAAAAAAAATAATAAAGTAGAATTACCTGCCGGGAGCGCTTGTATCCCTGCCATATATTTCTTCCAGCTTTGTATGCAAATCTTTGCCACGAAGGTTTTTTGCAATGATTTTTCCCTCCGGATCCAGAAGAACTGAAAATGGAATTGCAGAAACGTTGTAGGCCCGGGCCGCTTCTGAATTAAAGTAATTCAAATCAGAAACATGGTTCCAGGGCAATCCATCCTCGGCAATACCTTTGAGCCATTTATCTCTGCTCCTGTCCAGGGATACACCCAGAATTTTAAATCCCTGATCTTTGAAACGATTATAAGCTCTCAGCACATTTGGATTCTCCATCCTGCACGGCTTACACCATTCGGCCCAAAAATCTATCAGCACATAATCACCTCTCAAAGAACTTAATTTGAAGATGCCACCCTCAGGTGTTGGGAGAGAGATTTCCGGCGCCATCTGTCCAATAGCCACAGCTCTTAACCTTTCCACTTCATTAGCCAGGTTCTGTACGAAAGGTACGTTAGGATATTTCTGAATGAGTTTGCTCACCACATTGTCGAAAAATTCAAATTCTTCATCCTTATTAATCAGACTTAAAGCCTGTACCGTAGCTAAAGAAATTCCCATTCGCTCTATTTCCTGTTTGATCATTTCAGTTTTTTCACCCTGAAGAAGCATGTACTCCCCGGTGAGTTTTTGGGCTTTTTCAGAGTCATTAACCGCAACAGCCTGTGCATACTCCTGATTCAACTCAGATTCAAGCTGGCGATATTCTTCCACCAAAGTTGCTATCTCGCGGAGCTTTTCAACATCAGAAGATCCGGTTATCTGACTAATTCCATTCTGACTTCCCCCATCCGCAGCAACGTGGATATCATCTTCATCCAGAATTACAGTAATAAACTGTTTATTGAAGAAATTCAACCGGAAAAAACCTGGATTTGAAAGATAAATTTCCCTGGAAAATGTATTATTCTGGTTCAGCGGAATTGTATCGTATACGAGGTATGAATTACTCTGAAGAACAAATTCCTCCAGCAGAATTAATCCGGGCTGAATATTTTGAACTTCACCAGTAATAGTAACAGACCTTGTAGGTAGCGAAACCAGGTCAGTCTTCTTGTCACAGGATATTAGAATAAAAGTCGCACCGGTAGTAATTAAAACGGATAAAACAAGTGTCTTCATAATCTGACAAAGTTAAAGTACACAATAGAAAAAGAAGAAATTAAGTTCACCAAATGGGAAAATGAACCAAAATTTTTATTGATCTAATGGATGAATTACCTTTGTGATGGCAAACGGGTACGACTAGCTCCTGTCGAACTCCCCCAGGTCCTGACGGAAGCAAGGGTAGATGGTTGTAGCGGTGTGATGCTTCGTTTGCCTTTTTCTTTAAGTGGAAATTAATTAACTACCCCGATTCACCCTCCTTTTTGATTTTTTTATAGCTTTGTACATTATCTCTAAATTAGACTTATATGAAGTTTTTTATTGACACTGCAAACCTTTCAGAAATTCAGGAAGCCTTTGATTTGGGCGTTTTGGATGGAGTAACCACGAATCCATCATTAATGGCCAAAGAAGGTGTCCGGGGTAAGGATAATATCAAGGCACATTACAAAGCGATTTGCAATATTGTTGATAATAATGTTTCCGCGGAGGTAATAGCTACAGACTTTGATGGCATTATAAGGGAGGCACACGAATTGGCGAAGATAGATAACAAAATCGTGGTGAAAGTCCCCATGATAAAGGAAGGTGTGAAAGCCATCAAGTATCTTTCGACAGAAGGAATTAGAACCAATTGTACGCTCATATTTTCTGCAGGACAGGCATTGCTGGCAGCGAAAGCCGGGGCATCTTACGTTTCTCCTTTTATTGGCAGGTTGGATGATGTCTCCTCTGATGGTGTTGCCCTGATTGGGCAGATTGTCTTGATTTATTCCAATTACGGATATAAGACTGAGGTTCTGGCAGCCTCCATTCGTCACACTATGCACCTGATTCAATGTGCTGAAATTGGCGCGGATGTGGCCACTTGCCCGCTCAAAGTAATTACCGGTCTTTTACAACACCCACTTACCGACAAAGGGTTGGCGCAGTTTCTTGCAGATCATAAGAAGGCAAACGAGAAGGTATCAGTATAGTGATGAGCTTTTCCAGCGATCCCGTAGTCCGGGTACAAAATGCTACAATTTTTCAGGACGAAAAAGCTGTTCTTGAAGATATCAACTTTGAGGTTGCAAAAGGAGAATTTGTGTTTCTGGTTGGAAGAACCGGAAGTGGTAAGTCATCGCTCCTAAAAACTCTGTACGCCGATCTTCCTCTTCGACTGGGTGATATTGAAGTTACAGGATATGATATCAGGAAAATCAAGAGTAAGGATATTCCATATTTACGCAGAAAGATTGGAATTGTATTCCAGGATTTCCATTTATTCCCGGACCGATCTGTTGCTGAGAACCTTTATTTTGTAATGAAGGCCACCGGATGGAGAGACAATTCCAAAATGAAATCCAGGGCAACCGATGTTTTGATGCAAGTTGGGTTAGGAGCCGTTTCGGGCAAAATGCCTCATCAACTGTCAGGAGGTGAACAACAACGCGTAGTAATTGCCAGGGCCCTCATTAATGAACCTGCAATTTTCATCGCCGATGAACCAACGGGTAATCTTGATCCTGCTGTTTCCGAAGGTATTTTTAAAGTTTTTCAGGAAATAAATAATAGCGGAACTGCCGTAATGATGGCTACCCATGATCATTACTTCATTAAGAAGTATCCGAACAGAATTCTGAAATGTTCGGAAGGCAAGGTTCAGGATTCAAGAAATAAAGAGATTAACCTGGAAGAAATGCTCTAGCTCTTTGTTGCAGGCCGTTCTTCTAATGCTTCATCTTCCTGCATTTTTTCCAACCGATCCAATTCCCTGTTAAGTATATCTACCCTTGAAATCAGATTCAAAATCAGGGCATCAATCACCGGCTGGCTGGGATCTTTTTCTAATTCGGTTTTCAATACCTGGTAGATAGCATTAAGATTCCCTAATTGAGCCATATAATCAAAGTCGACATTGTCGGCGTAATTATCCAATTCCTGTTCTTTGAGGGAAATGAGGCTTGTATAATAATTTTCCGTTTCAATAAACTGATCGGTGTTACCGGTAAGTTTGCCGGCGCGTTCAGAATTAATTAAAAAATCATTCAGTAGTAAAAATGCTGATAAGAAAAAGAAAAACACAGCTGCCGCTTTCCACATCCAGAAGCCGGAAGTACTCGCGCGTTTTCCCGAAATTTCACGCTGAACTCTCTTCCATACTCTATCGCCGGGCGTTTCCAAATCAAAAGATTCTCTGTTTTCAGAAACAAATTTTTCAAATCTATCTTTCATAGGTTCTCTCCTTTCCAATTAAATCTACAATTTTTTGTTTTGCCCTCAGATATTGAGTTTTTGAGGTTGATTCAGATATTCCCATAATTTGAGCAATTTCCTTGTGATCATATCCTTCCAGACAATACAAACTTAATACCACTCTGTATCCATCAGGCAATTCCTGAATGGCTTTTTGTACTGTTTTCACTTTGAATTCCATATCCGGCTCATTCTCCACTTTGTCTTCCAATTCATAATCAACTGAAAGTTCCACTAAATTGGCTTTTTGTTTTTTCAAATGATTTATGGCCTTATTAATAACAATGCGTTTTAGCCAGGCTCCGAATGTTGCTTTTCCGCTAAATGAGTGAAGATTGGTGAATGCACTGACAAAGGCATCCTGAAGGATGTCTTCAGCATCATCACTATCCCTTGCAATACGCAAGGCAACATTGAACATGGCTTTACTGTATAATTTATATAATTCACTGTAAGCAGATTCATCTCCGGCTAAACAGGCATCCACCAGATCCTGGTGGATATTGACATAATCGTTACCCATCGGGGAATCCACTTATCATTTGAATTAATAGACTACACTGATGTTGAGAAGTTGCATAGCCAGATAATTATTTAAGAGATGCCAAATTTTCTTTAGCCAATTTGAAGTTGGGAGCCAGCGCCAAAACTTCTTCAAAAGTTTTTCTTGCTTCTACTGTATCGCCTTGTTGGATGAGGAGAGCTCCTTTCAGGTTCAAAACTGACACCCTCATGGGAAATTCCTCCTGCTTATTTTCCTCAAAAGTGTAAACAAGCTTTAATTCATCTACTTCCTTTTTTGATAAAAGAATATCAATATTAGTTTCACATTCATCATATCTTTTCAATTCGAACTGAATAAATGTGGTTTTATAAAGTGAATTGATATTATCAGTTAATAAATACAGTTTTTCATAAGCCTCCAGCGACTTTTGCAGTAAGCCAAGATTTTCGTATGATACAGCCATCGCTTCAATAATTCCCAGTTCATTAGGATTCTTTGCAATGATATCCATACAAACCATTAAACAAGAAGCATAGCTTTGTGAATCAAAATAATAATACGCCAGCGTATAAAGTACCGAATCATTTTCGGGATCAGCTGCCAGCATATTATATAATGCATTTTTAGCCACCGGAAAGTCGTTGTATTTCATCGCTCTATCATATACTTTTTTGAATCTCTCATAATCCTGCTTTCCTGTCTGTGAAAAACCGCTCAAAGAAATTACCATCATTACTAGTATTACTACTATTCTATTCATTTTATTGTTCAATTATGTTTCCTGATTTTTTGACTTTTAAACCATTTTGCTTTCCTATTTTAATCATATAGGCGTAAGCTTCCTCAAAATTATTCTTAATTTTTCCTTCAATTACTGCCTCCTTAATTTCTTCTTTTATTGCACCTACTACTTTACCAGGTTTAATATCAAAGACTTCCATTATTTGCAAGCCTGTTACAGGAGGTTGGAAATTGCGAATTCTATCCCTTTCTTCCACTTCCTGCATTTTTCGTTCCACATTATCAAAGTTAGCCAGATACCGTTTCACCTTGATGTCATTTTTTGAGGTGATATCAGCCCTGCAAAGAGACATTAAGGAGTCAATATCTTTTCCGGCTTCAAGCAAAAGTCTGCGCAAAGCGGAATCAGTTATATGATCTTTTACCAATGAAATCGGCCTGAGATGCAACTTTACAAGTTTTTGCACAAATTTCATGTTCTCGTTCAGTGGTAGTTTCAACCTTCGGAATATTCCAGGCACCATTCGCGAACCCTTATCTTCATGACCATGGAATGTCCAGCCTGCTTTTTTGTCAAATCTTTTTGTTGCCGGCTTGGCAATATCATGCAAGATAGCGGCCCATCTTAGCCAAAGGTCATCAGAATACTTTGCAACATTATCAAGCACCTTAAGGGTGTGATAGAAATTATCTTTATGAGCCAGTCCCTCAATAATTTCTACACCGGCCAGCTCAACAATTTCAGGAAAAATTATTTTCAGAAGGCCTGATTCATACAACAGGTTTAATCCATAGGAAGGATTTTCACTCAGAATAATTTTGTTTAATTCATCTGTAATTCTCTCCTGGCTAACAATATTTATTCGCTCCGCATTATTTATTATGGCTTCAAAAGTATCGGGTTCAATATCAAATTTCAATTGCGCTGAAAACCGGATCGCCCGTATCATTCTCAGAGGATCATCAGAAAAAGTAATTTTCGGATCAAGCGGAGTCCGAATGATTTTCTTCTTTAAGTCTTTTATACCACCAAAAGGATCCAGAAGAGTACCTAAATCATTTTCGTTTAAACTTATTGCCAGGGCATTGATCGTAAAATCACGCCTGTTTTGATCATCCTCAAGGGTACCATCTTCCACAATTGGTTTCCTTGAGCTTGCCCTGTAGGATTCCTTTCGGGCACCAACAAATTGAAGTTCCTGATCTTCAATTTTTAGCATTGCCGTTCCAAAGTTTTTGAAAGTGGCCAATGACCCCTTACCCGATTTAGCTTTCACTTTTTTCGCCAGATCAATTCCGCTGCCAATGCAAACAAAATCCAGATCTTTGCCGTTTTTCCCATTTTTTTTCAACAACAAATCCCTTACGTATCCTCCAACAACGTACGTTTCTATACCTTCATCGGAAGCAACTTCCGCCACCAGGGAAAGCATTGGACTACCGGAAATATAAGATTTGAACTGCATTTGAATATTCAAACTCAAAATTAAGACAATAAATAAAAAGAAAAGGGTTTAGATTAACGTTTCCAGAAGGATTTCGAGTTAAAAGTGGGCAAGGAATAAATTTGTCCTTTCGCTTTGGTTCTTTTCCGGTTGTTTATGATTTCAAATTGATAAACCAGGGAGATCTCATGAGATCCGCCGCTATCTACACTAAGTTCAGAAATAGTAATATCATAACTGTAGCCGAATTCCTGGTTTTTCTGTTCAATTAATTTTGGGGGTTTAGTAAATCAAATAGAGTTGCCTACATTTATTAGTACCTATTTCCAACTTAGTGTAACCCTGAAGGCAGGTACGATTTACCAGGTAATTTAATAATTTTAGGAAGGTTTAATGCTAATTTGATAGCGATAATAATTGATTTATGGAATTATCATCGTTCCATAGTGACCTTTGCATCAAATAGTATAACTTTGTATCCCATAAGTTACAGTCCAAACTTATGGCTTCAACCAAATATATTTTCGTAACCGGTGGTGTTACATCTTCTTTAGGGAAAGGAATTATCTCAGCTTCTCTTGGTAAATTATTACATGCAAGAGGCTTTTCGGTAACTATCCAGAAATTCGATCCTTATATTAACATTGACCCGGGAACTTTGAATCCTTATGAACATGGTGAGTGCTATGTAACCGATGACGGAGCTGAAACAGATTTGGATTTGGGTCATTATGAAAGATTTTTAAAGGTTACCACATCACAGGAGAACAATGTAACCACGGGCAGGATTTACAACAATGTAATTACAAAAGAACGCAAGGGTGATTATTTAGGAAAAACTGTTCAGGTGGTTCCACATATTACCGATGAAATCAGAACTAATTTTTTGAAATTGGGCGAGAGCGGCAAGTATGACATTGTGATAACAGAAATCGGCGGATGCGTAGGTGATATTGAATCGCTTCCTTTTATAGAGGCGGTACGTCAGACAAAATGGGAGCTTGGTTCAACCAATGTGATTTCAATTCATCTAACATTAATTCCTTATCTGAAAGCTGCAAAAGAGCTGAAGACAAAGCCCACACAACATTCTGTTAAGCAGCTTCTCGAAGCCGGAATTCAACCGGACATTTTGGTGTGCCGGTCAGAATACCCATTGCCAATCGACATTCGTAAAAAAATTGCACTCTTTTGTAACGTTCAATTGAGTGATGTGATTGAAGCGCTGGATGCAGAAACAATTTATGACGTCCCTATTTTAATGTCTAAAGAGAAACTTGCTGAGCGCGCCTTACAGAAATTGAAGTTGAAATCCGGCACTGAACCGGATTTGAAAGACTGGAAAGATTTCCTTGGCAGGCATAAAAATCCAACAAGTGAAGTGAATATTGCCCTGGTTGGCAAATACGTGGAGCTTCCCGATGCATACATGTCGATAGCAGAATCCTTTGTTCATGCCGGTGCTGAAAATGAATGCAGGGTAAAAATTAATTACATTCATGCAGAGTCGATCACAAAAAAGAAATGCAAACATTTATTTAAGGATCTTGACGGCATTCTTGTGGCGCCAGGTTTTGGTGAACGCGGTATTAATGGCAAAATTGAAGCCGTCCGGTATGCAAGGGAAAACGGGATTCCATTCTTCGGAATTTGTCTTGGCATGCAATGCGCGGTAGTAGAGTTTGTTCGAAATGTTATGAAAATATCTGACGCCGCTTCAACGGAAATTGAACCCGCAACCAAACATCCCGTTATTGATTTAATGGAGGATCAGAAGAAGATAACCATGAAAGGGGGCACCATGCGATTGGGCGCATACAAGTGTAATTTAGTTAAAGGAACTAAAGTGTATTCAATATATGGGAAAAGTAAAATAAGTGAAAGGCACAGACACAGATACGAGTTTAATAACAAATACTTGAAACAGATGGAAAAGAAAGGTATGATTGCATCAGGAATTAACCCGGAAACTGGTCTTGTGGAAATAATTGAACTGAAAAATCATCCTTGGTTCATAGGAACTCAATATCACCCTGAGCTGAAATCAACAGTCCTTAAACCTCATCCATTGTTTGTTAAATTTGTTAAAGCGGCTTTAGATTTCCATAAAACTAATTTTTAAAAGATAGTAGATGGATAGGAATCAAGCAATAGGATTAGTATTAATTTCGCTGTTACTCATAGCATATTTTCAATTCTTTGCACCGGAACCCAAACCTCAGGAAGAGCCGGCTCAAACAGAATCTGTTCAACCAGCAACACCGGAGCAATCCCAAACACAGGAGCCTGACAATTCAAGAATTCAAGATCAAGAAACTGCTCCTGATGACAACCAGTTGGCAAATCAGTTTGGTATCTTCGCTCCCGCCGCAAAAGGTAAAAGTGAAATCATAACGCTGGAAAATAACCAGATTGAGATTTCTTTCAATAGCCGTGGTGCCACCCCATTTCAGGTTTGGCTGAAGGAATTTGAAACAGCCTCCCTTGAGCCATTAATATTAATGGATAGCCTTAGCAGTCAAAAAAGCCTGGTAATTCACACAGGAAACAAAGTAATTGATTTATATAAATTATATTACCAGGTTGAGAAGTCAGCTGACAACGATACTTCAAGAGTTTCCTTTATTTTAAATCTTGGATCGGGTCAAACCATTAGGCATATCTACTCCCTGGGTCCATCAGGATACCAGCTTAAATATAAGTTAGAAACATCAGGTCTGGCTAACCTGGTTGACAACATAAATCCGGAGCTTTTGTGGGTTAACAATTTAAAACATCTCGAGAAGGATATAACCCAAAGCCGGATAGTAACCACGGTTACCTATTATACTATGCGGGGAGATTTCGATGATCTGGGTGAGCGTTCTGCTGATTTGGAAGAAGAAACGATTTCGGAACCGGTGGCATGGGTTGGATTCAAACAGCATTTCTTTACCGAGGCTATAATTTCAAAAAATGGATTTACACGGGCAGTACTCAAAACACAGGTTGATGAGGCAGATCCTGCGGTGGTTAAAAAGGCGTTTGCGGGTCTAAGCCTGGATCGCGCACAATTTCTCGGCGAAACAAATGAGTTTACCTATTACTTCGGTCCCAATAATTACCAAATTCTTAAGAAGGTGACAGAAGGTTTCTCAGATAATATTTACCTGGGATGGCCACCAATTAATTTTGTTAATAAATGGCTAATCATACCTATCTTCAATTTCCTTGAAAACTATATCGGAAACTACGGTATTATAATTATTATACTTGTTTTGGTGATCAAAATTCTTCTTGCACCTCTCTCCTACAAGTCATACGTAAGTATGGCAAAAACAAAAGTTCTGAAACCTGAACTGGACGAGATAAAGGCAAAGCATCCTGATGATATGCAAAAAGCTCAGCAGGAACAAATGAAATTGTATCAGCAAGTAGGTGTTAATCCTCTTAGTGGTTGCATACCGCTGTTATTGCAAATGCCAATTCTTTTTGCCATGTTTTATATGTTTCCAAATTCAATCGAATTGAGACAGGAAGCTTTTCTTTGGGCCGATGATCTTTCCACATATGATTCCATCCTTAGTTTGCCATTTAATATTCCTGTATATGGTGACCATGTAAGTTTGTTTACCATATTGATGACAGCAAGTACTATCCTGTACACGTGGTCAAACAACCAAATCACAACGGTGCAAGGTCCCATGAAAACCTTCTCATACCTTATGCCGATAATATTCATGTTCGTCCTTAACAGTTTTCCCGCTTCATTAAGCTTTTACTATTTTGTAAGCAATATTGTAACCTTCGGCCAGCAGGCATTAATCCGAAGATTTGTTGATGAAGATAAGATTAAGGCCATTCTGGATGAAAACCGGCTTAAGAATAAGGGCAAGAAAAAATCAGTCTTCCAACTTAAGCTTGAAGAAGCTATGAGAACCAAAGAAGACGCCAAAAAGAAGAAAAGCAAGTAGCCTTGGCATTCTGTTCTCATTAGTTTAAATTATCTTTGAATTCACTCTTTTTCAATGGAATTGGTTTATTATGGTCAGTCTTGCTTTCAGGTAAGCCTTTCAAAGGCCGTTATCCTGATTGACCCTTTCATTTCCACAAATCCCCTTTCAAAAAACAGAGACATTAGCAATATAAATCCGGATTATATTCTCCTGACCCACGGACATGGAGACCATACCTATGATGCAGAAGCCATTGCAAGAAATTCAAATGCAACCATTATTTCAAATTATGAGATTACTACCTGGTACGAAAGTAAAGGAATTGGTTCAACTCATGGAATGAATATTGGAGGCAGCTATCATTTTCCTTTTGGAAGATTAAAAATGGTAAATGCCATTCATAGCAGTTCAATGCCCGACGGTTCCTATGGCGGGAATGCCGCGGGTTATGTGATTGAAACCAGTGAAAAAACTTTTTATCATGCCGGCGATACCAGTTTTTTTTCCGACATGAAATTAATTGGTGATGAATTCGATCTCGATTTTGCCTTTTTGCCTGTGGGTGATAATTTTACTATGGGAATTGATGACGCTTTGAATGCGGCATCATTGCTAAATACAACAACGATTATTGCAATGCATTTTGATACATTTCCGGTTATTGAAATTGATCATGCAGCGTGCAGAGAAAAGGCAAGTGCAAAAAAAATCGACTTAATAATTCCAAAAATTGGCGAAAGCCTGACAGTTTAATTTTAATTGATGGGAAAAATAATTGCGATAGCAAATCAGAAAGGGGGAGTTGGCAAAACCACTTCCGCGATAAACCTGGCGGCAAGCCTGGCAGCGCTGGAATACAAAACACTTATCGTGGATGCCGATCCGCAAGCCAACTCAACATCAGGAATTGGCTTTGATCCTAAGGAAGTCAAAACCAGTATTTACGAATGTATGATCAATGAAGTATCCGCCTCTCACGCGGTAATTGCAACCAATTTAAATTATCTGTATTTGCTTCCCTCCCATATTGACCTGGTTGGAGCTGAAATTGAAATGGTAAACCTGGATAACCGGGAAGAGAAAATGCGACATAGCCTCCTTCCCATAGCCCCGGACTATGATTTCATAATTATTGATTGCTCCCCTTCCCTCGGCCTTATCACAATTAATGCCCTTACAGCCGCAGACTCCGTAATAATACCCGTGCAGTGTGAGTATTTTGCCCTGGAGGGATTAGGTAAATTGTTGAACACTATAAAAATTATACAATCCAGACTGAATACAAAATTACAGATTGAAGGCATCTTGTTAACGATGTATGATACGCGGCTTAATTTGTCGAACCAGGTTGTGGAGGAAGTTCGGAAACATTTTAAGTCTATGGTATTTGATACAATCATTCCAAGAAATGTGAAGCTTAGCGAAGCTCCGAGTTTTGGATTGCCGGTAATATCCCATGATGTTGAAAGCAGGGGATCAATCTGCTACCTCAACCTGGCCCAGGAAATTATAAATAAAAACGGCTACGCTCCGGTAACAAATGGCAAACAAAAAGTCCAGTAAAAGAACGGCCTTGGGCAGAGGACTTGGCGCTCTGTTAAGCGACTCCTCTTCATTTGAGGCAGACATTCCCAGGAAGGCACCACAACTTGCCGGAAAGTCAATTGATGAAATTCAAATTGAGAAAATTAAAACGAATCCATTTCAACCCCGCACTGATTTTGATAAAGATTCATTAAATGCCCTTGCAGAATCTATCAAAAATCAGGGAATCATTCAGCCCATTACCGTTAGGGAAATGTCGGACGGAACATTCCAACTCATCTCCGGAGAGCGAAGATTGCAGGCTTCCAGAATTTCCGGACTAGACACCATCCCGGCTTTCGTTAGGAAAGCAAACGACACTCAGATGCTGGAGATGGCCTTAATTGAAAATACGCAACGAGAAGATCTAAATGCCATGGAAATAGCCCTCTCCTATCAACGATTACTCGATGAGTGTAATCTGAACCAGGAAGAGTTAGCTCAAAGGGTTAGTAAAGACCGGTCTACTATCACCAATTACCTGAGGCTGCTTAAACTTCCACCCGATATTCAGGCCGGTCTAAGAGATAAGAAAATTAGTATGGGCCATGCACGGGCATTAATTACAATTAACAATGTGGAAGCACAACTATTAATTTATAAAAAAATAATCAGTGATGATCTTTCCGTTAGAAAAGTGGAAGAACTTGCAAGGCTTTTAAATAAGAGAAGTGATTCTAAAGAAAGTAAAAAAGGAAAAAGTAAGGATGGAGATATTGTACGGATTGAATCGAAACTGTCGTCCTTTTTTGGAACGAAAATTGAAATAGATCATAAAGGCAAATCAGGCACTATCAAAATTCCTTACCTAAGCGCCGATGATTTGGAAAGAATTCTGGAATTACTGAATGTACGGTAAACCATTCGTTATATTAATTTTCATTATTTGCTTTAGCCAGGCTTTGCGGGCACAGGATACGCTTGTTTATGTTGGAGATTCCGTCGCTATTAATTCCCTCAACATTGAACAGATTAAGGCAAAGCGATTTTTTGACCCCTCCCGCGCAGCTCTTCTTTCCGCGGTAATGCCCGGTCTTGGACAGGCCTACAATAAAAAATATTGGAAAATGCCAATAGTGTGGGGGGGACTTGTTCTGGGAATCTCCTTGGCAAATTTTTATAACGAGCGATTGCAAATATTCCGGGTTGATCACTTTGAACGATTGAATGGCCAGCCAGGAACTCTAATGGTTTCAACAAGAAGATTGGAGCAACTAATTCAGCGCTATAGAAGAGATAGAGATCAAACTGTTATCTACACATTTATGTGGTATGGTTTAAATATTGTTGATGCTCACGTGGATGCATATTTAAAAGAGTTTGATGTAAATGATGAACTGGCTTTAAAACTTGAACCATATGTCGACTCCAGTGTGCCTTGGCAAATGAATGCGGGAGTTTCACTAGTATTAAAATTCAAATGAAAATAATTCTGATAGGTTACGGAAAAATGGCAAAAGCCGTAGAAGTTGAAGCGATCAAAAGAAATCATACTATTTCAGAAATTATTTTCCATGGAGATCTGAATAAATTAAAAAAGGAAAGTGGTGAAGTCGTTGTTGAGTTTACAAACCCCAATTCTGCATTTGAAAATATTCGCGAATGTCTTAATCTGGGCTTGCCGGTAATTTCCGGAACAACCGGATGGCTTGATAAGAAATCTGAAATAGATGCCCATTGTTTAAAGATGGATGGAACCTTTTTCTATGCTTCCAATTTTAGTATAGGGGTAAATCTCTTTCTCAAAATCAACAAGGCAGTAGCTGGTATAATGGAGAGAAAGGGTTATCAAATCTCAATTGAAGAAATTCATCATATTCACAAAAAAGATGCTCCAAGCGGAACGGCAATCAGTATTGCAAATAATATCCTGCAGAACACCACAGAATATAAGGAATGGGCTTTGAATCAAAATAAACCGTATACAATTCCCATTGAAGCCATTCGTGAGGGTGAAGTACCCGGAACTCACAAAGTGAGCTACTCCTCTGATGTAGACAAAATTGCATTAACCCATGAAGCATATGGCAGAGAAGGATTTGCTAAAGGAGTAATTAGTGCTGTGGAATGGATAAGTGGTAAAAAAGGTCCAATGGGAATGGATGATCTCTTAAATATTTAAACTTACTTTGGGGCCTTCAACAATAATGGAATTATTACGTTATAATTTTTTAATAACTGAAAGAGAATGGATTTAAAATTCTGGAAGAAAAAGGATAAAGATTCTGAAGATAAAAAACCAAAATCAAAGGTAAGAGAATGGGTTGATGCGATCGTTTTCGCTGTTGTCGCGGCAACTATAATCAGGTGGCTAATACTTGAAGCTTTTACGATCCCTACTCCTTCCATGGAGAAAAGCCTTTTGGTAGGAGATTTTCTGTTTGTAAGTAAGGTACATTATGGGACCAGAACCCCAAAAACTCCGTTACAGATACCTCTTACTCATCAAAAAATTTGGGGGACCAACATTCCCTCCTATTTAGATTGGATTCAGTTACCTCAGTACCGGCTTCCCGGTTTTACAAATGTAAAAAGAGGGGATGTGGTAGTATTCAATTATCCGGTAGAATTCAATTATCCTATTGATTTGAAAACGAACTATATCAAAAGATGCGTTGGCGCATCCGGTGATACGCTGCAAATAATTGACAAATTGGTTTTTGTGAATGGAAAAGAATTTGAAAATCCTCAACTGATGCAATTTAAATATTATGTTGTCTCCGATGATCCAATCAATCAACGGATATTTGATCGATATGACATTACTGATATTTTTCAAGGTCAGGGATTTTATGTAGTTGATACTTCACCGGAAACAGCAAAAGAACTGGCTGCCCTGCCATTCATCAAAGAAGTGAGACTATATGAACGCAAGCAGGGTGAATCGGACCCCGGAATCTTCCCGGATGCTGCCAGATTTCCATGGAACGCTGATTTTTACGGCCCGATTTGGGTGCCGAAAAAAGGAGCTGCCATTCAGCTAACTCCAGACAACATTACCAAATATGGGGATGTAATATTATACTATGAGCATCATGATGACGCCAGAATTGAAGGTGGTAAAGTGTTTATTGACGGGAAAGAAATTAACAGCTACACATTTAAGCAAAACTATTATTTTATGATGGGTGATAACCGGCATAATAGTGAAGACAGCCGCTATTGGGGATTTGTGCCCGAAGATCATGTTGTGGGAAAAGCATTCTTTATTTGGCTCTCATTGGATCCTGATAAAGGAATACTTTCCAAAATCCGGTGGCGGCGATTTTTTAATCTCATTCGTTAATTCTACCAGTCTATGGATTTCAGGTTTCTGGAAGCAAGGTAATTATTGGTCTTACTGAAATGGTTGCACCCAAAAAATCCTCTATCCGCGGAAAATGGTGAGGGATGTGGAGCGGAAAGAATCAAATGTCTGTTCTTATTAATTACCTCACCTTTCTTCTGCGCATAAGAGCCCCAAAGAAGAAAAACCACGCCTTCTTTTCTTTCAGAAACTACTTTGATTACCTGATCAGTAAAATGTTCCCAGCCTTTATTTTGATGAGATCCCGGACTATGCGCCCTGACAGTCAGCGTTGCATTCAATAAAAGAATTCCCTGGTCAGCCCATCTTTCCAAATTTCCGTCCGCCGGAATTTCTTTTCCCAAATCATTTCTAATTTCTTTGAAAATATTAACCAGGGATGGTGGCATTTTGACTCCCTTCGAAACTGAGAAACACAACCCATGAGCCTGACCTGGACCGTGGTAAGGATCCTGCCCTAATAACACTACTCGCAAATTGTCAAATGGGCAATGATTGAAAGAATTAAAAATCTCCCTTCCTTTGGGGTATACAATATGACGGGAGTATTCATCTTTAACAAAATCCGAAAGTTTATTGAAATATTCCTTTTCAAACTCTCCTTTCAGCAATTCTTTCCAGCTTGATTCAATCTTAACATCCATTTACGCGGCCATTTGTTATATTCACCATCAGAACTTTATTAATCTTAGTGTGTAAAATAAACAAAATTCCTAATTTTGATTATGGTTACCCAAATAACCCAAGGTGTCAAGGTAAGTATTGAAACTGAATATCAGCCCGAGTATTCCAGTCCCAGCCAATATCATTATGTATTTACTTACAGGGTAACAATAGAAAATAACAGTCCATATACATTGCAACTACTCCGTCGCAAATGGCAAATAATTGATGTAACCTCACTTCGCAGGGAAGTTGAAGGCGAAGGGGTTGTTGGCCAGCAGCCAATTCTTGAACCTGGCCAGATTCACCAATATGTCTCAGGATGCAACCTCCGTTCCGGAATTGGTAAAATGTATGGAACTTATATGATGGAGAAAGTTGTCGATGGTTTGCAGGTAGACGTTGCGATTCCTGCATTTACAATGATTGCACCATTCCGATCTAACTAAGAAACCTTGGAATTAGGTACCCTGTCGAGATATATCAAATACTGGTTGAATGCCGTTGAAGAGCATTCTCTTCATTCTCCTTATGTGTATGAGTTATATACCCAGGTGATTAAATCAGAGTATCCTGATCCTGAATTTGAGAGAATAGAAAAGATTCGGGAAGCCCTGGTGAATGATAATAGTATTATTAAAATCAATGATTTTGGATCAGGTTCCAAAATACTTCATGGTAATCAGCGCACTATCTCACAAATCGCCAGAACATCCATCTCAAATCCCAAACTTTCAAAGCTGCTCTATAGATTGATTCGTCAGCAAGAAGCAAAAGAAGTAGTGGAATTGGGGACTTCATTAGGCATAAATACGCTCTACATGTATTTAGGTAATGAACAGATTAGGCTTACTACTTTTGAGGGTGATGAAAATATTGCAAAATATGCAGAACATTCATTCAAACAATTTGGTAGTGAGAATATTCAACTCCGGACTGGGGAATTAGAAAAAACTCTATCTCAATATCTCGCATTTTCATCAAAAATTGACTTTGCATTTATTGACGCCAACCATACGTTCGAATCTACGGTTAGGTATTTCAACAAACTGGCTAAAAAAAGTCATGATGAATCCCTGTTTGTAATTGCGGATATCCATTGGTCTTCCGGGATGGAGCGCGCCTGGAACGAAATCAAGAAAAGTCCCTATGTAACTCTCACCATTGATGTATTTGAAGCCGGCCTTGTATTCTTTAAGCCCGATATTACCAAGCAACATTATATTTTGGAGTTTTGATTCCGCTCAAGAATCATAAATAATTCCGTTCCTTGTCTGGGTTTTATAGAATTACGGCATCTTTCGAAAATCCTGAAAGCAAATAGTGACTCAAAATAGGATTTATATTCAACCAATGTGCCGCCAAAAGGAGGATAATCGGCATTCAGGAAACTATCAAATAATACACCCACCAGCTTTCCACCAGGAATCAGCAAATCAAACATTTTTTCGGCATAACGTTGACGTAAATTCCGATCGAAAGAACAAAAAAAAGTTTGTTCAATTATTAAATCAAACTGGCCACTTATGGTAAAGAAGTCTGTTTGAATCAAATTCTCTGTGGGAAATTCAGTAACCCGCTTGCGAAAATTTTCTAGTGGTGTGCGTGCAAAATCCAAAACAAAAACATTCTGAAATCCACTCTTAAACAAGTATTCTGCTTCATAACCATTTCCAGCCCCTGGAATCAAAATGCGGAGGTCTCCATTTGTTAATTGATCAACATAATCCTTTATGGGCGTAGTAATGCTTCCAGCATCCCAACCTGTAGTGCCATGTATATAGTGATACTCCCAATATGCAGCGTCAAGACGCATTTTTAATTCTCAAATTGTAATTGTAATGAAATATAGGGTAATTTTGGCCAATCATTTTTTCATATAATGACTGAAGAAAAAAAATCAACTTCCAAACGAAATATTATCATAATTGGTATAATAGCAGTTATCGCTATTGTTAATGGAGTAAAATGGTATCTGGAGTCTGAAGAAAGGGAGGAGTTACAAGTATATTACACGAATGAGCTGAGTGCGGCGCAGACCCGGTTTGAAGAGATAAGTGTGGAGCTTGATGAAAAAATTGCTGAGATTGAAAGGCTGGGTGGTGACATTAAAGAATTAACAGAAGCCAAAATAGAGGTTGAAAAAGAAAGAAACCAATTGCAGCAGACGCGGACCGCTAACCGGAGATTAATAGCTGAGTTGAGAGATAAGACGGAGGGATATGCCGAATTATTGCTGGCAAAAGATGAAGAAATTACGAAACTTAAAACAGTGAATACGGAATTGCTTTCCGAAAATACCACTCTTAAAACAGAAAAAAATGAACTCAGCAAGTCAATAACCGAACTTAACCAGAACAAAGAACAATTAGAGGAGAAGGTTGCCGTTGCATCAAGACTGGAGGCCAGCAATATTGCAATTTATGCGGTTTCAGATGGTGGCCGCGAAAGGGAAGGTTCATTCAGAAAGAGACAAATCGAAAACCTTAAGATTGAATTTAATATTGCTAAAAATGATGTGGCACCCATTGAAGGCAAAGAAATTCTGCTCAGGGTAATCGACTCAAATAACCAGGTGTATTTTGATGTAGCCCGGGGAGCAGGAACCTTCCTTATTGATGGAAAAGAACAATTTTATACTCTCAAGCAAGATATACTATTTGATAATACGAGTCAGAAAGTGACCTTCTTATATGAAAAAGGTAGTGAATACAATGCAGGTGACCATACTGTTGAAATCTATACCGATGGCTACTTAATGGGTAAAAAGGCCTTCACCGTGAAATAAAAGACCCTTTCTTTGATTAATTTTCGAATTTGGCTACCTTTGCAAGCTCATTTTAAAACCAAAATTAGAAGAACAAATGTTTAAAAATTACGAGACGGTATTCATTTTAACTCCCGTTTTGTCTGAGGATCAGATGAAGGATACTGTCCTAAAGTTCAAAAAGGTTTTAGAGGATGATGGTGCTAAAATTATTAATGAAGAAATGTGGGGGCTAAAAAAACTAGCTTATCCCGTTCAGCACAAATCCACTGGCTTTTACAATCTTATTGAATTTGAGGCAGGACCACAGACAATTAAGAAGTTGGATATTGAATACCGCAGAGATGAAAAAGTAATGCGATTTCAGACAGTCAGTTTAGATAAGCATGCTATTGCTTACAATGAAAAGCGAAGAAAAGGTGCATTCAACAAGAAAAGTGAAGTTAAGGAGGAGCCGGTATTATGACCTTAATGAATGAACCTTTAAACAGGGTAGAAAACCGAAGCAAATATTGCAGGTTCAAGAAGAGCGGAATCAAATATATCGATTACAAGAATCCTGACTTTCTTTTGAAATTTGTTAATGACCAGGGAAAGATTCTTCCCCGGAGATTAACCGGAACAAGTCTGAAATTCCAGAAAAAGGTATCACAGGCAGTAAAGAGAGCCAGGCACTTAGCCCTTCTTCCATACGTAACCGATTCATTAAAGTAAACCAGCCTAAAGAAAATGAGAGTTATTTTAAAAGACGACATCAAAGGGTTGGGATATAAGAATGATATCGTGACCGTTAAAGGAGGATATGGCAGAAATTACCTGATCCCCAATGGCTTTGCAATTGTAGCCAACAAATCAAATTCAAAGATGATTGCTGAAAACATTCGGCAGGCCGCGCATAAAGCTGAAAAAATTAAAAAAGATGCAGAAGAACTGGCTGGTAAGATTGGAGAAATGACAATTGAACTTGGAGCAAAAGTCGGTGAAAAAGGAAAAATTTTCGGAAGTATTACAGCCATCCAGGTATCTGACGCATTAAAAGATAAAGGATTTAATATTGATAGAAAAGATATTACATTCAAATCACAAATAAAGGAAGTAGGTGATTACGAAATAATACTTGATTTGCACAAAGAAGTAAAACACAGTATTACAGTAAAAGTAGCAGCCGAATAAAGTTACAGAAAAAAATAAATTATAAGCCGCTTCAATGGAAGCGGCTTTTTTGTTTGTATTCATTTTCAGTAACTTTAATCATGTTCAGAACGGAACTTAATTTCCCGCCTTCAACCGAGAAGATTGGCCTTAAAGACACTATCGTAAGCCTAGGATCTTGCTTTGCCGATAACCATGGCGAACGGCTCATCCTGAATAAACTATCATGCCTGGTTAACCCGGCAGGAATAATTTATAACCCTTACTCCATCTGCAAAGTGATAGATTATGCGCTCAATGAAGAATTGCCTGATCAGGCATCATATCTTCAGCATGATGGAGTTTTTTCAAACTTTGATTTCCACTCCAGGATATCCGACACCGATGGAATCAAACTTCAGCAAAAAATCTCCCACTCACTCCATCAACTTCAGAAGAACCTGGTAAGGGCAAAATGGTTAATTATTACTTTTGGAACCGCAGTAGTCTACACAAGAAAGGATAACAAAATAATTGTTGCCAACTGTCATAAAGTTCCTGCATCAAAATTCAACAAAGGAATGTTGTCACAAAAGCAAATTCTTGCTGTATTTATGCATACTTACCAATCAATTATGGCAGCAAATCCGGAAATTCAGATTCTTCTGACAGTTAGCCCGGTAAGACATGTTAGGGATACGCTCGAAATAAATTCAATCAGTAAAGCAATATTAAGAATCACTAGTGATACTTTGAAAACTGAGTTGCCCAACATTCATTATTTTCCATCCTATGAGATAATGATGGATGATCTCCGGGACTATCGATTCTATGCCGATGATTTGATTCATCCATCTCATCAGGCAATGAATTATATATGGGAAAAATTTTGTAAAGGTTTTATGGATGATGCTTTACTTGACTTTATTAATAAATGGGGTGAAATCAGGAAAGATCTAAACCATCGTCCTTTTCATCCTGAAACAAAATCTCACCTGCAATTCCTTACTAACACCTTGGAAAAACTCAAACAACTTTCTGGTGAAGTAAATTTAGAAGTTGAAATTGCCCAACTGGAAAAGCAATTGAATGACAAATAAGAAAGCAAACAGGTTAATAAAATCAAACAGTCCTTACTTGCTTCAGCATGCCTACAATCCTGTTGAATGGTTTCCCTGGGACAAAGAAGCTCACAAAATATCTAAAGAAACGGGCAAACCAATTCTTCTCAGTATCGGCTACTCTTCGTGCCATTGGTGCCATGTTATGGAGAGAGAGTCCTTTGAAAATGAAACTATTGCCAGGGCGATGAATGAAAAGTTCATCTGTATAAAAGTGGACCGGGAGGAGAGGCCTGACATCGATCAGATATATATGGAAGCTGTTCAGGCAATGGGCGGTCATGGTGGTTGGCCGCTTACTATCTTTCTTACACCGGAGTTAAAACCTATTTATGGCGGCACCTATTTTCCACCGGAAAATTTCCTGGTACTGCTGGAGAAGGTAAGTTCGGTTTATGCAAACAACAAAGCGGAGATGGATTCTTCCGCCAACCAGATTGCAACCGCGCTTACAGGATCTGAACTTGATAAATTCAGACTTAGATACAATGATGAAGTTAGTACTTTGAAACTTCAAAAAATGTATCAAAATCTCTCTTCAAAATTTGATAAAGAATTTGGAGGAATGTCGAGGGCTCCGAAATTTCCAATGCCGGGAACCTGGAAGTTTCTTTCTCATTTTGCTTTTATTTTTAAAAATAATGAAGCTCTGCACCATTTCTTCTTTACGCTCGACAAAATTTCAGATGGTGGAATTTACGACCAGGCGGGCGGTGGATTTGCCAGGTATAGTACAGATAGAAAATGGCATGTTCCTCATTTCGAAAAAATGCTTTATGATAATGGTCAGTTAATGTCACTGTATGCAATAGCGTATTCCCTTTCCCAAATTGACAGGTACAAAGAAATTCTTTATGAAACCCTTGCATGGCTCAGCCGGGAAATGACTCACGGTAGCGGCGGCTTTTACTCGGCTCTTGATGCAGATAGTGAAGGCGTTGAAGGTAAATTCTACGTGTGGAAATGGGAGGAGTTTGAAAGAATAGCAAATAAAAATACTAACAAATTTGCGGCATTTTTCGGAGTCATTCCTGAAGGCAATTGGGAAGGGACAAATATATTACTAAGAAATCAGGGTGTGCCTAAGGAAGATCAGGAAGAAATAGAAGAATTCAAATCGCGACTTCTGAAAGAAAGAAATAAAAGAATAAGACCAGGATTGGATGATAAAATTCTGGCAGGATGGAATGCGCTAATGTCATCAGGGTTGCTTGATGCTTATGATGCAACCGGTGATGAAGTATTTTTGCAACACGCTGTTAAGAACGGCACTTTCCTGATGAATGAGCTATTCATTGATGGCAAATTATTCCGCTCATGGAAGGACGGGAAGCCAGGTACAGCCGGTTTTCTGGAAGACTATTCCTGCGCAATTGAGATGTACCTGAAATTATATCAATCTACATTTACCCGGAAGTGGCTGGATTTCGCTTTGCAGCTTGTGAAGATTGCATATGAGAAGTTTTATGATCCGGCAGATGGCTTTTTCTATTTTTCGGAACAGTCTTCGGATTTGATCGCGAGAAAGAAAGAGATTCTTGACAATGTAATCCCGGCTTCAAACTCGATTATGGCTAACGCCCTGTTTAAGCTGGGAGCATTAATGGGGGATGGAAAATATATCGCGTTGGCCAAAAAAATGACTTTTAGTTTGATTGACCTAATGGAATCTGAGACAGAATATACCTCAAACTGGGCGCTCCTATACAGTTATCTTGTTTATCCAACCTCCGAAGTGGCACTTGTCGGAAAGGATTTTGAAAAATTAGGAAAGGCCGTCAGAAAGGAGTATTTCCCGAATAAGGTAATTGCAGGCACGAAAGCGAAAAGCCAAATTCCCCTTCTAGCCAACAGGGAAACAAGTAGTAAAAATTCAATGATTTATGTGTGTCAAAACCACGCATGTCAACTTCCTGTTACTAATCCTGATGAAGCGTTGGAACAAATGAAAGATAATTTAAAAATAATCAAATCGCACTCCTGATTTGTGAAGAAGTTTCAGCTAAATATGGATGCGCCGGAAGAGAGAGAAACACTTTTTGCTGACATTATTCTACCAGTACCTGTTCCCGGTCTTTTTACTTATCGCATCCCTTTCCTTTTAAATAATCAAATTTCGATTGGATCACGGGTAATTGTTCCTTTTGGCAGCAGGAAAATCCTTACAGGTGTAATCAGGAAGATTCACAATCTGCCTCCCGCAAAGTATGAAGCGAAACTTATACATGATGTGCTGGAAGAAACTCCCTCTATCAATAATTTTCAATTCAAACTTTTTGAATGGATAGCGAGTTACTACATGTGCACAATTGGTGAAGTAATAAATGTTGCCATCCCCTCAGGATTAAAACTAAGCAGTGAATCTCTGGTTCAGCTTCATCCGGAGTTTGACAGAGACCTTTCTGACTATGAATTTTCTGAAAAAGAGATTTCCGTCTTAAATGCATTGTCTACCGACCGCTCTCTACCTTATGACAGGATTCACGAACTAACGGATACAAAAAATATTCATTCCATCATAAAAAGCCTGGTAAGGAAAGACGCGATTCTGATTTATGAAAGCATAAAAGAGAAATACAAACCTAAGAAAATAAAAAAAATAAGATTGACAGGTGAACACCTGGATGAGAAAGTGTTGGAGAAATTAATGAAGTCCCTGGAGAAGAAGGGTAAACAATTGGATATTGTTTTGATGTACCTGAAAACAGTGGATATTTTTGAATCTCCCGAACTTAATGTTTTAGGAATGAACAAGTCTGATTTACCACAATCCTCTTCCCTTCAAACTTTGATAAAAAATAAGATTTTCGATGAATTTGAAGTAACGGTTCCCCGACTGGAGACCTTCTCCAAAGATTTGAAAAATGTGATTCTTAACGACAATCAACAAAAAGTTTTGGATCTAATATTACAAGAGTTTGAAAGCAAGGATACTGTGCTCCTTCACGGAATTACCGGCAGCGGCAAGACAGAAATTTATATTCAATTGATCAAAGAAGCGCTTGATAATGGTAGTCAGGTTTTATACCTGCTCCCGGAAATTGCTTTAACAACACAAATTGTAAGCCGGCTAAGAAAAGTATTTGGTGATAAGATGGGAGTTTACCACTCAAGATTTTCTGATAATGAAAGAGTGGAGGTGTGGAAGGGAATCCAGGATGGAAAGTTTTCTTTTATTGTTGGAGTCAGAAGTTCTGTTTTCCTTCCCTTTTCATCCCTTGGACTGGTAATAGTGGATGAAGAACATGAATTATCTTACAAGCAGTTTGACCCGGCTCCGAGGTATAATGCAAGGGACACCGCAATAGTTCTGGCCGGATTTCACAAATCGAAAATTCTTTTAGGCTCCGCTACACCTTCTATTGAATCATATTTTAATACGAAGCATAGAAGCTACGGACTCGTAACTTTGTCAGAAAGATTTACCAATACACCGCTTCCGGAAATAATTCCTGTAAACATGATTCGGCAAAGAAAGAAAAAGCTTGTACACGGAGAGTTCTCCCAGCCTCTTTTCGACGCAATTGGCCAGGCCCTCGCGGCTAAAGAGCAGGTAATTATTTTTCAAAACAGAAGAGGATATGCACCGCATCTTGTTTGTGAGGATTGTGGATGGATACCCAAATGTAAAAATTGCACGGTTTCGCTAACCTACCATCAATACAGCAAAGATCTCCGGTGCCATTATTGCGGATATAAGGAGAATATTGTAATGCAATGCCCTGTATGCGGTTCACGATCATTACATCCTGTTAAATATGGTACTGAGAAACTGGAAGAAGATTTGCGCATGCTATTTCAGAACGCTAAAGTTCAGCGCATGGACCTGGATACAACCCGCAAGAAGAAAAGTTATGAGCAAATAATTGAAGATTTTGAAACGGGAGAAATTGATATATTAGTGGGAACACAAATGGTTACCAAAGGATTGGATTTCGATGGAGTAACCCTGGTGGGTATTCTGGATATTGACCGGATGATGCATTTTCCTGATTTCAGATCTTATGAGCGAACATTTCAATTAGCTACGCAAGTTAGCGGCCGCGCAGGCAGGCGTGATAAAAAAGGACTGGTTATTATTCAAACTAATAATACCGAACATCCCCTGATGAACAAGATTGTAAATCACAATTATAAAGGAATGGTGAATGTTGAAATTAATGAAAGAAAAAGATTCCGATTTCCGCCCTTTGTCAGGCTTATTAAAATAATTGTCCGCCATGACGAGTTAATTATTTGTGAAAAGGCAGCAAAAGCTCTATCTATAAGATTAATTCAGGAACTTGGTCTTCAAAGGATTCTTGGACCAGCCGAACCGATGATATCAAAAATAAGAAACAAATACCTGAGAGAAATTTATATTAAATTAGAGCGCGATAAAGTGAATCTTGATAAAGTGAAGAAAAATATTCTGGAGATAGGACGCGAAATTCAAAATAACAAAGACTTTAAAAAAACCAGTCTGATTTTTGATGTAGACCCATACTGATGAAAATATTCAAAATTGCTGCTGTCATTTTTTTTGTTTTCTTTCTGACCGCTTGTAAGGAAGATGATACTCCTTTGGATTTAACTCAGTATGAGCCTTTTGTTAACATTGGCTTTTATGATACGCTAAATCAACCGGTGGAAACTCTCATTGAACAGGTTCAACCGCTTGGTCATAATCCATTTACCTTTCCAGAACCTGCCACAACATTCCGGTTCCCTCTGGATATTAATACGACAATGACGAAATTTGATATTACCATTTCGGAAGAAACGGGTACTATTACTGTAGAATATTTACGCAGGGTTGAAAATCAAATTAACATTCTTCGGTTTATTATGGAAAAAATTGTTGTTTCAGCTCACTCATATGATTCGGTGAAAATAGTATGTGAAACCCCTTGCATCTCAAATGAAACTGAAATCAGGATTTACAGGTAGTATTCTGCTATTATTAATTGCAGCCGAATCTTTTGGACAAACGGATTCCATAAAGAATCATTTCTCTGTTGACTTGAGTATTGATTACCTGAAATTCGCTAGTTACCTTTCAGATTCACAAGAAAAATACGAAGGTGAGTTGGGTATCATGTTTGGGCGGTACAGAATTGCCGGAGAATACGGAATGGCGGAGTTAACGCCAAAGGATTTATTCGACAATGCAGATTATTACGCCAAAGGAAATTATTGGAGAATCGGATTCGATTTCAAATTACCTGTAAATCCAAAGAACAATTTATATATCGGAGCCCGGTATGCAGCCACTGAGTTTGATGAAAGTATCCTGATTTATTACGATAGTAATACTTTCAACCCGTATTTCGAAGAAAACATGGGTTTGAAAGCAAACTGGTATGAAGCTGTAATATCTTCCGAATCCCGGATAATTGCACAACTATATTTGGGATTTAAATTGAGAGTACGTTTTATGGATTCTTATGATAATCCCGGACTCGTGGAAATATATTCCATTCCCGGCTATGGAAAATCCTTTGATAGATCTGCGCTTGCCGTGAATCTTTTCGCCAGATACCGGATTACTTTCTGGTAATTATTTCCCACTCTTCATTAAGAAATGCAATGCCGTGATGAGCGGTTAAATCATACATACAAGGAACGATGGAGACAAAATTATTTGCTATCGCCCATTCATCATTATCTTCACCTTTATCAAAATTTACGAAATTACCGGCCATCCAGAAATATCGTCTTCCGTTTGGATCATAGCGCAAATCAAACTCTTCCTGCCATTTGGCCCGCGCTTGCCGGCAAATCTTTATTCCTTTTATATTTTCATTTCTTTTTGGAGGAAAATTAACATTAAGTGCAACTCCTTTCGGTAATCCTGTTCTCAAGACCTCTTCAGTAATTTCTTTTACATACCTTCTGCAATGAGAAAAATCAGCAGTTGAAGAATAATCACACAAAGAAAAACCAATGCTTGGAAATCCCTCAATTGCGCCTTCAATAGCGGCCGACATAGTACCCGAATATAATACACTTATGCTGGTATTACTTCCATGATTAATTCCGCTTACTACAACATCGGGTAAGCGATCATTTAAAACGAAATGTTTGGCCAGTTTCACACAGTCCGCCGGAGTTCCGGAGCATTCATAGGCAGGTATATCTCCAAAAATATCCGTCGGATCGAGTCTTAATGTATTGCCCACCGTTATCGCGTGACCCGTCCCTGACTGAGGCCCATCAGGTGCAACAACAACAACCTCCCCTATTTCGCTCATTATATTAACCAGATTTCTGATTCCCATGGAGGTAATTCCGTCATCATTCGAAATTAATATCAGCGGGCGTTTCTTTTCCATTCCCAAAAGTAAGGAAAAGGATTAAATGGTGGATAATTTAATTTTCCCTGTTAATCAGCCGTCAAGCAGGGCATTGTAATAGGCAAAGATTCGGGCAAGATCCGATTTCTCATCGGTCTTAAGATTGTTCTTTCTAATATATTCTTTGATCTCCCGCTGCCTGTCTTTTAGTAAATCAAGGAGGTCTCTGTATTTCTTACTGAAATATTGTATCTCCCCGTTCTTTCGTAAGATAAAATAGTCATAGCTGAGAACCTGACGCGTATAAGTACCGCCCGACCAGTAATAAGAATTATAATGGGAAGTTTCATTCACAATGGATTCCCTGGCTAAAAGAGTTACCTTGCCTTCATAAATAACTTCAAACAATGTTGGAGTCTTATAATTTGATTTAAGATCATAGGGAATGGAATAAAACTGACGGTAATTCTCTATAGTGACATCAAAAATTTCAAAATAAAAAATCTTTCTGGAACTGTAAGTCATCAGGCGCCCTTCACCATTAATCTGCACAAGGTCAGTTTCAATATTGTATTTTATTTCACCGGAAATTGTATCGCCACTAATTAGTACCATCTTCCCAGGATGCCAGAATTCTGATGGAAAATCCTGCGCTGGCGAAAGGGAACCAATCAGGCAAAATCCGATTAGGAGTCCCGCTATCTTATTCATGGCTATTTTTTCAAAATAGTATGCCCCATTTTATCGCGCTTGGTGGTCAAATATTTTTCATTATGCTGATTAGGAGCAATCTCTATAGGTACATTTTCTACAATTTCCAGGCCATACCCGATTAGTCCTGCTCTTTTAGTAGGGTTGTTAGATATAAGTCTGATTTTAGTAATTCCCAGATCTCTTAGGATTTGCGCGCCAACCCCATAATCTCGTTGATCCATTTTAAAACCCAATTCCAAATTCGCTTCCACGGTATCAAGTCCTTCTTCCTGAAGTTTATAAGCTTTCAATTTATTCAAAAGACCAATTCCTCTTCCTTCCTGATTCATGTATAAGACAACCCCCTTCCCTTCACGCTCAACAATTTCCATTGCTTTATGCAACTGGTTGCCGCAATCGCACCTGCACGAACCAAAAATATCTCCAGTAGCACAGGATGAATGAACTCGCACCAGAACCGGCTCATCACTTTTCCAGGAACCTTTCGTCAGTGCAAGATGAATTTCATTGGTGCTCGTTTGTCTGTAGGCTGTAAGATGGAAATCCCCGAAAGTCGTTGGCATATCCACATCAATTTCCTTCTTAATCAGTGTTTCATTGGCCAGCCTGTATGCAATAAGATCTTTTATTGAAACCAGTTTCAGGCTAAACTTATTGGCAACTCTTCTTAAATCTGGTAACCTGGCCATGGTACCGTCTTCGTTCATGATCTCCACTAACACTCCTGCCGGTTTGAAACCGGCCAACCTGGCAAAGTCAATTGCAGCTTCTGTGTGTCCGGTTCTCCGGAGCACTCCGCCCTTCTTTGCACGCAAGGGAAAAATGTGACCCGGCTTGCCCAGATCCTCCGGTTTAATTTCCGGATCAATCAGTGCACGCACTGTTTTTGATCTGTCGCTGGCTGATATTCCTGTGGTACAGCCATGACCAAGGAGATCTACGCTTACAGTAAATGGAGTTTGATGCAATGCCGTATTCCTTCCTACCATCAGCTCAAGACCTAATTCCTCGCATCGCTCTTCAATAAGAGGAGCACAAATAAGTCCCCTTCCATGTGTGGCCATGAAATTTATAATGTCAGGCGTGACGCATTCAGCCGCACAAATAAAATCACCTTCATTTTCCCTGTCTTCATCATCTACTACAATAATCACTTCACCATTTTGAATTGCTTCAATGGCCGCCTCAATCTTATCTAACTTAATGTCACTCATCAAAGTCTGAAATTTTATCAAAAATACGAAGATTTTCCAGGTTATTGAAATTCACAGGCTTATGTCTCAATCATTTACTACAATGCCCAAAAGATTCCCAATTTCTCTCTCCGCGGACTTTAACCTTGCAATATCTTTCTGTAGGTTCTCCTGCTTGCCAGGGTCTGGCTCATCCTTAAGGTTTTTGAGTTTATCTCTTAATAACTTTCCGTTGAGCCTGAATTTTAATCGAAGAATGTTATGATAGAAAAGATTAGGCAGTAATTCGCTTTCTTCAGGGACTGGAATTTTATGCCCAAACCAATTAGGGCTCACCTCATATCTAAGCGTTGTTAAATCCACCACTTCTCGCTGAACTTCCTCATTGCCGTTAGTCATAAGGTATTGCATATCAATTAAATTACCTTTAGCTAATTGTTCTTTATAAATATCCAGAATCTCTTTATAAACCGGTGTCTTAAATTCAATTTCATCCAGTTCTGATAAGAAGTAGTCATAGGCTTTATATTCTTTTTCCAGTTCCGAATGACCGTAAGTAATCAGCAATCGGATTCCTTCACGTTCCTGAAAACGAATTTTATCATCCTGGGAAATACTTTCATCCTGGTTATGGATATCCGGATACTGCGTCGGCTCAACATCCTGATTAGAATCCAACCGCTTTGATTTATCCCTGCGTTCCCGAATGAGAATCTTATTTTGCTCTGCAACTAAAATGCTTTCATCCAGGTCTAATTTTTTGGCAGTCTCTTTTATGTACACAGCCCTTTTTACGGGATCAGGAATTTTAGTAATACTTACAACAATCTCCCTGATAACTTCAGCTTTCTTAACGGGATTATTGGCAAATTCCTGGGCATAAAGTTCCGTCTTGAAAGAAATAAAATCCCGGCTATCACTCGCCAGGAGTTCCTTCATCTCATTGGAACCCAATTTCTTGACAAGGCTGTCAGGATCATCTTCATCAGGCAAAACCACAATCCTTACATTAAGACCTCCCTCCAGCAGCATATCCAGGCCTCTTAACGAAGCTTTCAAACCGGCAGAATCACCATCATACAAAATGGTGACATTCTCCGTGTATCTTTTTATTAGCGTTATCTGCTCTTTGGTCAGAGCAGTTCCGGAGGATGACACAACATTGCC